>CALJIC010000013.1 GCA_937974195.1 uncultured Roseiflexaceae bacterium | reverse complement strand
ACGTGTACGCCGCCACTGTCGTGTTCTTCGAGTGCCTCACCGGCGTCCGGCCGTTCCACGCCCAGAGCGTGGCCGCGATCGCGCGGCTGCACCAGGTCATGCCGCCGCCGGTCGAGCAGGTCCCCGAGCCGGTGCGCGGCCTGCCCACGGCCCCCGAGCAGCCGCTGGTCGTCCACCGTGCGCCGGACCGGCCGCAGCCGCGCCGCGACCGGGACGCGGGGCGCGGCATGAGCGCCTCGGTCGGCCGGGTGCGGCCGTGCCCGCTGCTCGACCTGCGGCTGGTCGCCCTGGCGCACAACACGATCCGCGGCGCGGCCGGCGGCGCGATCCTCAACGCCGAACTGCTCGTGGCCTCCGGCGTGGTGTCGTAGGCGCGCCTGGAGCGCCGCTCGCTTTCTTCTGCCGCAGAGCGGTGCGGGGAGCCGCCGCGGCTGCCTTCCGCCGGAAGGTGTGGAGGGCCGCCGCGGCGTCTTTCCGCCGGAAGGTGCGGGCCGCAGGCCCTCCGCGGACATGCTTCCCCACGAACGTCGTATCATGGCCCAGCCCGTTGCGCGCAGGGGCGCGGCCCCAGAAAGGGAGAGCGATGCCAGGCGTGAGCTTCGACCGTGCCGCTGAGTACTACGACGCGACCCGCGGCTACCCCCCGGGCGTGGCCGAGCGGCTGCGCGACGCCCTGCTGAGCGCCCTCGGCGCCACGCCCGCGTCGCGGCTCCTCGAGCTGGGCGTCGGGACCGGGCGCATCGCGCTGCCGTTCATCCGCGCCGGCTACGACTACACCGGCGTCGACCTGTCGCGGGCGATGATGGCCCGCCTGCGCGACAAGCTGGCCGCAGAGGCGCTTCCCGCCGCGCGCTACCGGCTGGTCGCCGGCGACATCATGCATGTGCCGCTCGCCGACGCCGCGTTCGACGCGGTGATCATGGTGCACGTGCTGCACCTGGTGGACGACTGGCGCGTGGTGCTCGACGAGGCCCGCCGGGTGCTGCGCGCCGGCGGCCGGATCGCCCTCGCCAACGACGAGCACGTCCCCGCCGATCCGCCCCCGCCGCCCGAGCAGGTCTGGGACGCGTGGTCGCGCTTCCTCGACGAGCTGGGCGTGCCGCCGGAGCTGCGCCGCGCCAACGCCGTGCGCGGCCTGGACGAGCGCTTCGCGGCCCACCTCCGCGAGCGCGGGGCGTCGGTCGAGCGCAGGACGCTGCTCACCTACGAGCGCGAGCCGCGCTCGGCGCGCGACGTCGTCGTGTCCTACCGCGACCGGATCTTCAGCAGCTGCTGGGCGCTGCCGGACGATATCCACGCCGAGGCGTCGCGCCGGCTCGAGCGCTGGCTGGCCGAGGAGTGCCCCGACCCGGACGGGCTCTACGCCAGCCCCGGGCGCGTCGACGCGCTGATCGCATCGTTCTAAAGAGGCGCCCGTATGCCACAGGCCGACCTGATCATCGCCAACGCCCGCGCGCTCACCGCCGACCCCGCCAGCCCACAGGCGGAGGCGGTCGCCGTCCGCGGAGACCGCATCGTCTACGTCGGCTCGAGCGGCGGCGCCCTCGAGCTGCGCGGCGAGCGGACGCGCGTCGTCGACGCCGCCGGGGCCACGCTGCTGCCGGGGATCATCGACAGCCACTACCACCTGCTGCGCGGCTCGCTCAAGCTCGAAGGGGTCGCGCTGGGCGAGGCGGCCACCTTCGCCGACCTCGAGCGGGCCGTGCGCGCCTACGCCGCCGACCGCCCCGACGCGCCCTGGATCGCGGGCTACGGCCTGCGCTACCAGGTGCTCGCCGGGCGCCACCCGCGCACAGCGCTCGACGCCGTGGTGCCCGACCGGCCGGTGCTGCTGATGGCGTTCGACGGCCACACCGCCTGGGCCAACACCCGCGCGCTCGAGCTCGGCGGCCTGCTGCGCGACGGCCCGGCCTCGCCCTCCGCGCCGAACAGCGAGGTCGTGCGCGACGCCGACGGGCTCGCGAGCGGCGAGCTGCGCGAGCCGGGCGCCTTCGGCCCGCTCGCCGCGCTCATCCCGCCGCCTGGCCCGGCCGCGACGCGCCGCCTGCTCCGCCAGGGGCTGGCCCAGGCCGCCGCACACGGCATCACCTCGGTCCACAACATGGACGGCGATCTGGCGCAGCTGGCGATCTACCGCGAGCTGGAGGCCGCCGGCGAGCTGACGCTGCGCGTCTACTGCCCCTACGACGTCACGCCGGCCACCCGCGCGGAGGATCTGGCGGAGGCGGTCGAGATGCGCCGGGTCGCGGACGGCCCGCTGGTGCGCGCCGGGTGCGTCAAGTTCTTCCTCGACGGCGTGGTCGAGGGGTACACCGCGCTGCTGCTCGACGAGTACCCCGGCCGGCCGGGCTGGCGCGGCGACGCCAACTTCTCCGCCGAGCACTTCGCGGCGCTGGCGACGGAGTGCGACCGGCTCGGCCTGCAGATCTTCGTCCACGCCGTCGGCGATGCGGCCGTCCGCCGCGCGCTGGACGGGTTCGCGGCCGCGCGCGCCGCCAACGGCCCGCGCGACAGCCGCCACCGCATCGAGCACATCGAGCTGCTCCACCCGTCCGACGCCCCGCGCTTCCGCGAGCTGGGGGTGATCGCCTCGATGCAGCCCTACCACGCCCCGGTGCCGCCGGACTACGGCCCGGTCTGGCTGGAGCGCGCCGGGCGCGAGCGCTGGCGGCACAGCTTCGCCTGGTGCGACCTGCGCGAGGCCGGGGCGCGGCTGGCCTTCGGCAGCGACTGGCCCGTGGTGAGCCAGAGCCCGCTGCTCGGCCTGCACGCCGCCGTTGCGCGGCAGCCGTGGGCGGCGGAGCTCCCCGCGCAGGCGCTGCCGCTCGCCGACGCGCTGGCGGCCTACACCCGCGACGCCGCCTACGCCGAGTTCCAGGAGCGCGAGAAGGGCGCGCTGCGCGAAGGGATGCTCGCCGACCTCGCGCTGCTCGACCGCGACCTGGCCGCGCTGCCGCCCGCGGAGATCGCGAGCGCGCGCGTGGCGATGACGGTCTGCGGCGGAAGAGTCGTGTATGAGGCATAAGATTCCGCGATATCGACACATACTGCCAACTACGCCAGGAGTAGCACCATGAGCGTCACGAACGAGACGATCGTCTTCACCCGCGGCGTGCCCCCGCCCGAGGCATTCCCGGTCGAGCAGCTCGCCGCCTGCTTCGAGGCCGCCGTCCGGGCCAACCCGGCGGTGGTGCTGCAGTACGGCCAGCAGCCCGGCTACCCGCCGCTGCGCCAGCTGCTGGCCGCCGAGTACGGCGTGAGCGAGCGCGAGGTGCTGGTGGCCAACGGATCGCTCCAGCTGCAGGACCTGCTCGCCGCGCACCTGGTGCAGCCGGGGATGACCGTGCTCACCGAGCAGCCGAGCTACGACCGGGCGATCGCGACCTTCCGGCGGCGCGGCGCGACGACGATCGGCATCCCGCTGGAGGCCGACGGCCTCGACATCGCGCGGCTGGAGGCCGAGGTGCGGCGCCAGGTGCCCGCCTTCCTCTACATGGTGCCGGACTTCCAGAATCCGGCCGGGGTCACCACCTCGCTAGAGAAGCGGCGCGCGGTCCTCGCGCTGGCCGAGCGCTACGGCTTCTGGGTCGTCGAGGATGTGCCCTACCGCAAGCTGCGCTACCGCGGCCAGGACGTGCCGATGCTGCGCGAGATCAACCCGGCGCGCGTCGTCACCATGTCCTCGTTCAGCAAGCTGCTCAGCCCCGGCATGCGCGTCGGCTACATGGTCGCGCCCGCGCCGCTGATCGAGGCGGTCACGAAGGAGGGCGAGAGCACCTACCTGTCGCCGGTGCTGCCGACCCAGGCCGCGGTCGCCGAGTTCATCAGCCGCGGCTGGCTGGAGCCGAACATCGAGCGCCTGAAGGAGCTGTACCGCCCGCGCTGGGAGGCGATGCGCGCCGCGGTGCGCTACTACCTCGAGGGGTGCGAGGCCCACGAGCCGGACGGCGGCTTCTTCTTCAGCGTCACGCTCCCGCAGGACTCGAACTACAGAGGGCTGGTGGCGCGGGCGAAGGAGATCGGGCTGGTGCTCACCCCCGGGCAGGCGTTCTTCGCCGACCCGGACCAGGGCGCGCTGCCGGATGGCGAGCGCTTCGTGCGGCTGCCGTTCTGCGCCGTGACGCCCGAGCAGATCGAGGAGGGCGTGCGCCGGCTGGCGAGCCTCCTGTGAGCGGCCGCCCCGCGCAGGCGCTTCGCCGGGCGGTTCGGCGGGCTAACTCTCCCTTTTTCCCGCCGTCCTCGCGGGCTGGGAGGGTGTGAAGGGCCGTAGGCCCATCGGCCGGCGCCCCCGCCGGGAGACTCGGAGGGGCAAGGCGCGCAGAGACCTTCTTTCTGGCTGGAGCTTCGAAGGGCCGCAGGTCTACCAGGGCGGCTTTTCGCCGGGAGGCTCGGAGGGCAAGGCTCGCAGAGACCTTCTTTCTGGCTGGGGCTTCGAAGCGTCGCAGGTCTACCAGGGCGGCTTTTCGCCGGGAGGCTCGGAGGGCCGCAGGCCCTCCGAGATCTTTATTTTCCCCGCGGCTCTGTGGCGACGAAGTCGCCGCAGAGCCGCAAAAGGCTGGAGGCGCAGCCTCCCCAACCCCGCCGCGCAGCGGAGCAGTAACAGCGAGTATCATGGCGCCAGTGCTATACTGACGACTGACGACTCGAAAGGCACTGCATGAAGGTCTACGGCACCGCATCGATCGCCGACCTCCTGGGGGACTTCGTGGCCTACCGGAGCCTGCGCCCGGCCGACGCGCGCCTCCCCGGCCTGGCGGAGCTCGCCCCCGGCCCGCCCCCGCGCAAGGGCGCGCCCGAGTACGCCCGCGTCGCGGCCGCCATCCTCCGCGCGGCCCGCCAGCTCACCGCGCCGGGCGTCCCGCTCGAGCGCCTGGTCTTCATCGGCGACACGCGCCTGAGCGACGGCGGCGCGTTCACGACGCTGCGCGACGTGACCGGCTGGCAGTCGCGCTGCTTCATCGGCCGCGATGACGCGGCGCCGCCCGCCGTCGAGCAGGAGGGCGACATAACGTTCGCGAACCGCTGGTCGGCGCTGCCGGCGTTCGCCGACCGGCTCGACGCCGAGGGGTTCGCCGTCGACGAGCGGGCGGCGGTCGTGATCGACATCGACAAGACGCTGCTCGGCGGGCGCGGCCGCAACGACAAGCTGATCGACAGGGCGCGCCTGCGGGCGCTGCGCGACGCCGTGCGCGATGTCGTCGGCGACTCCTTCGACGAGCAGCGCTTCGCGGAGATCTACCGGGCGATCGACCAGCCGCGCTTCCACCCGCTGACGGCCGACAACCAGGACTACGTCGGCTACCTGTGCATCATCGTGGCCGGCTCGGTGCTGCGCCTGGAGCACCTCGAGGAGCTTCTGGCGCGCCCGCAGCCCCCCGGCCCCGAGCGGCTGCTGGCCGAGGTGGCGGAGGCGTGTGAGGCCGTCGGCTGGCCGAGCGCAGGCGTGCGCGTCTTCCACGAGCGCTTCGCGGCCCAGGCGGCCGCCGGCGACCCGACGCCGTTCAAGGCGTTCCGCCGCCGCGAGTTCGCCGAGACAGCGGCGCTGATGGGGCGCCTCGGGGAGGGCGCGGCGGCCGAGGTGGCGCTCGCCGAGGAGCTCGTGCTCACCGGCGAGGTCTGGGCCGTCGCCGAGCGCTGGCGCGCGGCCGGCGCCCTGCTCTTCGGCCTCTCCGACAAACCGGATGAGGCCGCCGTCCCGACGGAGCAGGACGCCGTGCGCGGGGCGCTCCCGATCCACCGCATCAGGACGCGCATCGTGGGCGAGTAGGCGCGGCTGAACTGCGCCAGGATCGCGCTCCAACACGTGCGCCGCGGCACTTGACAGCATTTCACCAGTTGCGGTATACTCCACAGGCGTGATGTAAATGTAAGGTGTTCGTGCATATGTCTCGCTCGTTCCGCGGCCTCCTCCTCCTTATTGTAGCCCTTATTCTTAAGGGCTTATAGGTGTTGGGGAGGAAGCGGTTACTGAGCAGCACGATGCGGTAAAGGCCCCTCCCGAGTCAGGGAGGGGCCTTTCGGTTGGTCACACTGCGAGGGCCGGCGACGATCGTAGCACGGCGCGGCAGTGGGGGTTCAGCACAATGGTCAAGCGAATTCGAGAGTGGCTGGAGCGGCTGCTGGCGCCGCGCGAACTGGCGCCCGCGCCCGTTCCGGTTCCGGTACGCCCTCCTCGTCGCGTACGGTAGCGTCGGCCCGCCCGCTGCCGATGATGGCAGCCCTCCGCCGCACGGTGCGGCCACGAGCGATGTTGCTCCCCAGCCCGCTGCGTGCTGAGTCTCCGCGACCGCCTCCGCGGCGCCCGGCACCAGCGCGGTAAGCTCGACAACAGCGTTTCAGGAAGTACAGGAAGACCCAGCGTTGGGATCATTGGCCCGCCGGAGGCTGGCCGCTGGCCTCGCGTGTGCCGCGGCGTTCGGCACCCAGCACGGGCGTATGCGCTACGCCCCAACGTTAACGCCCCACCAAGGGAGGAGCAGATGTCAGAGAAGCGAACCGGCGCCCAGATCATGTGCGAGGCGCTGATCCGCAACAACGTCGAGGTGATGTTTGGGATCCCCGGCGGCGCGATCATGCCGTTCTACCACGCCATGTGGGACTACCGCGACCGGCTGCGCCACGTGCTCTGCCGGCACGAGCAGGGCGCCGGCCACGCCGCCGAGGGCTATGCCCGCGCCACCGGCCGGCTGGGAGTCTGCATCGGCACCAGCGGGCCGGGCACCACCAACCTGGTCACGCCGATCGCCGACGCGATGATGGACTCCACCCCGCTGCTGGCGATCACCGGGCAGGTCGGCAGCCACGTGCTCGGCAAGGACGCCTTCCAGGAGACGGACATCACCGGCATCACCATGCCGATCACCAAGCACAACTACCTGGTGAAGCGGGTCGAGGAGCTGCCCTACGTGTTCGAAGAGGCGATCTACATCGCCACCACCGGCCGCCCCGGCCCGGTCCTGATCGACATCACCAAGGACGCGATGCTCGCGACCACCGTCCCCGACTGGAACATCAAGCTCGACCTCCCCGGCTACAAGCCCACCTACCAGCCCAACCGCAAGCAGGTCCGCGAGGCCATCCGGCTGCTGCTGAGCGCCAAGAAGCCGCTGATCATGGCCGGCAACGGCGTGATCCTGTCCGGCGCCGCCGATGAGCTGCGCGCCTTCGCCGAGATGACCCGCATCCCGGTGGTCACCACGCTGCACGGCATCGGCTCCTTCCCCGAGGACCACCCGCTCAACATCGGCATGCCGGGCATGCACGGCTGGGTGCACGTCAACCGCGCCATCCAGGAGTGCGACGTGCTGTTCAACATCGGCGGCCGCTTCGACGACCGGGTGACCGGCAAGGCCAGCACCTTCGCGCCCAACGCCAAGGTCATCCACGTGGACATCGACCCCTCGGAGATCGGCAAGAACGTCAAGGTGACGGTGCCGATCGTCGGCGACGCGCGCCTGACGCTGCAGGCCCTCCTCGAGGAGCTGCCCGAGCGCGAGGCGCTCGCCGATCTGCACGGCCACGCCTCGGACTGGATGGAGCACATCCGCGAGATGCAGGCCAAGCACCAGCCGAAGCAGCAGTACATCAGCCGCAAGGACACCGAGGCCATGGCGCTGCCGCCGCACGACGTGTACGCCGCGCTCACGCGCATCCTGAACGAGCGCGGCAACTACCGCGTCGTCACCGATGTCGGCCAGCACCAGATGTGGGCGGCACAGCTGATGGACTGGCTGCGGCCCCGCACGCACATCACCTCCGGCGGCGCCGGCACGATGGGCTTCGCGGTGCCCGCGGCCCTCGGCGTGGCCATCGCCCACCCGAACGACACTGTGTGGGCGATCTGCGGCGACGGCGGGTTCCAGATGACCAACCAGGAGATGGCGACCGTCATCCAGGAGGGGATCAAGAACATCAAGGTCGCGGTGATCAACAACGGCTACCTGGGCATGGTCCGCCAGTGGCAGGAGCTGTTCGAGAACAAGCGCTACAGCGGCACGCCGCTCTCCGGCCCGAACTTCGCCAAGCTGGCCGAGGCGTACTACTGGAAGGGCATCACCGTCGAGCGCTCCGAGGACGTGCAGGCGGCGATCGAGGAGGCCTACGCCACCGACGGCCCGGTGCTGATCGACTTCCGCGTCGAGCGCGAGGTCAACGTCTTCCCGATGGTCCCGCAGAACAAGTCGATCAGCGAGATGATCACCGAGGCTCCCAGCGCGTGAGGACTAGTGAGAACCAAGAATGTGAGAACCAAGAATGTGAGAACCAAGAATGTGAGAACCAAGAACGTGAGAACCAAGAATGTGAGAACCAAGAACTCAGACCCAAGGTTTCCGTCCCTCGGTTCTCGGTTCTGAAGTTCTCGGTTCTGAAGTTCTCGGTTCTGAAGTTCTCGGTT
>CALJIC010000012.1 GCA_937974195.1 uncultured Roseiflexaceae bacterium | reverse complement strand
TTCCAGCCCGGCCCCATCAGCGCACGCTCCTCCTCCTGATTGAGCCGGTAGGCACGAAGCCGCTCAAGGAGCGGGGGCGCGAGCGGCAAGGTGCGCCGCCCGGCGTCGGTCTTGGTGTACTCGCTGACCACCACCTTCATTTTAACCACCTGTACCTGGCGGCGCACCTGCACGGTGCTCGCTTCCCAGTCGAGGTCGTCCCAGCTCAGCCCGAGACCCTCGCCGCGGCGCAGCCCGAGCGCGAGCAGCAGGTGGTAGACCAGCGCGTAGCGCGTGCCCAGCTTTGGCAGTTTCTTGGTCCGCCTGTTCTTTGTCGTATAGAGCTTGCGCAGGTCGAGCATGCCGTCGGCGGCGCGGAGCAGGACCCGGGCCTCGGCGAGGCTGAGCACGCGCGGGCGGTCGTTGGTGAGCGGTGGCAAGTCGACCTCCTTGGCCGGGTTGACGTTGATCAGCCGGTAGCGCACCGCGACGTCGAGCATCCCCCGCAGGCGCAGGTAGGCGTTGCGCACCGTCGCGGCGCTGTGCCTGGCGTCGACGAGCATGTTGATCCAGCCCTGGACGCGGGCAGCGGTGAGCTTGTCGAGGCGGATCTTGCCGAGCCTGGGGTTGATGTAGAGGCGGAACATCTGCTCGTAGCCGTCGTGGGTGCTCGCGCGGCGGGTGCGCTTGACTACGTCGCGCAGCCAGACCTCGCTGAACTGCTCGATAGTGGGCTGCTTGGCGTCGAGGTCGAGGCCCTGGGCGCGCTTGGCCTTCAGCTCCTCGGCCTTGGCCAGCACCTCCGCCCGGGTCTTGCCGCTGATGCGCTGCCGCGCGCCGGTCTCATCGCGGGGCAGGTAGTAGAACCAGCGCTTGCGCTTCTCGTCGTAGGACAGTGTGCCTTCGCCGTGGGCGCGTCGCTTGGGCATGGTCGTCTCCTCTTCAGGCTGCGTGGTTGCCAGATGGGGGATTGCCAGCGCAGCCGAGTGTCGAATGTAGCTGCCTTTCTAGCGTAGGGCCAGAAAGTGCGATCGGGAATATGACAAAACTCTGGACAAAACTCTGGACATGGCAAAAACACTAGCTGGAAAAGCCCAGTCCTCGCTCTCTGAGGCTGGTATAGCGGTTTCCCGCTAGAACCAGGTGATCAAGCACCTCGACATCGAGCAGTTTCCCGGCTTCGACGATCTGTCTGGTCACCAGAATATCCTCTGACGAGGGGGATGGGTCACTGCTCGGGTGGTTGTGAGCGATAACTACCGAGGCCGCGTTAAGGCGCAGTGCCTCTTTGAACACCTCACCCACGCGAATCATGGCGGTATTCACCGATCCACGGTAGACTTTCGCCACCTTGATTAATCTGTTCTTGGTATCGAGGGCGGCGACCCATAACTCCTCCTGGTCAAGGGCCATCATCTCGACCATAAAGAGCTTGGCGACATCTGCGGGGGACTTGACCTGGAAGCGGTCCTCATAGCCGGCAATCGCCAGGCGGCGCCCAACCTCCAGGGCCGCCTTCAGGCTCGCGGCCTTGCGTGGCGTACCGATACTGGAGGCGACGGCGCGAATATCGGCGCGCAGCAGCCCGACCCAGCCGTGATAGTCGCGCAGGCACTGGGCGCAGACCTCCAGGTCGTGCTGGCCGGAGACCAGGGCGAGCAGCTCGGCGTCGCTTAGCGCGTCGGGGCCATGGTCGACGATGCGGCTGGCGGGCCGCTCGTGGAGGGGCAGTTCGCGGATGCGCATCAGCGACCCCCTTCGTTCATCCGGTCGACCGCCTTCACCACGCGCAGCGCCAGCACCAGCCGGTAGCCCTGGCGGATCAGCTCGGCCACCCTCCCTGCCGCCGAGGGGTTGGAGAGCACGAGGTCGGCGTACTGCTCCTCGATACGCTGGTGGGACTGCTGCCCGCCCCGCCGGCCGTGCTCCGCCGCGTTCTCGCTGGTGAATCGAGCCATCGCTGTGCCCTCCCGGTGTCTGTCGAAATCTGGGCACACCGAACCAGCCGTGTGAGCGGCTGGTAGGTTCTGCGCGGCTCACATGTGCAGTGCCTAGGCTGCTACGGCTCGCTGAAGAGGCAAAGTTGCTGTGGTCCCGGGGGCTGCTCAGGGGCGGGGTGGTCTCGGTCCGTGACTGGCATCTCCTGGCGCTCCTGCCGGCGAATCTTCTGTACCAGGAGCCCGTCGGCGACGACGCATAGCCAGCCGATGCCGCGCAGGGTGCTCCAAAACCAGCCGTGCTCAGTGATGCTGCCGCTGCCGAGGCGCTGAACGCGTGCGCCGTAGCGCTCGATGCGCCCGCCGTCGCCCACACGGTAGATGCCGTGACGCCGTGGGCGCATGTAGAGCCAGGGCTGTGGCGGCCGTTGCCGTGATCGCTGGTTGGGCAGGATGTAGGAGATGGGCGTGGTCTTGAGTAGCTCTACCTCGCGCCGAAGCTGTCGGCGCTCACGGGCGGTCATGCCTAGATCGGCCAGGGGCGAGGTGAAGCGGTACAGCAGCGCATCGGCCGCAACAAGCAGCTCCCAGACGCTGCCCTCCGTCCAGGTGCGCCGGCGCAGCTCCGGCGGTACGCGACGGCGGTACATTGGCGTTTCTCCCACTATGGACGAGGGGCGCCAGCCGTTGTATTGGCACCCCTCGCCGCAGCAGTTCTCGGTAACGGGTGGCTAGAACAATGGGAGCTGGGTCACTTCCACCTCATCGTGAGGGGCAATGCTGACCGCGGGGCGCTGTGGCTGTCGTTGGCCGCGGGTGTGGCCGAACTGAGCCGCGCTCATCATCGTCGTGTGCGGTGAGCCTGCCTCGGTCGCCACCGATAGCTCAGCCATCTCACGTCGCTGCGGCTCCAGGTGCGAGGAGTGGGAGCGAACGCGGCGCTCGGCCTCGGCGGCCATGAAGGCGAGCGAGGCGGGTGCGGGCGGAATGACCGACTGCCACTCGACCCAGCCGTTGCCGGCGCGCTCCTCCTGGGCGAGCGCGACAAGCAGTTCAGCAAGCGGAGCTTCCTCTGGCGCTACCTCCCCGCCGGGCTGCGTTGCTCTTTCTGGCCCCGCCGGTGAAGCACCCTGCTCGGCGTCGGCCTGCTCCTCGGCGGCAGCGAAGGCGGCATTGATGGCGCTCAGTTCGCTCAGCGCCACATCGTAGGTTGACTGGCCGTCCCAGACCTCCAGCCTGGCCAGCTCCCGGTCGATGGTGGCGATGCGCTCGTTGGCCTCGGCGATTCGCCCCTGGAGCCGCGCCAGGATGTGCGGGATCTCGCTGATGGTTCGGCCGGCGCTCTGCCAGACACCAGTGTCGGTCGCGGCCGTGATGGCGTCGAGCGTGGTGCCGTCGGGAAGGGCCAGGCTGAGGTCGGCGGCGAAGACCGCGTGGGCCTGCACGACCAGATCGAGGCCACGGTAGCGGGCGACAATGCCACGCAGCCGCTGCCGTCCAAACGCCGCGGCGCTTTGGTAGTCGTGTACGAGTCTGCGCACCGCCGACCCCGCCTCGGCCCGCGCCGTCATCGTTTGAGATGGTTCTCCGCCTACAGCCGTAGCCACCTCGGCGCAGAATGGCTCGTGGGGGTGGGCCGCGACGAGTGTCGCAGCACGCTCCCATTGGTTGTGCCGACCCTCGGCGCGGCGGATCTCCTCCTCGCTGAAGTGGCGTTCGAGCTGAAGGTTGCGCCGGGTGTCGAGCCACACGCCTCGCACGCGCTCAAGCCGGGCGACCTCGGCCTCCAGCTGGACCTTTCGCACGATGTGGGGGTTGCCGCTGGCGATCGCCTTGATCTCGGCGGCCGAGAGCACCACCTCGGAGGTGTCCTCCATCGTGCGGGCCGTAATCTCGCCGGCCAACGCCTGCTCGATGAAGCGGGCTTTGCTCTCGATCAACTGGTATTGGTAGCCATCAAACGAGCCCTCAGCGATATAGGAAAACAGGTAGACCTGGGGCCAGTGATTGCCCTGGCGGAGGATGCGGCCGTGGCGCTGCTCGAGGTCGCCGGGGCGCCAGGGGCAGTCCAGGTTGTGCAGGGCGATCAGCCGTTGCTGCACGTTCATTCCCGTGCTCATCTTGGTCGTTGAGCCGATGAGCACGCGCACTCGGCCTTCGTTCACCGCCGCGAACAGGGCGTCGCGCTGGGCCTTGGTCGCGCAGTCGTGGATGAAGGCGATCTCATCGCGGTGAACGCCCTGGGCGATCAGGCCATCGCGGATCTCGTAGTAGACGAAGTTGCTGAGCGTGCGCTCCTCGGCGCTCTCGACCTCCTGGGCTCCCTCGCCAGTTTCGCCCGCCAACTCAGCAGGAGAAAGGCGCGTCGGTGGCTCATCCATCCCTCGCCTGCTGCCCTTTGGCGTTGCCAAGTCGCAGAAGACGAGTTGTGTCCCCTGGAGCGGCGTGTAGGTGTGGTAGAGCTGGGCGACGTTGGCGACGAGTGCGCCAATCTTGCTCACTCGCGGTCGCGGTGCCTTCGGAACGACCAAGCGGATGTCGAGGGCAGCCTTGCGCCCATCGCCGACGATCCGAAGCATGTTGTCCACGGTCGGGTCGACACGGCCGTTGCGCACGGCCTCGGCACGGGCGGCCAGCGACTGCACGTAGCGCTTCAGCGTGGCCGAGGGCCGCACAACTACCGGGATGACTTTGCCCGTGACCAGGGCCGGCTCAGGCAGGCCCATCTGCTCCTTGGTGCGCAGGTTGAGCACCTGGCGCCACATCGCCGACAGCTCCGGCAGGTTCACGAAGGTCGCCAGTCGTGTGTTCTGCCTGAACCCAGAGCCATCCGGCTTCATCTCGAAGGCCATCCTGGGCTGGGCATACAACGAGACCCACTCGTCGAAATGATGGATGCCCACGTCCTCCAACTGTTGCTGCTGGAGGTAGAGCTGCATCACATACGCCTCGCCGATGGTGTTCATAATCGGCGTGGCGGTGAGAAAGACGACCTTCTGCTGGCGCTGGAGCAGGTCCCAGGTTTTGATGCGCATGTCGAGCGCACGCCGGCTGTGGGCCGAGGGCAGACCGGCGATGTTGCTCAGCCGAGTTGGGACGTAGAGGTTCTTGTAGGCCTGCGCTTCATCCACGACGAGCATGTCGATGCCGAGCTCCTCCCAGGTGATGGTGCGGGCGCTATCGCGGGCGATGCTGTCAGCCATCGCCTGGAGCCGCTCCTCCAGCCGCCTGACTGCCCGTTCGATCTGCTTGAGTGAGCGCTTCTCGTCGCTGGAGGTGGCGGTGGCGCGCTGCTCCTCGAGGTAGGCCCGCAGCCGGTCGGTCTCCGTGTCGCGGAAGGCCGTCACCAACTCGGCACTCAGGGGCAGCAGCGTGAAGCTGGTGTGGGCGATGACGACCAGGTCCCAATGGCCCGTAGCGATGCGGCTGAGCACTATGCCGCGGCGTTGTTTGGTGAAGTCCTCGGGGGCCATCGCCAGCACCTTGATGCCGGGGTAGAGCCTGCGGGCCTCGCTCGCCCACTGACCGACCAGGTTGTTGGGGACAACCGCGAGTGCCTTGGTACAGAGGCCGAGGCGGCGTGCCTCCACTGCCGCGGCGATCGCGGTGAAGGTCTTGCCGCCACCAACGGCAAAGCCGAGCAGCGTGCTGGGACGCTGGAGGATCTGCCAGACCGCACCTTTCTGGTAGTCAGCCAGGTCGCCGTCACGCAGCAGCGAGGTGTTGATGCCGGGGAAGGAGAGGTGACTGCCGTCGTAGACCCGCATCCGGTGGCTGTTGAAGCGCTGGTTGTAGAGGCGGCAGAGCTCGTTGGCGCGGGCGGGGTCGTCCCAGACCCAACGCACAAACGCCTGGGCGATCTCCTGCTGCTTCTCCTGAGCAGCCACCGTCTCGGTGGGGTTGAGCACACGCCTCTCGCGGTCGCCGACG
>CALJIC010000011.1 GCA_937974195.1 uncultured Roseiflexaceae bacterium | reverse complement strand
TATTCCAGTGGCTGCTGTGCAACTCGAATATTCCAGGAACGGTTACTATCGGGCGTGGATTGCGGTTGCCACACCCGCAGAACATTGTTATCACAGGATTTGCATCTCTTGGCGAGTTCTGTACCATCTACCACAATGTGACGATTGCCTGGAATGGTTTCAACGGCACTATATCACCTGAGAAATCGCCACGGATCGGAAGCCAAGTACTGATCGGCACTGGCGCGATTCTCGTCGGTGATATCACAATCGGGTCCGATGTTCTGATCGGCGCAGGCACTGTGGTTACATGCTCGGTGCCGGACCACTCGCGGGTTACGGGCGGCCGTCCGGAGGTGAAGCCCCGCAGGCCCTCGGAGAAGGCCGCGGTTCCTGGAAGCCCTGAGCATATTCAAGACCCGTACAGTATCTGGCGCTAATGCGCTGAGAATAGAATCGACCACCGGATCGAAATGAGGACTCCCTGCACGTGAACTGGCTACGACACCACTTGAAAGACTCGCTGTTCTTCAACGCCTACCTGCTGATCGCTATGCGGATCCTCGGTGCAGGGATGGGCTTTTTGTTCTGGATGCTCGCTGCACACGCCGCGGCTGCTGACGAGGTCGGCATTGCCTCGGGCGCTGTTTCAGCAGCCACACTGTTCGCTGGGTTAGCGCAGCTTGGGCTGGGTTACGGTCTCGTACGGCACCTAGCAGACTCCGATGATCCCAACAGTCTACTGAATCTTTCGCTGATCACCTCGGGGCTGGCCGCACTCGTGCTCGCTGGCCTCTTTCTGATAGCGCTGCCACTGTGGGGACCGGAACTGCTGCCGCTACGAGCCAGCCTCACCGCCGCGCTCGTGTTCGTCTCGCTGGTGCTCAGCACAACCACCACCCAGCTGATGCACTGGGTCTTTATGGCTGCACGTCGGCTGAGCTTCTCGCTGTGGAAGATGTCGATCCAATCAGCGCTGGCGATCGTGCTGCTGATCGTCCTTCTGCCCAGGATGTCCGGGTATCTCGCAATTGTCACGGCGTACACGCTGGCTACGATCCTAGCACTCGCGATCAGCTTCTGGCCGTTCCTGGCGCTCGCGCAGCCTGGCTATCGCTTCTCTCTGCGATTCAATCGCTCATTCCGAACACCATTTGCCAGCTACTCTTTCGTGAACTATCTCGCCGACCAGGTCAACCGTGCGCCCGACACCGTCCTACCACTGATCGTCATCCAACAGTTTGGCGCAGGCACGGGCGCGGTGTTTTTCATTGTCTGGACACTCGGCCGCAGCATCGCGGCGTGGGCCGGGTCGATCGCCGAGTCGCTGTTCGCCGAGGCCGCCGGGCGGCCGGAGCGCGCCGGGGTGCAGGTGTGGCGCGCGGCGCGGCTCGGGCTACCGATGGCGCTCGGCATCGCCGCGGCGGTCATTCTCGCCGGGCCGCTGATCCTGAAAGCGTATGGCCCGGAGTACGTCGCCGAGGGTGCAACGCTGCTCTCGCTGGTCGCCCTCTCGGGCGCGCCAACAGTGCTGCTGGCGATCTTCGTGAACTATCTGCGCGTCCACGATCGCCTGCGTGCGGTCTCGATCATC
Source organism: uncultured Roseiflexaceae bacterium (assembly GCA_937974195.1). Classification (GTDB taxonomy): domain Bacteria; phylum Chloroflexota; class Chloroflexia; order Chloroflexales; family Roseiflexaceae; genus CALJIC01. Next base: position 74,742 of record CALJIC010000011.1, on the reverse strand, counting down.
ATGGCGTGCAGCGTCGGGATCGGAATGCTGCTTTTCGTCACGCTGATGCAGGTGGGCTTGGTCGCGGCCGGCGCAGGCTGGCTCGCAGCACAGGTCGCTGTGCTGGCGGGCGCGCTGCTGTGGTGGCGCTGCACCAACCGGGCGCGCCGGTCGAACGTTTCTGATGTTGTGCCCGGCGTCGAGGCCAGCGAGCGTGTGGCGTATCAGTAGGCAGGAGCAGAGGGACCGCGAGATGGCTACTTCGATGAAACGCTCGCGATCGCGCCGTCCTGGCTGCTGTGGAACTTCCTCAGTCTGAGAGATAGTGACGGCGGTCGTTCAGCCGCAGGTCGGGTCACCACTGCTGCGCTTCCCGCAGGCCGCGCCGTCGATATTCTGCTCTTCAGCGATGGCCAACCAGAGCCCTACCGCCGGCTCCGGCTCTGGATGAATGTACGCGGATGATGTGAACCCAAGCAGCCGGCTTTTGAAGCCCGTTAGCGAGAACGACGTCTCAGAGAGGGTCCAATGAAACGTATCGCGCACCTGCTCATCGCCCTGATTGCCGCCCTGGCCACCCCGTCGGTCAGCGCCGCCCAGGCCAACATCGAGACCGTCATCGTCCAGATCGACGGCACCACGCCCCTCGGCACCCGCATGACCGGCACCATCGTCGTCAGGCGCGACTGCAGCGTGACGAACGACTTCTACTCGACGGCCACGTTCAACGGCATGATGAACGGCAAGCCGGTGACCTTCAGCGGCACGATGATCGAGCGCTGGCTGGGCAACGGCCGCGAAGAGATCGAGGTCCTCTCGACCGATATCCAGGGCAGGGTGAACGGCCGGCCGCCAGTGCGCAAGTTCCTGATCGTGCAGACCGGCCCGAACTCCGTCACGGTCGAGGGCATCCCGGCGGCGATCGACGGCGACCTGGAGCCGCCGTGCAGCGGCCGCACGTCCTACGTCGCGACCAACGCCGGCCAGGGCAGCACGCAGATCACCAGCCTGCCCAACACCGCCTCGCAGGCCGTGGCGCAGCAGGCGGCGTGGCTGCCGCTGCTCGCGGGCGCCCTCGCCCTGGCCGCCGGGCTCGGCGCCGCCCTGCTCATCCGCTCGCAGCGCAAGGCCAGGGGATAGATGCAGAGCCTCTCGCACCCATTCGTCATCGCGGCGCTGCTGATCGGCGCGGGCGCCGCGCTGGCGGGCCTGGGGGTCGCGCTGCGGGGTCGCCGGCGCGCTGCGCTCGTCGCGATGGGCGTGACAACGGCGCTGGCGGGCGGCACCTACGGCGGCGTGCTCGGCTACACCGCCTGGCGCGAGCAGGCCTCGCCGTCGACGCAGCAGGTGCTGGTGCTGAAGGACGGCCGCCAGGTCCCGCTCGTCCAGCCCACCGCCGCGCCGGCCGCCACACCCCAGCCCGCGCCCGCCACGAGCGCGGCCGAGGAGCAGCAGCCCGAAGCCGCGAGCGCGGCCGGGCCGGAGGAGCAGCAGCCCGAAGCCGCGCCCACGCCGGCGCCGCAGACGGCCATGCCGCCGCTGCGGGTGCGCATCGAGCGCATCGGCGCGGACTGGCCGGTGGTCCTCAGCCACAACGAGCACCTCCCGCAGTTCAAGGGCGTCGGCTGGCTCATGGGCAGCGCCTTCCCGGGCCGGCCCGGCAACATCGTCCTGTTCGGGCACCTCGGCGGCCCCTACGGGACGTTCATGCGCCTCCACGAGCTCCAGGCCGGCGATGAGTTCAGCATCATCACCGAGGACGGCGAGCACCGCTACCGCGTGCGCGAGAGCTACGAGACCACGCCGGACGACGTCTCGCCGCTGGTGCCGACGGACACCGCCACGGCCACGCTGATCACCTGCAGCGGCCCGTGGGACGCGGCGCGCCAGACCAACGAGCGCCGCCTGATCGTCACCGCCGACTACATCGGCCTCTCGCCGGCCAGATCCTGAGGGCGCGGGCACCCGGAGAAAGGGGAGGTCTGGAAGAACGAAGCTTCTCCCAGACCTCCCAGCTGCAATCACCCCGCCCTGCGCGCCGCCCGCGACTTCGCCCGCTGCTCCGCGTAGTAGCTGTAGCCCCCCTCGTACACCCGCAGCTCGCCGTCGCGCACCTCGAAGATGCGGTCCGCGACGCGGTCCAGGAAGTAGCGGTCGTGCGAGACGACCACCACCGTGCCGGCGAACTCCTCCAGCGCCTGCTCCAGCACCTCGGCCGAGGGGATGTCCAGGTTGTTCGTCGGCTCGTCGAGCAGCAGGCAGTTCGCGCCGGTGAGCATGAGCCGCGCCAGCTGCACCCGGCTCTTCTCGCCGCCGCTCAGCCTGGCGATCGGCTGCGAGCAGGCGGCGTACGGGATGAGGAAGCGGCCGAGCTTCGCCACCGCCTCGCCCTCGTACATCGGGCGCACCGCCCTGAGCGCCTCGATCGGCGTCTGCGCCATGTCCAGCGTCTCGTGCTGCTGGGCGTAGTAGCCCAGCTGGATGCTCGGCCCGATCCAGATCTCGCCCTCGTCGGCGCTCAGCTGGCCGAGGATCAGCCGCAGCAGCACCGACTTGCCGGCGCCGTTCGGCCCGACGATCCCGATCCGCTCGCCGTTCATGATCGTCGCCTCGGCCTCCAGCAGCACGATGTTGTCGCCGAACGCCTTGCTGACCCGGCGCAGCTCGATCGCCTTCGCCCCGCCGCGCAGCTGCGGGCGGAACTGGAGCGCCATCTTGCGCCGCTCCAGCACCGGCCGCTCCACCTTCTCCATCCGGTCGATCTGGCGCTGCTTGGTGCGCGCCTGCCGAATGTGGCGCTCGTTGACCACGATGCTCGCCCAGAGCTTGAAGCGCGCCACCGCCGCCTCGAGCCGGGCGATCTCCTTCTGCTGCGCCACGTAGTCCGCCTGCTGCCTGAGCAGCGCCAGCTGCTTCTGCGTCACGTAGGACGAGTAGTTGCCCTCCCAGCGCAGCAGCCGCGCGCCCCGCGTGTTCGCCGCCGTCCCCAGCGGCTCCAGCTCGACGATCAGGCTCACCGTCTCGTCGAGCAGGTAGCGGTCGTGCGAGATGATCACCACCGCGCCGTCGAACTCGCGGATCACCTGCTCCAGCAGGGTCTTGCGCTCCATGTCCAGGTGGTTGTCCGGCTCGTCGAGCAGCAGCAGGTCCGGCTCGGCCAGCAGGCAGCGCGCCAGGCCGACCATCTTGCGCTGGCCGCCGCTCAGCACGCCCATCGGCTGCTCCCACTGCTCCTCGTCCAGCCCCAGCCTGCGCAGCAGATCCTCGGCCCGCCCGCGGACCGTGGCGGCGCCGAGCGCCTCCAGCTGCGCGACCAGGCGCTCGTGCTCGGTCAGCACGCGCTCCAGCGCCGCCATGTCGCCGGCGACCGCCGGGTCGCCCATGCGCTCCTCCAGCTCGCTGACGCGCGCCTCGATCGCGGCCAGGTCCTCGCGCGCGGCCAGCAGCTCGGCCATCACCGTGCGGCCCGGCGCGCCGGCGTACTCCTGCGGAAGGTAGGCCACCCGCACCCCCCGCCGTAGCGTCACCGCGCCGCCGTCCGGCTGCTCCAGCCCGGCCAGCGTGCGCAGCAGCGTCGACTTCCCGACGCCGTTCGGGCCGACGAGCCCGATCTTCTCGCCGTCCTGGATCGTCCAGCTCAGCCCGGCGAAGATCGTCCGGCCGCCGAAGCTGCGGACGAGGCCGTTGATATCTGCGATGATCATAGCTTTCTGCCTCGGATCATTGAAGTTCGGTCTGGTTTTCGAGCATCCCGCTCCAGCGACGCAGTCGCTCGCGCGGGGCGGTGCGGAAGCGGCCGCGGCTCACCCTTCCCTGCGGGCGCTCAGCCCGAACATCAGCGGCATGCGCGGCCGGCCCTCGGCCGGAGCGAAGCGCCCGCCGCCGATGTGTACGGTGCCGTCGAAGGCCGGGAAGCCGTTCGAGAAGGGGTACTCGCGCAGCGCCTCGAGCCGCAGCCCGGCGTCCAGCAGCGCGGTCACGACCTCGCCGAGGCCCCAGTTGAACTCGTGGCCGGGGTGCGGGTTGACGAAGTCGCGCACGCCCTCGACGTAGCCGGAGGGCGCCAGCGCCTCCCCCGCCCAGGCCACGTAGTCGCCGATGCCGCTCTCGAACGCCAGGTGCTGCCCGCCGCCGTAGTCGCCCACGATCTGTTGCCCCTGCTCGTCGAGCATCGCCAGGAACGGGTGGAACTCCACCAGGACGAAGCGGCCGCCGGGCGCCAGCACCCGCGCGATCCCGTCCGCCCAAGTCCGCAGGTCGGAGAGCCAGACGATCGCGCCGTAGGAAGAGAAGACCAGGTCGAAGCGCTCGCCGTGCGCCGCGGCCTCCTCGAGCCAGTCGTACACATCGGCGCGGTGGAACGTGCCGGGGATGCCGCTCTCGGCCGAGAGCTGCCGCGCGAAGGCGATCGCCTCGTCGCTGATGTCCACGCCGGTGACGCGCGCCCCGCGCGCCGCCAGGCTCAGCGTGTCCTGGCCGGCGTTGCACTGCAGGTGCAGCAGCGAGCGCCCGCGCACGTCGCCGAGCAGCTCGAGCTCCTCGGGGAACAGCGTGCTGCCGCCCTCGCGCAGGAAGCGCGCTTGGTCCGCCTTGTGGCTGTTGTGCGCGCGCGTGGCCTCGTTCCAGGCCAGCCGGTTGATCTCGTGCAGGTCTTTGCGCATATGAGGCTCCTCTCGCGCCCGAGGGGAACATGGGCAGGCGGCAGCCTCGCGCGTGTTGTCAAACAAAAAGCCGTGGGCCTCCGCACTGGCCCACGGCTCTCGGGCTCACTCTGTTGAAAAATTCTTTACAGAAAGCGACCGCCGCAGGGCACAGTGATCCTATGTCCTGCGCGCAGCGTGCCGCCGCGGCTCGATCTCCAGCAGGTTGTTGCGGCGCTCCAACGCATGGCGGCCCTCTCCTTCTGATAGCGCAAGGGTAGCACACAACCCGGCGGCCGTCAATCCGCCGCAGGACCGAGCGCCGCCGGCGCGCCGCGCATACCTCCCGCCAATGAGGTACAATAGAGAGTAGAATACATGTGCTATCGAGAACAGGAGACCCCCGTGACACCCGCAGACCCAGAGCTCCTCGCCGCGCTCTCGGACCTCAGCGAGGTCGAGGCCGAGATCGAGCGGCTGACCGCCGAGCAGGCCGCCATCCGCGCCCGCATCAGCGCGATCGTCGCGACGCGCTACGGCAACCGGGCGGTCGTGCCCGGCTACGGGACGCTGCACATCCGCGCGCCGGGGGTGGCGCGCACGTGGGACGCCAAGGCGCTCGCGGAGCTCGTGCAGAGCCTGCGCGAGACCGGGCAGGGCGATATCGCCGACGAGATCGAGCGCTGCCGGAAGGAGATCGCCCGCGCCGGCGGGCTCGCCATCGCCCGCGAGAAGCCAGAGCGCCCCTGACGCCCCGGCACACGACCGCGTCCACCCTCATTCCTCATTCTTGACACACCATAGTAGAATAAGGCGGTATCTCCCTCACCAACCCAACGGAGTGGCTGATGCCCGCTGCTCTTCCTCCTTAGCAGAGGGCGAGTCTCACAGCGTCGTGTGCAACCATCTCCTTCCATTCTCACAACGCTCGCCGTGGCGGTACCATCCGCTGGGCTTGGCTCGCCGTGCAGAAGAAAGGGGCGCTATCGAACGCTCGATTCTTCCAGCAAGGACACAGGATCACACCGGGGTTCGCTCATACCGCCTGCAGCAGGCGGCCCACAACATGAAGTGAGGGTCATGTCCAGTAGCAACTTCCGCATCATAGCGCGCATGCTGGTGCTCCTGTTGGTCGCCAGCGTGTCGTTCGTCTCCCCCGCTACTGCTCAGACGGCCCTGCCTCCCACGCAGGGCACTGCCAAGCCATCGCTCGAGAGTCCCTTCCAGCAAGCGCGTGGGTCGCTCAACCCTCGTAGCGACAGCCGCTCGCAGGGCCCGCGCACTTCACATCGCCTGATCGTCGAGCTGAACTCGGCGCCGCTCACCGTTTGGGCGCGCCAGACCAAGGCGTCCATCGACGCGAACGGCCGCCTGAACGTCCAGTCGCCCGCCGCACTCAGCTACATCGCCGCCCTGCGCAGCGAGCAGACCGCCTTCGTACAGGCCATGCGCAGCGCGCTGCCGAGCGCGTCGGTCAGCACGTTCAAGAACGAGCGCGGTCTCACCGAGGCCGCAACCTACCAGATCGTCTTCAACGGCATGAGCGTAGACCCCGGAAGCGTCGACCGCGACCAGGCGCGCCGGGCGCTGCTCCGCCTGCCGAACGTCAAGAACGTCTACCTCGACTTCGCCCACGAGACGGCGCTGTACACCAGCACGGATCTGATCAACGCCCCGGCCCTGTGGGAGGCTCCCTCCATCGGCGGCCGCGGCAACGCCGGCGCGGGGATCAAGATCGCCTCGATGGACGGCGGCGTGCACAAGGACGCACCGATGTTCAGCGGCGCCGGCTACGAGTACCCGCCCGACTTCCCGCCCGGCGGCCTGGGCCTGACGTCCAACAACAACGGCAAGATCATCGCCTCGCGGGCCTACTTCCGCTCCTGGGACCCGCCCGCCCCCGGCGATGAGAACCCCTGGCCCGGCGTGCAGGGCACCTCGCACGGCGTCCACACCGCCGGCATCGCCGCCGGGAACGTCATCTCCGACGCTGTCGTCTCCGGCCTGGAGCTGCCGCCGCTCAGCGGCGTCGCGCCGCATGCCTGGGTGATGAGCTATAGGGTCTTCTACTACAGCGTCACCGGCGACGAGTCGTTCTACACCACCGAGGGCATCGCGGCGCTCGAGGACATCGTGGCCGACGGCGCCGATGTGGTCAACAACTCCTGGGGCTCCGGCCCGTACTCGCTCGGCGGCGAGTTCGACCCGCTCGACCAGGCGCTGCTGAACGCGCACGCCGCAGGCGTGTTCGTCTCGATGGCGGCGGGGAACAGCGGCCCCGGCGGCGGCACTACCGATCACCCGTCGGACGACTACATCATCGTCGGCGCGACATCCACCAGCGGCACCCTGGCCTCCAACCGCGCCTCCGTGAGCGCGCCGACCACGCCGACCTCCCCCACCCTTCTCAATCGGCCATTCGGCATCGCCGAGTTCGGCGAGCAACTTGAGCCCGGGGCGGAGGTAAGCCACCCATTCCGCACCGCGGTCTCGGTCGACCCGGCCAACGAGCTCGGCTGCAACCCGTGGCCGGCGAACGCGTTCCAAGGCCGGGCTGCGGTGATCTCGCGCGGCACATGCGACTTCAGCCTCAAGGTGCTGAACGCCCAGCAGGCTGGCGCCACGTTCGTGGTGATCTACAACAGCGCAGCCGGCGGCGAAGCGGTGCAGGACATGGCCGCCGGCACGGGCGCCGACCAGGTGACGATCTCGTCGATCTTCGTGCCGCGCAGCATGGGCCTCGATATGAACGCCTGGTACGCCACCCACGGCAACGCGTCGGCCCTGACGGTCAGCACCGTCGCGTTCCAGGCCGGCAACGTGCCCGACGTGGTAGCCGGCTTCAGCAGCCGCGGCCCCGGCGTCGGCAACGTCCTGAAGCCGGACATCGTGGCGCCCGGTGTGAACATCCTCTCGCAGGGCTACGCCCCCGGCACCGAGGGCGAGGCGCGCCACCTCGGCTTCGGCCAGGCCTCCGGCACCTCGATGGCCGCGCCGCACGTGGCGGGCGCCGCAGCGCTGCTGCGTCAGATCCACCCCGACTGGTCGAACGCCTACATCAAGTCGGCGCTTATGTCCACCGCGAAGTACACCGACATCTACCTCGACCAGGCGCGGACTATTCCGGCCCAGCCGCTCGACATCGGCGCCGGACGCCTCGACCTGACCCGCGCGGCCGATCCAGGCGTGATCCTCGACCCGCCCAGCCTGAGCTACGGCCTCGTCCCCAACGGCACGAGCAAGTCGATCCAGGTCACCCTGACCAGCGTCGCATCACAGCCCGAGACCTACACCATCACGACGCTGTTCACCGGCAACGGGTTTACCCAGACCACACCGCTGCCCGGATTCAGCGTGACGCCGGCCTCGGTGACGCTCGAGCCGGGCCAGCAGGCCACGATCACGGTCACATTCGACTCGACGACCAGCCAGGGCCTGGGCGACAACCAGGGCTACATCATCCTCGACGGCGCGACCTACGACGCGCACATGCCGGCTTGGGCGCGCGTGACGCACGCGCAGAAGCTCGCCGACGTGCTGATCCTCGACAACGACCTGAGCGCGCTCGACCCGGTGTTCGGGCTGCCGCCCACGACCGACTACCTCGACTACTACACCAGCACGCTGACCCTGCTGGGCTACAGCTTCGATGTCTGGGACGTCGACGCGCAGGCGGGGAACGAGTTCACCGTGCCGGACGTGACCACGCTCCTAGCCTACGACGCGGTCATCTACTTCACCGGCGATAACTACATACCGGTGCTGAGCGTGCAGGACATGGACCGCCTGACGGAGTACGTCAACAGCGGCGGCTTCCTCCTCGCGATGGGGCAGGATCTGTTTTGGGCGTTGGACGCGGCCGGCCCCGACGCGGGCAATTTCTTCTACAACGTATCTCTCGGGGCAACCTGGCTGCAGGATAGCGTGACCAACGAGGACCCGCCGACGCTGCCGGTTATCTCGTCGGAGGAAGCTCCAGCGGCGTTCCGCAACCTCGTGCTCGACCTGAGCGCCTCGGCGGCAGACGGCGCGGACAACCAGCTCTACATCGACGAGATCAAACCGAGCACCGATGGCACTGATCCGAACAGGCCCGAGGAGCGGGAGCCCTATGTCAGCCTGCTGCGCTACCCTGGGCCGAACAACCTGGAGCGCGGCATCGTAGCGGTGGCGAGCCGCGATCAGCCCTCGCTGGAGCATCCGGGCATCAACAATCTCGGGCGCTCGATCTACACCAGCTTCGGCCTCGAGGGCGTCAACAACGTCGCAGGCGCGACGAGCCGCGCCGAGCTGCTGCGGACGTTCTTCAACTGGGCGAAGGACGAGCCGGTGGTCAGCATCACCCAGACGCTGACAGCCACGAACAGCAAGTTGGTCGCGTTCGAGGCCGACATGACGTCGGAGATCTCCGACGCGACCGGCGTGAGCTACCGCTGGGACTTCGGTGACGGCTCGGCGTTCACGGCGCCGACCAGCTCCCCCCAGGCCAGCCACACGTATGAGGTCTGCGGAACCTACACCGTGCGCGTGGAGGTCACCGACTCGTACGGCAACCGAGGCATCGGCGAGCTGCAGGTGAACGTGCAGGCAGGCTGCACCACCCGCCTGATGCTCCCGATCGTCATGCGCTAGGGAGGTGCGGCGGCGAGGCCGCCTGACCGCGCCGCAGACCGGCACGACATCGCGCGATGCGGCGCGGTGGTGAGATCGGGGGAGGCCAGGCCTCCCCCGATTCTCCTGCTTTCCACTGCTCTGCGGCGAAAAGAGCGTCCGTGGAGGGCGGGCAGCACAACCGCGTCAGCCCCGTCGTAACGTTTGACAATCTCCAGATTGAATGGTAGACTCATGGGCGCGTTCGGGCGATTAGCTCAGTTGGTTAGAGCGCCACGTTGACATCGTGGAGGTCACTAGTTCGAGTCTAGTATCGCCCACCACGTCCCGAGGACTGAGAATCGGCAGCTGAGACGGCGCTTCGGCCGCGCCTCCGCGCCCGTTCTCGGTTCTCTTTTCTTTTTCCCCACGGCGCTACGGCCCTTGAAAGGCACGGCTATGGGGCGCATCATCCGCGTCCTGCTGCATACCATCCGCCTGCGCTGCCCGGCGTGCGAGCGCGGCCGCATGTTCCGCTCCTGGTTCACGATGAACGTCCGCTGCCCGGTGTGCGGCGTGATCTTCGAGCGCGACGCCGGCGAGGTCACCGGCGGCATCGCGATCAACTCGGTCGCCACCTCGGCGCTGGCCGTCGCCGGCGCGTCGCTCGCCTGGCGCTCCGACGTGCCGGTCTGGCCGCTGATCGGCGTGCTGGTGGTCGTCTCGACGCTCTTCGCGATGTGGTTCTACCGCCACGCCCGCGCGCTCTGGACCGGGATCCTCTTCCTCACCGGCTCGATGTTCGAGGACTGACACGCGCCATGCCCGACCTCAGCCCCGAGCGCCCGCTGCGCATCATCAACGGCGTCGCCCCGATCCGCATCTGCGACAACGGCGGCTGGACCGACACATGGTTCGCCGGCCACGGCAAGATCTTCAACATCGGCGTCTACCCGTACGTCGAGGTGCAGGTGGCGGTCTTCCCGCGCGCCTCCCGGCCAGCCCAGATCACGCTGCACGCCGAGAACTACGGCGACCGCTACGCGCTGCCGGAGGCCACGCAGCCGGCTCCGGCGCGCCACCCGCTGCTCGAGGCGGCGATCGCCGAGGTGCCCATCCCGGACGACATCGCGATCGAGATCGCGATCTACTCCGAGGTGCCCGCCGGCGCCTCCACCGGCACCTCCGCCGCAGTCACGGTGGCGCTGATCGGCGCGCTCGACGCGCTTACCCCCGGCCGCATGGCCCCGCACGAGGTGGCCTACGCCGCCCACCGCGTCGAGACCGAGCGGCTCGGGCTGCAGAGCGGCATCCAGGACCAGCTCTGCTCGGCCTTCGGCGGCATCAACTTCATCGACATGGTCGCCTACCCCCACGCGGTCGTCTCGCAGATCCAGGTGCCGAACACCCTCTGGTGGGAGCTCGAGGCGCGCCTGCTCCTGGTCTTCCTCGGCAAGGCCCATAGCTCGTCGGCGGTGCACGAGACGGTGATCGCCGGCCTGGAGCGCGAGGGGGCCGGCTCGCCGCGCCTCGAGGCCCTCCGCCGCACGGCGGAGCTCTCGCGCGACGCCCTCTACGCCGGGGACTTTGCCGCGCTCGGGCGGGCCATGGTGCAGAACACCGCCGCCCAGCGCGAGCTCCACCCCTCGCTGGTGAGCGCGGACGCCGAGACGGTGATCGGGCTGGCGCAGGAGCACGGCGCGCTGGGCTGGAAGGTCAATGGCGCCGGGGGCGAAGGCGGCTCGATCACGCTGCTGTGCGGGCCGGATGCCAGCCAGCGCCGGCGGCTAGCGCGCGCCATCCGCGAGGCCAGCCCGCTCTACCGGCTGATCCCGATCTACCTCAGCCGCACCGGCCTGCGCGTCTGGGAGAGCCAGGTCTGAGGCGAGGCTGCCCGCCCTCCGCATGGTCGAGCGGCGCGAAGATATCATCCGCGTAGGTCTGCATCATAGGTAGATGCCCCCGGCTTCCGCCCGCCCGACGGGCAGGGAAGGACGAGGCGTGCAGGCGCGCCAGTCTCGCTGGCACCTGCACGCCTTCCAAAGGTAGTGTCTAAGCTTCCAGATACGACGGCGCGCGAGGGGGTGGTGCACCCTAGTCCGGCAGGCCGGTGATGCCGAGCTCCGCCAGGCGCGCGGGGGAAGGGACGCCCGTCTCGGACCAGCCGTGGCGGCGGTAGTAGTCGGGCAGCAGCTCGTCAAGCGGGGCGCCGCTCCAGCGCTGCGGCAGCCCGTCGGGCGCGGCGCCGAAGCGCGTGGCCAGGTGACGCTCGAGCGTCACGATGCGCTCGCCGAGCCTCGCCAGCTCGACGCCGCTCATCTGCCGGCCGAGCACGGCGGCGAGCAGCTCGGCGAGATCGCCCGGCGACACCTGGAACGCGAGCAGCGCCAGGTCCCGGCACAGGCCCGCGGCGTCGAGCGCGGCGGCGAAGCGCTCGTGCCAGATCAGGCGCGCCGCCCTGCTGCGCACAGCGTTCGGCTGCGCCGGGTCGTTCGAGAGCCATGCCGGCGGCTCCGGCAGCAGCTCCTCGTAGAACATGGAGTAGCGGTAGTCCCCGCCGATCGGCGCCGTCGCAAGCGCCAGCGCCACCCCGTGCAGCGCGCGCGGGTCCAGCGCCGGCATCGCCAGCCCCTTCGCCTGCGGCGCGAAGGTCGAGCTGTTCCAGAAGACCTCCTGCATCTCGCCCACGCCCAGCGAGAGCACATCGCGCTTCTCGTGCCGCTGCCCCAGGCGCCGGATCGCCCCCACCAGCGCGTCGCTGTCGCCCCAGCTGAGCGTGCCGGCGGTGCTCAGCCCCTCCTGCTGGCACTCCATCATGAACGCCAGCGCCGCGCTCGTCTCGACCACGTCCAGCCCCAGGCGCAGACACAGGTCGTTGGCGACGATCACCGCGTCCGGGCTGCTGATGCCGCAGCGGGCGCCGAAGCCCGCCAGCGCCTCGAGCTCCGGGTAGGCGATCGGCTCGCCGTTTTTGCGCACGAAGGCGCTGTGGCAGGGCAGCGGGCAGCCCTCGCAGCCGCGCGGCGCGCGCTTCCCCTGCTGCGCGAGCGCGATGCGCGCCAGCTGCTGGATCTGCGGCGCCTGGCTGTCCTGCCCGTTGCGGCTCGTCAGCGCGCCGAGCCGATCGGCGTGGCTGAGGAAGTACAGGCTGCCGGCCTGGCGCACGCCCGCCGCCACCTCGCTCCCGGCGATCCGCCGCCGGATGCTCGCCGCCACCGCCTCCGCCCGCGTCCGGTCGGCCGGCGCGAGGGACGCGGTGCCGCGCACGGCGATCGCCTTGATGCGCTTGGCGGCCATCACGGCCCCGGTGCCCGCCGGCTCAGCCGGGTACGCGCCCTCGCCGACGATGCTCGCGTAGGCCACGCCCGCCTCGCCGGCCGGCCCGACGCACACCGTCAGGAAGTCGTCGCCCAGCTGCCCGCGGATGGCCTGCGCCGTCGCCACCGTGTCCAGGCCGAGCAGATGCTGCGCCGGAAGGAGCCGCACCTGCTCGCCGTCGATCTGAATGACACACCACTCCGGGCTCTGGCCGGTGACCGCCAGCAGATCATACCCGGCCCGCCGCAGCGCCGCGCCCCAGCCGCCGAGCCCCCACGAGTGAGCGATCGAGCGGGTGAGCGGCGAGCGCGTGGTCACCACGAAGCCGCCGGAGGCGATCGGGGAGACCCCGGCGAGCGGCCCCGCGCTGAAGATCAGCAGGTTGTCGGGCGAGAGCGGGCCGGTGTCTGGGTCGAGGCTCGTCGCGAGCAGCCAGGCGGCTGCGCCGCGTCCGCCGAGGTAGTTGTTTGAGACGTCCCGCGGCAGCGCTTCGAGCTGCGAGCTGCCGGTGGCGAGTGAGATCCTCAGCGCGCGCAGTGTCATCGAGGCAAGTCCTTGTGAGTCAGGCCACGGTCTTCACCGGCTGTCCGAGGTAGATCGGCTCGAGCGTCGCGACGTCGTCGACGTCCCCGGCCTGGAGCCGGCGCCACGCCAGCTCGGCCAGGAAGCCGGGGCGGCGCTGGTTGGCGGCCGGCGTCGGGAAGCGGGCGCGGTCGCCAAGCTGGCCGCGCAGCACCTCCTGGACGTCGCCGTCGATGTCGCCGCAGAACAGCGCCTGGCCGCCGATCTCGGCGCAGAGCTCGAGCAGCGTGGTGTTGCGCGGCTTCGCCGCCCGGCGCTCGGCGTCGCCGACCCCGTACGCCGCGACGGCGTAGCGCTCGCGGCCGAGCCGGATGAGCGGGTAGACCGGCATGCCCGGCCGCGCCTGCTGGTAGGCCAGGACATCCAGCGTTCCAATCCCCAGGATCGGCAGGTCGCGCGCCAGGGCGAATCCCTTGGCGGTGCTCAGCCCGACCCGCAGGCCGCTCCAGCTCCCCGGCCCCAGGGCCACGGCCACCGCCGAGATCTCCTCCCGGCTCCGCCCGGTGTGGCGCAGCAGCATCGTGAGCTGCGGCAGGAGCTGGGCGGTGTGGTCGCGCCCCGAGTGCCAGACGCACTCCGCCACGAGGCCGCGCGCGTCGTAGCAGGCCAGGCCGGTGTGGGCGGTGGAGGTATCTATCGCTAGCAGCATAGTCAGGCGAAGGCCATCTTCTTGAAGGCGGAGACGAGCTCCTCGTAGCGCCGCCCGTGCGGCGCGAACCGCAGCACGCGCTTGGTGTCGCTCAGGTGCTGGATCGTGACCGCCAGCCGGTCGTGCGGCAGCCACCCCTCGGCGCGCTCGGCCCACTCGATCAGGCACACCCCGTCGCCGCCCAGCACTTCGTCCAGCCCGATGCCCGCCAGCTCGCCCGGCCGCTCGATGCGGTACAGGTCGACGTGATAGATCGGCATGTGCCCGAAGCGCGGGCCGGCGCGGTACTCGTTGATCAGCACGAAGCTCGGGCTGTTGACCAGGTCGGTCGAGCCCAACCCCTGCGCGACCCCTTTGACGAAGTGAGTCTTCCCGGCGCCGAACTCGCCGAGCAGGAGCACGACATCGCCGGGCTGCAGGAGCTCGCCGAGGCGCTGCCCGACCCGCATCGTCTGGGCGGCGCTGTGGCTGATGAAGTCCAGTTCGTGCGGGGACTGGACGGAGCTTGTGCGTCGTTCTGCCATATCCGGTATTGTAGCATACCGGCATGTCCAACTTCGCACGGCGGTGCTGCGGAACGCGGGCTTCGTACGGCCCCGCTCCGTAACTCCCGAAGGATCGCGGAGGACACCTCGCCCTCCGGCTCGCGCAGGCGGCGGAAAAGAACGTGAGGGCGCCGCACCCTTCAACCTCCTGGCGGAAAGCTATCTGAGCAGCCCGCCACTGACCTCCCCTGCGGGGAGGTGTGGAGGGCCGCAGGTCCTCCACAGACTCTTTTTTTCCGCTGCTCTGCGGCGACACAGTCGCCGCAGAGCAGCGGGAAGAGGGAGATGCGGGGGTGCAATCCTCCCCGCACCCCTCCAAGGGATACGGAGAGACCACAGCATAACCCTGTCATGAAAATGAAGAGTCTGAAATGTATTGCGGTCGCGTAACTTTTCGATCACATTCGCTGTTCATACTTTAGGAGCACACATAACCTCGACCTGTATTCATGTAGTGCCGAGGAGCCCAGAGATGCATATTCTTGTTGCTGACGACGATCTGCCAAGCGTGAAGCTCACCTCCTATCTGCTCGAAGAGGCCGGCTACCAAGTTGTCAAGGCGTACGATGGGCCGAGCATCCTGCAGTCGATCGAGCAACACCACCCAGATCTGGTGCTGCTCGATGTGATGATGCCAAAGGCGAGCGGCTTCGACATCTGCCGCCAGATCCGCCGCACATCCGACGTGCCGATCATCTTCCTCTCGGCCCGCTCACAGCTGCAGGATCGCGTCATGGGGCTCCAGATCGGCGGGGATGATTATCTGATCAAACCCTTCGAGCCCTCCGAGCTGTTGGCGCGCGTCGAGGCGGTGCTGCGCCGGCGCAACGCCGACATGCTCAACCCGTCGGTGCGGCTGAGCCACGGCGACATCACCCTGGATCCGGTGGAGCACAAGGTGCTCTTCGCCAACGGGCGCACCGTCGAGCTGACGCCGCTCGAGTTCCGCCTGCTGTACTACCTGATGAAGAACTCCGGCCGCGTGCTCAACACCAGCCAGATCCTCAACAAGGTCTGGGGGTACGACTACGAGGGCGAGAGCAATCTCGTCGCTGTCTACATTCGGCGCCTCCGCACCAAGGTCGAAGAGGATCCGGAGCACCCGAAGCACGTGATCACTGTCCGCAACCTCGGCTACAAGTTCGAGGTCTAGCCCCGGTATGACGGTGCGCTCCGAACAGGCGTCGCCCCATAACCGAACCCGCCGTTCGAGCGGATTAAGAAAAGCCATGATTGCTGGAGATGCCTTTCTGTCCCGCGCTCGACCCTGGCTCGCGGACCATCGCATGGAGCTGTCCCGCGCGCTCGCTCCTGTGCCCGGCCTCGGGTTGGCGTGGTGGCTCGCCGTCTCCGGCCTGCCCACGCCAGTATGGTTCGCCCTCATCGCCTATAGCGGCGTGCAGCTGGCGCTGCTGGTGGCCGAGCGCCGCGGCCAGCTGCGCGCGGCCTTCTCGCGCGTGACGATCGGCTGGGCCGCAATCGTGGCCGATGTGCTGTTCGCGCTGGCGCTGCTGGCCCAGGCCACCGCGATCGGCGACGGGATCTTCCCGCTGTATCTTCTGATCGCCCTGCGCGTGCTCGCCGGCTACGGGCAGACGCCGGTCGGAACGGTCACGCCGTTCCTGCTCGGCCCGGTCTACCTGTTCTCGCGGTACGTCGGCACACCGGCGCTCGACGGCACCGAGCTGCTCAGGGAGTGGGGCCTGCTGCTGGGCAGCCTGGGGTTCGGCGCTGTGGCGATCTGGACGAGCGCATCGATGCAGCGCCGGAACGCGGCGCTGAACCAGAAGCTGCGCATCGAGCAGCAGAACCGCGAGGCGCGGGTCGAGGAGCTGGAGCGCATCACCAACGAACTGCGGGCGCGCATGCGCGAGCGCCACGCCCTCGAGGAAGGCCTGCGCGTCATCACCAGCACGCTCAGTCTGGATGAGGTGCTGACCCAGATCGTGGACAGCACCGTCCACACCTTCGGGGCCGAGCGGATTCACGCCATGGCGCTGTCGCTCGAGCTGGACGGCGTCATGAAGCACCACACCTACAGCGCCGACGGCTCCGGACACTGCCCGTGGGCGGAGCCGCTCACCCGCCGCGTGATGCAGCAGCAGGTCCCGGTGATCGCCGCCGACGCCGCGCTGGACGCGGAGATCGCGGAGATCGCGGATGCCGGCGTGCGCTCGGTGCTCAGCGTGCCGCTCTTCGTCGGCGACGGGCCGCCGCGCGGGGCGCTCACCGTGGTCAGCGCCACCTTCGCCGCCTTCTCGAGCAGCGATGCGCGCCACCTGGCCGCCTTCGCCTCCCAGGCCGGCATCGCGATCGGCAACGCCGAGCTGCACAGCCGCCTGCACAGCCAGCAGCGGCTGCTCGAGGCGGTGATGCGCGATATCAACGACGGCCTGGTGGTGGTCGACGGCGCCGGCCAGGTTGTGCTGGCCAATCCGCTCGGCGAGCAGCTGCTCAAGGAGACCGTTGCGGGGCAGACGGTGCGCGAGCGGCTCGTGGAGCTGGCCGCCGGCGTGCAGGCCGAGAGCAGCAACTCCTCCGCCGTCGCCGAGCTGAAGCTCGATACGCCGGGCGAAGACGAGGACGACGAGCGCTACTATCAGGCATTTGCGTCGGCCGTGCACCACGATGTCAGCTCCGACCCGCTGGTCGCGATCGTCCTGCACGATATCAGCAGCCAGAAGGCTGAGGAGCGGGCGCGCGTCGAGTTCATCTCCATGGTCTCGCACGAGCTGCGCAACCCGCTCCACTCGCTCAACGGCTTCGTCAAGGTCGTGCTGCAGGGGCGCGCTGGTGCCCTGACGGCGCTCCAGCAGGACTTCCTGCAGATGGCGGACGGGCAGATCGAGCAGCTCAAGGGGCGGATCGCCGAGCTGCTGGAGTTCAACCGCCTCAAGGCCGGGCGCCTCTCGCTCAACCCGCAGTGGAGCGACCTGTCGCTGCTGATCACCGGCACGCTGAACCGCCTCACGCTGCAGGCCGAGGAGCGCGGGCTGACGCTGGTCAACCAGGTGGCGGAGCAGCTCCCAGAGTGCTGGTGCGATAGCGCCCGGATCGGGCAGGTGCTGACCAACCTGGTCGAGAATGCGATCAAGGCCACGCCGCCCGGCGGCACGATCACCGTCAGCGCGGAGACGCACGACGACGAGATCTGGCTGCGCGTGCGCGATACGGGCGTCGGTATCCCGGCGGCCGAGCTGGGCAAGATCTTCAACCGCTTCTACCGCGTCGCGAAGCACACCAACGGCCCGGACCAGCACCTCGGGCTTGGGCTCGCCATCTGCCAGCAGATCGTGGAAGGGCACGGCGGGCGGATGTGGGTCGAGAGCGAGGAGGGCGTCGGCACCTGCTTCACCGTCGCGCTCCCGCAGTCGAGCCGCGAGCGCACCGTCGGCTCCTGACTCGTCGCGCAGCGGGCTCACGCCCGCGCGGCTGTGCGGGGCCAGCTGCCCTCCGCATCTGCTCTATCCCCAGAGCGGCGGAGGGCACGGTTTTCCGGGAGGCAACGCCCTCCCACTTCCCCATCGGCCGCGCGAGATGAAGGAATTGTTAGCTGAAGGGCACATGGGTTCATACCCGGATTAGCGCACGCTGGTAGACTGATCGTTACGGTAGGTCACCAGGTTGGCACGTGCCTGGAAGGGTTGACTCGTGAAGATCGCGCTCGTCGCGTTACCTCATCCGCAAGAGACTGCAGCAGCGCCGCCGCTCCCTCTGGCGTATGTCGCCGCCCTGCTCGAGCAACAGCGCCACATCGTTCGCATCTACGACCTGGCGGTACGTGGCACGACCCCAAACGGTGACCGGCTGGCATCGCTGCAGACCTTTCGACCACACGTCGCGCTGCTCGTCTCCGAAAGCGCGGAGGCGCGGCTGGCCGTCGAGCCCCGGCTGGCCTCCTGCGGCGCCGCGGTGCTCCACCTCTGCCTCAGCATGCGCGAGTGGGCCAGCGGCCACGAGGTCGCCAGCGCGCTGCGGCCCGCCGACCACTGCCGGTCGCCCTCTAAGGATGAACAAAACGTTATTATCGACGTGCTGCTAGCGCTCGATGATGACCTCGACGCGCTGCCATTCCCAGCCCGGCACCTGCTGCCGCTCGAGCACTACCCGATGCACACCAGCACTGGCGACCTGCGGACGCCGCTGCTGATCGGGCGGCGCGTGGGCGGCACCTATCAGATGCGCAACCCGGCGCTGCTCGTCTCCGAGATCCGCAGCGTCGCCCACGAGCACGGCATCTTGCACTTCCTGCTCGCCGGGGCGCCGCTGACACACGACCGGGCCTGGCTGCGGGCGCTGCTCGGCCGGCTGCGTGAGGCACGGCTCGGGATCAGGTGGGAGGCGAGCGTGGACTTCGAGCGGCTGGATCGGGAGCTGCTCGAGGCGCTGCGCAGCCAGGGCTGCGAGGGGCTCTGCTTCGCGTTCGATGCCATGGCGGTGCTCGACGTGAAGGAGGCGCGGGCAGCGCTGGTTGAGGCGGTGAGCATGGCGCACGATCTGGGGATGTTCGTGCGCGGGCGGATCAGCCTGGAGCCGCGCTTCAGCTCGATGCCTGCGCTCGTCGACATGGCGGCGACGTTTGGCCTCGACGATGTGCAGTTCTATGTGCTGCCGCTCCCGCCGGTCGCCGAGCGGACCGTCGGCGAGCCGCCCCTGGAGTCGTTCGCCGAGCTCGTGCGCGAGCGCTACCAGGCAAGCCGCAGCCGCCAGCAGTTCATCGAGCGCTTCGGCGCCCGGCTGGGCCCGGTGATCTGGCGGATGGGGCGCAGCGGGCTGCTCGGATCGGATGTGCGCCGCCAGGCGTCGGGCGGCGATGTGCCCAGCGAGGTCGTCGCCGGGGGGTAGATGCCAGGCCGCTGGCCGCTGCCAAGGGGCGCCTGGCGCCACGAACCTCACCGCGAAACTTCTGCGAACAGCGAGCCCGGGCTGGGGAGCGACACAGCTCCTCTCAGCCCGGGCTTCGCGTATGCGCCGCGGAACACGGCAGCCGCGCCGCCGGCAGCCGAACGGGACAGGCGCCTACTGCTTGCGCATCGGGGGCAGCCCGCGCAGCCGGCGGTACTCGGGGATGCTGGCCATCGGCGGGCGCTCGTGGTCGCGGATCTCGCGCACCTCGAGGCGGAAGCCCTCGTTGTCCGCGTACTGGATGAGCTTCATGCTCTGGTTGACCGGCTCGAGCAGCTGCACGCGCTGGCGCTGCTCGAGGCGCTGCATCACCACCTGGATGATCGCGAAGGCCATCCGCGAGAGCGGGAGGAGCTCCTGGTTGCGGTGAATGCGCTGCTGCAGGTCCACCTGAGCGATGGCGTTCAGCCCGTGCTGCTCGAGGATATCGATCAGCAGGCCGGTCTCCACGCCGTAGCCGGTGAAGAACGGCGCCCACTCCACCGCGGCGCGCCGGGCAGCGTACTCGCCCGAGAGCGGCTGGACGATACCGGAGAGCTCGGGGTAGAACAGGTTCAGCAGCGGCCGCGCGGTCAGCTCGGTGACCCGCCCGCCGCCGGTCGCGGCGATCGACTCGCCCACCTGGATCGGGCGGCGGTAGAACCCTTTACAGTACATCAGGCGCGGCTCGCGCAGCAGCGGCCCCAGGATGCCGTAGACGAAGCGCGGGTGGAAGTTCTTGATGTCGGTGTCCACCCAGGCGACGATATCCCCCTTCAGGACGTAGAGGCTCTTCCACAGCGCCTCGCCCTTGCCGACGAAGGCGCCGTACTGCGGCAGGATGTGCTGGTGGATGTAGACCGGGATGCCGTGCTCGCGGGCGATCTCGCGCGTCCGGTCGACCGAGCCGCTGTCGATCAGCACCACCTCGTCCAGCAGCGGCACCTCCTCCACCAGCGCGCTCTTCACCGACGCGATGATCTCGCCGATCGTCTCCTCCTCGTTGAGCGCCGGGAGGGCCAGGCTGATCGTCACCCCCTGCTGTCGCTTGAGCGCCAGCAGGCGCTGGATGTCCTCGAACTCGGCGCTGCTGAAGGTGTTCTCGGCGAACCAGCGGTCCACCGTGGCCGAGAGGTCGCGCTGCTGCTGCCAGAGCTGCTGGGCGTTCTCTTCGGCCTGGGCCATGCGGTGGCGCACGAGCACCACCGTGCTCTGGGCGCTGCGCATGATCTGGTCGGCCAGCGGGCCGATCGGCGCCTCCGGGTCGCCGCGCCGCCCCGTGACGCCGAGCACGATCGCCTGGTGGTCGGGCGCCTCGGCGAGGATCGCCTGGCGGGCGGGGATGGCGCGCTCGAGCCAGCGGCTGATGCGCGGCATCGAGCGCAGCGACTGGAGGCTCTCGCGGGCGACCAGGTCGTCCGGCTGGCGCGGGTCGGAGGCGTACAGCACGGTCACGCTGGCGTCGGCGTAGTCGGCGAGGGCGAACGCGATGTTGCAGGCGAGCGGGGTGTGCGGCCCGCCGCGGACCGGCAGGAGCAGGCGCTGCCAGCGCTCCTCGCCGTGCAGCCGGATGACGACGACATCGCAGGGCGGGGTGCGCAGCAGCTCGTCGATCGGCGGGCCGAACAGGCGCTCGGAGGAGGACGAGTCCTCCTGCCAGCCGAGCACCACGAGGTCGGCCCCCTGCTCCTCCGCGGCGGTGCGGATGCCCTCGCCCAGCGAGTGGGCCACGACGACCGTCGGGCGCACCGAGACCGGGTCGCTGATATTGAAGGCGGGGACGGCGTCGAGCTCGGCGCGCACCCGCCGCGCGTCCAACACCCCGTCGCTGAGCGACTGGTCCTCGGGGACGACGACGACGCTGACGACCAGCACGCTGCCGTTGTTATAGCGGGCGATCGCCGCGGCGATCGGCGCGAGCCGTATGGCCTCGTCGATATCGATGACGGGCAGCAGGACGATGTATTCGCCGGGGGCGGCGGGCCTCTCTTGGGACTCCCGGCTGTACTGTGGTTCGGTCATACTTCACCTCTCCTTTCAGGCGACAGACGACGGACGTGCATGGCCCACTGGTGACGGCGTCGTCGACCACCCACAGCCCTTCGTCATTCAGACGGCGGGAGAGCGCTCCTCTTGGAGCAGCGGGACAATATCGCGGCGGTAGATTGCTTCCCAGGTGTACTGGGTCCGCACCTGGCGGCGCAGCGCCGCGCGGCGGTCCTCCTGGAGGGCCGCGGCGATACGCGCGGCGATCTGCTCGGGCGGCGCCTCGAGGTCGAAGCGCAGCGCGGCGTCGCCGGCGGTATCGCGAAAGGGCGGGATATCGCTGCAGAAGATCGGGATGCCTGCGAGGGCGGCCTCGAGGATCGGGATGCCGAAGCCCTCGTAGCGGCTCGGGAAGAGCAGCCCATCCGCGAGCTTGAACAGGTCGGCGAGCATCGCGTCCGAGACCGGGCGCGGCTGGCCCTCGGCGTCGGTGTAGGCCTCGTAGAGGAAGACGACCGAGCGCTCGTCCCCGGTGGCGCGCCGCAGCTCCTTGAGCTGCTCGAGGTAGGCGGCGTTGGCCGGGTTGTGCGGGCCGGGCGGGCCGGTGACGACCAGCCGCGGCGAGGCGCATCCTTCGGCCTGGCGCTGCGCGCGCAGCGCGCCGGTGATGGCGATCGCCAGCTCGATGTTCTTGCGGCGGGTGACGCGCGCCGGCAGCAGCAGCAGCGGGTCGGCCTCCAGCAGGTCGAGCCGGCGGGCCAGCGCGAGCGTGTCGGGCTCGAGCTTGAGGAACGCGGCGAGGTCCACGCCGGGCGTGACGACGACGATCTGCTCGGGCGGCAGGCCCAGCAGGCCGGCCAGCATGGAGCGGCGGTCCTCGGAGACCACGACGTAGCGCGCGCCGGGCCAGGGGGTGCGCAGCAGCTTCCAGGGGTAGCCTTCGTGCAGCTCGGGGGTGTAGAGCGGGTCCAGCCAGGCGAAGTCGTGGCACCAGGCGACGATGTGCGGCGCGAGGCCGGCGCTGTGCAGGCGGTGCAGGGCGGCGGTGAGCGCCAGGTTCTTGTGCAGCGTCAGGACGTTGTGCACCAGGACGACATCGCAGCCAGCGAGGGCCGGCGCAAGCAGCTCGGTGATGCGGGCCGTGAGGGCCTCGAAGGCCGGGCCGGCGTGCCCCGCCGCGAGCTCGGCGGACACCTCCTCGATCTCTGGGCCGCGCGAGCCGAGCTCGGGCACAACGAGCACCTCGGCGCCCGGCGTCGGGCCGCCGCGGCCGACGACCAGGCGCACGTGGTGGCCGTCCTCGGCCATCACGCGGGCGTGGGCGGCCATGGTTGCCTCGACGCCGCCAACGGTGGGCGGGCCGGCGTAGTGGAGGATAGCAATCGTTCGTGTCACGACCGGCTCCTATGCACGTCAGTAGGTTTCAGGAACGACAAGCCGCGCCAACGAGCCTGGTGCGCAGGCTCCTCGCCAGAGGGATGTTGGGGGAGACGAAGCCTCCCCGCGCCCCATCGCATTGGGCGCGGGACCAAATCCACCGCGTACGTCGTGAGTGAGGGGCCTACGTCATCGTAGCCATCTGGTGGACGGCGGCGAGAAGCAAGGCGAGGCGGTTGACCGCTTCCTTGTTATTCTTTCGGCGCCTGTGCTTGGCACCCTCATTGTACCTCATGTGGCACGCCCCCGCACCCCGGCGCCCCATGCGGGAGTGAGGGGCGCGGCCTGTGGCACCCTCTGGAGGTCGCACAGTCTGTGCCAGCGGCGCTCAGATCTCGTTCCGGCTCATGCGGATGGCGAGATCGATGAAGCAGGAGGCCGACCAGCCGAACATCGGGGCGGCCTTCGGGGGCGCCTCGCCAGTGTCGGCGTTGTAGTACTCGTAGATGTCGTTCTGGCCCATCACCAGGCGCAGCGTGCGCTCGGCCAGCTCGCGGGCCAGCTCGCGGTAGCCGGCGCGGGCGAGCGCCTCGACGAAGATATAGTTGATGTTGATCCACACCGGGCCGCGCCACATCTGCTGCGGGTTGTACTGCGGGTCGCAGGCCGCGACGGTCGGGATCGGGTGCGCGCGCCAGAACTGGCGCGGGTCCTTCAGGTGCTGCACCAGCCGCTCGTTGATCTCGGGCGGCATCTGGCCCGTCCAGAGCGGGTAGAGGCTGAACGGCGTCAGCACGCGGATGGGCTTGTGGTCGAGCTGGCTCCAGAACAGGCCGGCCTCGGGGTCGTAGAAGTGGTCCTTCATGCGGGCGGCGAGCGCGCGCGCCTTGCGCTGCCACATCTCGTCCTCGCGCGGGCGCCCGAGCACGCGCGCCATCCTGCCGAGCGCCTCCATCTGGATGCAGAGGTAGGTGTTGAGGTCCACCGCCTCGACCGGCATGCCCGCGTCCCACAGCGGGCTGTCGTCCAGGCCGGAGGAGAAGGGGTGGCTGTACTGCACGATCCCGTCCGAGTCGTCGTCGTTCAGGCCGAACCACCAGGAGTTCCAGCGCACCACCGGCTCGTAGATCTCGCGCAGCAGGCTCTCGTCGTTGGTGACGTCGTAGACGTGCATGGCCACCCAGGCGATGATCGGCGGCTTGGTGACGGCCGCGGCCACCGGCACCTCGAGGTGGGTGATGGCGCCCTCGTCGTAGACCGCGTCCGGGATCATGCCGTCCGGCAGCTGGTGGTCGATCATGAAGCGGATCTGGTCGTGCGCCAGGGCCGCGTCGGTGTAGCGGAAGGCGAGCGCGTGGAAGTAGTTGTCCCACTGCCAGGCGCCGACGTAGTGGGCCTTGGAGGGCGCGACGCTCTCGCGGCGGAAGAGGCCGTAGGGCGAGAGGATGTTGTTGCCCATCACCCACCAGGCGTAGTAGTACTGGCTGCGGTACGGCTCGGCCACCTCCGGGACGCGGCTGAACCAGGTGTGCCAGCGCTGCTCGGCGATCTCCAGGGTGCGGCGGAACGGCTGCACGGTGCGGTTGAGGTCCAGCCCGCCCTGGACGTGGACGGTGATCGCCGTGTCGGCGTCGCCCTCGACGACCACGGTCACGTCGTAGCCGGAGCCGACGTCATCGACGCGGTTGAGCACGACCGAGCCGTTGGTGGAGTAGGCGCAGTTGCGGACGGACTTGAACTCGCCGCCGATGCTGTCCGGCCGGGCCAGCTCGGGGAGGATCCTGAAGCTGATGCCGCACGGGGTGGACGCCGGCACGCCGAAGCTGAGGGTGCGCTCGTCCTGGAAGGTGAGCACGAACTCGCCGACGACGGTCTGGAAGACGATTGCGTGCGGGTAGGTGGTCCAGGTGAAGTCGAGCGGGCGGCCCTCTGCGTCGACGAGGCACAGGTTCTGGATGAAGGGCGGGCGGTTGCGGTAGACGGAGAGGCCGGGGGTGAGTGCGGTGAGACGTTCGGCGAGCTTGAGGTACAGGCAGGGTGGGGAGCCCCGGGAGGCGTAGACCAGCAGGCGCGAGCCGCGATCGCTGAAGGGGATGTTCTCGATCTTGATCCGGTCTTCGAGCAGCTGGAGATATGGCGATTGTGGAATATACATGAGTCGTCACGCGCCGCCCTGCAGCGGCAACCGCCGCAGAGCGGTGGAAGTAACCGTTCGCGGGAGGCAGCGCCTCCTCGCACCACAGCGCAGGCGTGCGGCCGCCCGCACGGAGAGGCGCCCCAACAGGCGCTGCTACACACCTGCGGCCGGCGCGCGCTCGAAGCGCCCCGCGCGGGCGCCCGGAACGGGCACAGCGCTCAGTATATCCTGCATCACCGTCGAAGCGGTGACGTTGCGAATGCGCGCCGCCGGGCTGACGATCAGCCGGTGGGCCAGCACCGGCTCCGCGAGCGCCTTGACATCGTCCGGGATGACGTAGTCGCGGCCGGCCAGCGCGGCCTGGGCCTGGGCGGCGCGGAACAGCGCCAGCGAGCCACGGGCGCTGGCGCCGAGGTAGACATCCTCGTGGTTGCGGGTGGCGGTGACGAGCGAGACGATGTAGTCCTCGATCAGCTCGTCGATATAGATCTCCTTGATGCGCTCCTGCAGCTCGAGGAGCTGCTCGGCGGTGATCACCTGCTGGACCGAGTCGATCGGGTGAGACTGGCGCTGGCGGCGCAGGATGGCGATCTCGTCGAACTTCTCGGCGTAGCCGAGGTGGACGCGCAGCAGGAAGCGGTCGAGCTGGGCCTCGGGCAGCGGGAAGGTGCCCTCGTACTCGATCGGGTTCTGGGTGGCGAGCACGATGAACGGCTGCGGCAGCGGGTAGGTGGTGCCGTCCACCGTGATCTGGTGCTCCTCCATCGCCTCGAGCAGCGCGCTCTGGGTCTTGGGGGTGGCGCGGTTGATCTCGTCGCCCAGGACGATCTGGGCCATCACGGGGCCGGGCCGGAACTCGAACTGGCGGGTCTGCTGGTTGAAGATCGAGATGCCGGTGACGTCGGAGGGCAGCAGGTCCGGCGTGAACTGGATGCGCTTGAAGGTGCAGCCGAGCGAGCGGGCGATCGCTTTCGCCAGCATGGTCTTGCCGGTGCCGGGCACATCCTCGAGCAGCACGTGGCCTTTGCAGAGCAGGGCGATCAACACCAGGTCGATCGCCTTGCGCTTGCCGACGATCACGGACTCGACGTTCACGGCGACGCGCTCGACGACCTGTTTGATTGTTTCCATCGGTCCTCTAAACTCTCAGACTTCGCGGTCGGGGCTTGCCGGGCGGCCATCTGCGGTCAGTATACCACAGCGGCGTCCGCCGTGCCCTGATGCCCTCCGGCGCGTGCGCCGCGTCCCGCCGGGGTCGCCGGCACCTGAGCCCCTAGCCAGCGCCGCAGCCACAGCGCCCGAGCGCGCGTCTGAAGAAGAGGGCGCCGCCGCTACAGCGCGAACTCCATCACCGTCTGCCGCTCGCCGGCCTGCCGGAAGCCGAACCACTCGTACAGGCGGCGCGCCGCCAGGTTGTCCTCCTGCGTGTTGAGGGTGAGCGTGTGGGCGCCGGCGCCCCTGGCGTAGGCCACGACCTCGGCGAGCAGCCGCACGCCCACCCCCTGCCCTTGGAAGGCGGGCAGCACCGCGATGCGCACCAGGTGCACCAGGCGTCCCTCGAAGTGGCTGGTGACGAAGGCGTAGCCCACGACGCCGGAGCCGCCCGGGCCAGCCCCCGGCCGCTCGGCGACCAGGAAGCACGGCGAGCTGCCGATCGCCGGGCCGAGGGCGTGCTGGTCCTTGTGCCACTGCTCGGCGAACGCGCTGTGGTCCACGGCGAGCACCGCGGCCAGGTCGGGCGGCGCGGCGCGGCGGACGAGGACCTCGCGGCTGCCGGGCGCCGGGATGTCCATGCGCACCTTCTCGTAGCTCACGACCTCGGTGTGGCGGACGTAGCCGCGGGCGGCGAGGGCGACGCGCAGCCAGACGTCGCTGGCGTAGCCGGCGTAGAAGGCGCGCCCGACGCCGGCCTCGCGCAGGCGGCCGTGGTAGGCCGCGAGCAGCGCGTCCAGCCCCTCCTGCTGCGGCAGCCCGTCGGCGAGGGCCAGGGCGCGCAGCCACGCGACCGTCGGGGCCGTGCGCTCGGCGATCGCCGCGGCCCACACGGCGTCGCCCGAGACGAGCAGCGCCCCCGGCTCGGAGGCGATGAGGCGCCCCAGCTCCGCCGAGGGCACCGCCAGGAAGCTGTGCCGGGCGCTCGCGAGCAGCCGCGAGATCCGGCCGTGGTCGGCGGCCGCGGCCGGGCGGGCGGCGGCTTCCGCGAGGTTGAGGGTGCGGCGCACAGGGAACATATCAGGCTGAAGGATGCCGGCGTTGCTCCGGCGCCGGAGCGGCGGCCACGCTCCGGGCGGGCGCGCCGGCCGGTGTTCGACACGCTGGACGGGCAGAGCGGGGCTCCGGGAAAGCGGTCGAGCGGCGGCCGGCGCTGTTTCGCGAAGCTAACGCGAGAGCGACCTCCGGAGCCGGCGGCTGCCGACGAGCGACGGGCGTTCGCAGGAGGCCGCTGCGGCTGCGCGGCCTCCTGCGGCGATTATAGCACGTGGGGCCGCCGGCCCCTGGCCCGCATCAGCCCCACAGGCTGCGCAGGAAGCGCACCTTCTCCTGCGTCTGGTAGGTGGCGCCGCCCTCGTGGTGGTTGTAGCGGTACACCCGGATGTCCTTCGGGCCGGCCCAGTGGTTGTAGGCCGCGAAGACCGTCGAGGGCGGGCAGATCTCATCCATCAGCGCCACCGAGAACAGCGCCCGCGCCTGCGCCCGCACCGCCATGTTCACGCCGTCGAAGTAGCTGAGGGTCTGGAACACCTGGTCCACCTTATCGCGGTGGATCTGGCAGAAGCGCGCGATCTCCTCGTAGGGGTGCGCGGCGGTGATCTCAGTCGCGCGGCGGTAGTGGCACAGGAACGGCACGTCCGGCATGGCCGCGGCGATCTGCGGGGCGAGCGCCGCCACCGCGATGCTGATCCCGCCGCCCTGGCTGCCGCCGGTCACCGCGATGCGCTCCGGGTCCACCGCCGGGTGGCTGCGGGCCGCCTCAACGGCGCGCACGCCGTCGGTGAAGACGCGCCGGTAGTAGTAGGTGGCCGGGTTCAGCACGCCGCGGGTCATGAAGCCGGGGAAGTGCGGGTTGCTGCCGTCCGGCTCCGGGTCGGGCGTGGCGCCCGGCGACCAGGCGCTGCCCTGGCCGCGGGTATCCATCACCAGGTGGGCGTAGCCGGCGCTGCTCCACAGCAGCCAGTCGGTCGGGAAGCCGCGCCCGCCGCCGTAGCCGATGAACTCCACCACGCACGGCAGGCGGCCCTGGCGCTGGCGCGGCAGCAGCAGCCAGCCCTTGATCGGCTGCCCGCCGTACCCGGCGAAGGTCACATCGTAGGTCTCGACGGTGCGCAGGCCGGCGTCGTAGGGCTCGAAGCGCGCCTCGAGCGGCCGGGCCGCGGCCTCGCGCAGCGTCGCCTCCCAGAAGGCGTCGAAGTCGGCGGGCTCCTCGCGCGGCGGCGCGTAGCTGCGCAGCTGCTCGAGCGGCATGTCGAAGAAGGCCATCGCGAGCTTCCTTTCCGCATGGAGAACGAAGGCGATCGTCGAGGGCGCATTATAGCAAAGCCCACCTGCCCGTTTTTCCAGGTGCGCCCCCGCCGGTCCGTCTGATGCGGCGCGCCCCCGCGAGGCATATACTGCCCCCACAAAGCCGCCGGGGCGCGGAACACCCTCCGTGACCTCCGTGGACAGAAGGAGCAACCCGATGACTAGCCCCATCCCCCCCGCCGACCCGCTCGGCGCCCTCTCCAGCCAGCTCGCCGACGCCGTGGACCGCGCCCGCAAGGCGATCGTGCTCGTCAACGGCCGCCAGCGCCACCCCGCCAGCGGCGTCGTCGTCGCCCCCGGCCAGGTCCTCACCGCCGACCACGTGCTCGAGCGCGAGGAGGACCTGACCATCCAGACCGACGACGGCCGCACGCTCGCGGCGCAGTTCGCCGGGCGCGACCCAGCCAGCGACCTGGCGCTGCTCAAGGTGGCCGACCTGAACCTGGAGCCGGCCACGCGCGCGTCCGAGGGCGCCCGCGTCGGCCAGATCATCCTGGCGGTCGGCCGGCCCTCGCCCAGCGGCCCGATGGCCAGCCTCGGGATCGTGAGCGCCGTCGGCGGCCCGCTGCGCACCCCGCGCGGCGGCGTCGTCGAGCAGGTCATCCAGACCGACGCGACCCCCTACCCCGGCTTCTCAGGCGGCCCGCTGATCGACTCGTCCGGCGCGGTGGTCGGCGTGCTGACCACCGGCCTGATAAGCGGCGTGGCGCTCGCGGTGCCCGCGCCGGCCGCCTGGAGCACCGCCGAGACGCTCGCCCAGCAGGGGCACGTCAAGCGCGGCTTCCTGGGCATCAGCAGCCAGCCGGTCGCCATCCCAGAGGGGCAGCGCGCCGGCCGCAGCCAGGAGAGCGGCCTGCTGATCATGCGCGTCGAGCCGGGCAGCCCGGCGGCGCAGGGCGGCCTGCTCCTCGGCGACATCCTCGTCGGGCTGGACGGGCAGCCGGTCACCGACACCGGCGAGCTCCAGGCGCTGCTCACCGGCGATCGCGTCGGCCGGGCGGTGCCGGTCGAGGTGCTGCGCGGCGGCCAGCTCACGACGCTCACGCTCACCATCGGCCAGCGGACGTAGCGCCGCCTGCTCGCCCGAGCGCCGCTCTTCTCCTGCGGAAAGAGGCGCAGGCGGCGGCCGCGGCGCGTTCCCGCTCAGCGCTGCGCCGTGCCAGCCGAGGCCCCGCCCGCGACTCCAACCAGCGGGCGCGCCGGCGGGGCCAGGGCGCCCTCGGGCCCACGCGAGCAGAGGGCGCACAGGACCATAGCATCCCGCCGCAGATCGGCGGAAGAGAGAGTATACTCATGACACTCATCTACGCGCCGCCCGGCGCCCACAGCGACGTCTCACCGCTCATCAGCGCGCTGGTGGACCGCGTGCGGCCGAGCGTCGTCCAGATCCAGAGCGGCGGCCGCGGCAACGGCACCGGCGTGATCTGGCGCGCGGACGGCGCCATCCTGACCAACGACCACGTCGTCGCCCACGCCGGCGGCCGGATCAGCGTCGGCCTGACCGACGGCCGGAGCATGGAGGCGGCGCTCGTGGCGCGCAACCCGGAGCTCGACCTGGCGCTGCTCAGCGTGCCGGCCGAGGGGCTCCCGGCAGCATCCGCGGCCGACTCCCGCGAGCTGCGGGTCGGCGAGCTCGTCTTCGCCGTCGGCCACCCGTGGGGCCAGCCGTGGGTCGTCACCGCCGGCATCGTGAGCGCCGTCGGCGAGGTGCCGGTGCGCGGCGGCGAGCGCACGGCGCCCTACATCCGCTCCGACGTGCGGCTCGCGCCGGGCAACTCGGGCGGGCCGCTGCTCAACGCCCGCGGCGAGGTGGTCGGCATCAACGCGATGATCTTCGGCGGGGACCTGGCGGTGGCGATCCCGAGCCACGTCGCGAGCGCCTGGGCCGCCGAGATACGCGAGCGCCCGCAGGGGCCGCGCGCCGTGCTCGGCGTGCAGGTCCAGCAGGTGGAGCTGCCGGCCGCCGCGGCCGCCGGGGCGTGGTCCGACCGGACCGCCGGGCTGCTGGTGGTCGGCGTCGAGCCGGACAGCGCGGCCGCGCGCGCCGGGCTGCTGGTGGGCGACCTGATCCTGGACGTGGCCGGCGAGGCGGTGGAGAGCCCCGGCGCCCTGCGCGACGCGCTCGCCGCCCGCGCGGACGCCAGGCGCATCCGCCTCTACCTCGTGCGCGCCGGCGCGGTTGTGGCGCTCGATGTGGCGCTCGAGGCCGCGCGCGGCTAGCGGCCCGACCTTCCTTTGACGCGGCGGCCCCGCACCTGCTGGAGGGGTTTCCGAAATCTTGCTCTCCGCCGCTCTGCGGCGACACAGTCACCGCAGAGCGGCGGAAAAGAAACGAGCGTGGAAGGGCCTGCGGCCCTCCACGCCTCCCCGCGCTTACGCGGGCGACCTGACCGCGTAAGCTCTGTGAATGACGCGATGGACGTAGCTCAAGAGAAGCCAGGCGTAACCAGCGTGCTTATTGTCGCCGCGGCGCCCGCGCTGCGGGCCGGCCTGCGGGCGCTGCTCGAGGGCGACGGCCTCCAGGTGGCCGGCGAGCTCCCGAGCCTGTCTGCGCTCCGCGGCGCGCCGCCCGCCGACGTGCTGCTGCTGGCCGACGCCGATCAGCTCGCCGACGCGGAGCGCGTGCTGCCCGAGCACGCCCGGCTGGCGATCGTGGCGCTCGCGGAGGAGCCGCGCGCCGCCGCCCAGCTGCGCGGCCTGCCGCTCGCCGGCTGGGGGCTGCTGCCCCCCGACGCGGGGCCAGAGGAGCTGGCCGCCGCGGTGCGCGCTGCAGCCGGCGGCCTGGTTGCCCTGGCGCCGTCGCTGGCCGCGCGGCTGCTGAGCCGGCCGCCGGCGCTGGAGCAGCCGGCAGGGGAGGCGACGGAGCAGCTCACCGCCCGCGAGCGCGAGGTGCTCGACCTCGTCAGCCAGGGGCTCTCCAACAAGCTGATCGCCCGCCAGCTGCAGATCAGCGAGCACACCGTCAAGTTCCACCTCTCGTCGATCTTCGCCAAGCTCGGCGCCGTGAGCCGCACCGACGCGGTCAACCGCGCGGCGCGCCAGGGGCTGATCGCGCTATAGCGCGGCCGGGCGTGCCGCCACAGGCCGACTGCGCGGCGTGGCCGCGCGCCCCCGTTGGCCTGGCTTCGTCCACATGCTATAATACGCACTAAGGGTGTCCAATCGGTGCCGGGTTGTGTAATGGCAGCACGACGGACTTTGGATCCGTTTGTCCAGGTTCGAGTCCTGGCCCGGCAGCCACTTTTTGTGGTAGCGAAGGCAATGCCTCATTCAGCTGAAGGTGTCGCCGAGATGCAGTCCGGCCTGCCACGGCCATGGGGCGCAGCTGGCACAGTGAAGTGGTACTTCACTGTGCTTCATTGTTAGATGACGCTCGGAACAGTCGTCCTCGCCGCCGGTGAGGGCACGCGTATGCGCTCGGCGCTGCCGAAGGTGCTCCACCCGCTCTGCGGCCGCCCCATGCTGGCCCACGTGCTCGCCGTCGCCAATGCGCTCGACGCCGTCGAGACCGCCGTGGTGCTCGCGGCCGATACCATCGAGCAGGTGCGCGCGGTGTGTGGCGAGGCCAGCCCGGCCGGGCAGCCGTACCGCTACGTGGTCCAGGCCGAGCGCCTCGGCACCGCCCACGCCGTCCTGCAGGCGCGCGATGCGCTGCGCGGCCGCACCGACGAGGTGCTGGTGCTGCTGGGCGACGTGCCGCTGCTGACGCCGAAGACCGCCGGGCGGCTGCTGGAGCTGCGGCGCGCGAGCGGCGCGCTGGTGGCGCTGCTCAGCTTCCACGCCCACCCGCCCACCGGATACGGCCGGGTGGTCCGCGATGCCCAGGGGCGCGTCACAGCGCTGGTGGAAGAGCGCGACGCGACCCCCGAGCAGCGCGCGATCACCGAGGTCAACAGCGGGCTGATGGTCTTCGACGCCGCCTGGCTGTGGGAGGCGCTCGACCGCATCGAGCGCAGCCCGGTCAAGGGCGAGTACTACCTGACCAGCGCCATCGCCCTGGCGGTCGCCGACCGCGGGCCGGGGGCGGCGGTCGCGCTCGTCGCCGATGCCGTGGAGGGGCTCGGCGTGAACGACCGCGTCCAGCTAGCCGAGGCCGAGGCGGCGCTGCGGCGGCGGCTGCTCGAGGGGCTGATGCGCAGCGGAGTGACCGTGGTCGACCCGGCGGCGACCTACATCGACGTGGGAGTCACAGTGGGGCCCGACACGCGGCTCGAGCCGGGCACGGTCCTCAGAGGGAAGACCAGCGTCGGCGCGCGCTGCCTGATCGGGCCGCACACCACGCTCGTGGACACGCGCGTCGGCGATGGCGCCCAGGTGCGCCACAGCGTCGCCGAGTCGGCGGAGATCCCCGCCGGCGCCGATGTGGGGCCGTTCGCCCACGTGCGAGGCTCCTGAGCTCGTGATACGTCGTTTATCAGTGTGTGTCGCGAGCGCGCTCCGTACGCTCACCACCCACACCACAAAGTGATGGAAGGCAGACTTCAGATCTTCAGCGGCAACGCCAACCGCCCGCTCGCCCAGGAGATCGCCGGCGGGCTGAACATCAACCTCGGGCGTGCGCTGGTGGGCACGTTCAAGAACGGCGAGACGCGCGTCAAGATCGAGGAGAACGTGCGCGGCTCGGACGTGTTCGTGGTGCAGCCCACCTGCACGCCGGTCAACCACCACCTGATGGAGCTGCTGCTGATCATCGACGCCCTGCGGCGCGCGTCGGCCGCCCG
The DNA here is from genome assembly GCA_937974195.1 of uncultured Roseiflexaceae bacterium. Taxonomy (GTDB): domain Bacteria; phylum Chloroflexota; class Chloroflexia; order Chloroflexales; family Roseiflexaceae; genus CALJIC01. The sequence continues at coordinate 41,815 of CALJIC010000011.1, read as the reverse complement.
CGTCACCGCCGTGATCCCGTACTACGGCTACGCCAAGCAGGAGAAGAAGACCACCGGCCGCGAGCCGATCTCGGCCAAGCTGGTCGCCAACCTGATCCGCACCGCGGGCGCGGACCGGGTGCTGACGATGGACCTGCACGCGCCGGCGATCGAGGGGTTCTTCGACATCCCCGTCGACCACCTGCAGGCCGGGCCGCTCCTCGCGGAGTATATCCGCGAGCTGAACCTGCCGCGCCCCGTCGTGGTCTCGCCGGACGCCGGGGGCGTGGGGCGGGCCAACGGGTTCCGCGAGCGCATCGGCGCCGGGCTGGCGATCATCGCCAAGCAGCGCCCGCAGCCGGACATCGCCGAGATGATCGAGATGGTGGGCGACGTGGAGGGCAAGACGGCGGTGATCGTGGACGACATGATCTCCACCGGCGGCACCCTGGCCGAGGCCGCCCGCGCGCTCCGCGAGCGCGGCGCGACGGCGGTGTACGCCTGCGCGACACACGGCATCTTCGCCGGAGACGCGCTGGAGATCATGGCCGACTCAGTGCTGGTGGAGACGATCGTGACCAACACGATCCCGCTGCCGGACGGCTACGAGCGGGCGCGCGTGCGGGCGATCTCGGTCGCGCCGCTGTTCGCCGAGGCGATCATGCGCATCCATAAGGATCTATCGCTGAGCGCGCTGTTCTCGTAGGCCGCGCTCCTACACGTCCAGCAGGAGATACGCGGAGAGGTTGAGGGCCAGCCCAGAAGCATCACTTCCGCCCGCGGGACGGTCACCTGACGGGCGCGGCCCTCCCCAGCGCGTATCAGCCAGAGCAAAGCAAACCTCCCCCGGAGGGGAGAAAGAGGAACCCTTGGAACCTGAACATAGCCTTGTCCTTGCCGGGCTTGTGGTCTGCCTGGCGCTGCTGGCGTTCACATCCGCGGTGGACGCCGCCCTCACGGCGATCAGTCGCCACCGGTTGAGTCGATTCCAGGAGGAGGACCACCGGCGCGCAGAAATCGTCGGCCGCCTGCTGGACGACCCCTACCGCTTCAAAGTCGCAATCCTACTCCTCAATGTCGCTGCAATCATCGCCGCCACGGCCTTCACCCTGTACCTGACGCGCGAATTCACCTGGCCGTGGCGGGTAGCCGCGCTCGGGCTGCTGCTGGTGGTCATCATGGTCTTCAGCGAAGGGCTGCCCAAGGCGCTGGCGCTGCGCAACCCGGCCGCCGCGGCGCGGGTGCTGGCCGGGCCCATGGCCTTCGGCACGCGCATCATCTGGCCGCTCGCCTGGCTGATCGGCACGATCGCCGGCCCGATCGTGCGGCTCGGCAGCGGCGCCCCGGCCTCCTCCACCCCGCTCGTCACCGAGGAGGAGCTGCGCATGCTCGTCAACGTCGGCGAGGAGGAGGGGCTGATCGAGCCCGACGAGCGCGAGATGATCGAGGGCATCTTCTCCTTCGGCGACACCCTGGTGCGCGAGGTGATGATCCCGCGCGTGGACATCGTCTGCCTGCAGGACACGGCCACGCTCGAGGAGGCGCTGGACACGATCATCGCCAAGGGCCACTCGCGCATCCCGGTCTACCACGAGACCATCGACCAGATCGTGGGCATCCTGTACGCCAAGGACCTGCTGCCCTGGATGCGCAGCGGCCGGCGCGATGTGGGGCTGAACGCGCTGCTGCGCGCCGCCTACTTCGTGCCCGAGACCATGAAGGTCGACGCGCTGCTCAGGGACCTGCAGGCGCGCAAGGTCCACCTGGCGATCGCCGTCGATGAGTACGGCGGCACCGCCGGCCTGGTGACGATCGAGGACGTGCTCGAGGAGATCGTCGGCGAGATCCAGGACGAGTACGACGCCGAGCTGCCGCCGGTGCAGGTGGTGGGCGACGGCGAGCTGATCGTGGACGCCCGCGTCCTGATCGACGATATCAACGACCTCACCGGCCTGAAGCTCCACTCCGAGGAGTCCGACCGGATCGGCGGCATTGTGTTCGAGCACCTCGGGCGCGTGCCGGAGCAGGGCGATGAGGTTCAGCTCAGCCCGGGCGTGTCGATCCGCGTCCTGTCGGTGGAGGGGCTGCGGCCGCGCCGGCTGCAGATCTCCTACAGCACGACCGATGAGCTGGAGATGAGCGCGTCGAAAGGAGACGCCAATGGGCGCACCACCGGCTGATATCCTCGCGCTCGTGGACGCGGCGGTCGCGGCGCGCGAGCAGGCGTACGCGCCCTACTCGAACTTCCCCGTGGGCGCCGCGCTGCGCACCGCCTCGGGCAGGATCTTTGTGGGCTGCAATCTCGAGAACGCCGCCTACCCGGCCACCGTCTGCGCCGAGCGCGTGGCGCTGTTCAGCGCCTACGCCGCCGGGGAGCGCGAGATCGTCGAGCTCGCCGTGGTGGCGGACAGCCCCGGGCCGGTCAGCCCGTGCGGCATCTGCCGCCAGGTGATCGCCGAGCTCGCCCCGCGCTGCAAGATCATGCTGGCGAACACCGCCGGCGCGCTGCGCATCACCACCCCCCAGGAGCTGCTGCCAGGCGCCTTCACGCCGGAGGACCTCCCGTCGCACGATCTCTAGCGCAGGAGAGCGCGCCCCGCGTCACTCCGCCGGCGCGCGAAGGGCCGCGGGCGGCCCCACCTCCGCCAGCACCTCCATCCGGAAGGCCCGGTACACCTCCGCCAGCGCGGCCGGCGTGTAGTGCGCGTTCAGGCCGCTCGGGTTGGGCAGCAGCCACACCAGCGCGGGGCCGATGCGCGCCTCCTGCCGCCCGAGCGCGGCGCGCGGCTGGCCGAACGCGATGCGGAAGGCGCTGATGCCCAGCACCGCCAGCACCGCCGGGCGGTACGTCTCCAGCTTCGCCACCAGCTGCCGCGCCCCGCTGCGCAGATCCTCGGGCGTGAGCTCGGCCGCCGAAGCTGTGACGCGCGCCGCCAGGTTGGTGATCCCCAGGCCGTAGTCCAGCAGCTCCTGCTCCTCGTCCGGCCTGAGCTGGCGCGGCGTGAACCCCGCGCGGTGCAGCGTCGGCCAGAAGCGGTTGCCGGGCCGCGCGAAGTGGTGGCCCGTCGCGCCCGAGAGCGTGCCGGGGTTGATTCCGCAGAACAGCACCCACAGGCCAGGGGCGATGACATCCCCGACCGTCACTGCAGCCCCGTCACCAGCCCGGCGTACTTCTCGGTCAGCACGCGCGCCTGCTCGTCGCTCGCGCCCTCGGCGATGATGTGGAAGAACGGCCCGTCCGGGTCGGGGAGGATCAGCACCCACTCGTCGCCCAGGTCGATCTTCACCCCGTCCAGCTGCTCCAGCTTGCGGTCCTGGTACTGCTGGTTCAGGATGCGCATGACCTTGCCCTTGTACTCCCAGCGGCACGGCACGCGCACCTGGCTCATGTAGTAGCGCGGCAGCTCGCGGATCACCTCGGCGAGGCCGGCGCGGCGCAGCGCCAGCAGCTCCATGATCTTCACGATCGCGAACAGCCCGTCGGCGATCGGGTAGAAGCTGGGGAAGATGTAGCTTCCGCCGCCGTCGCCGAGCAGCAGCATGTCGCGGTTCTCGGCCGCCGTGCGCATGAGCGCCCCCAGCGTCGCGCGCGTGCGCACGATCTGCCCGCCGTAGCGCGCCGCGATCTCCTCGAAGACGCGCGGTGCAGACACCGGGACCGCGACGGTGCCGCCGCCGGCGGCCGACATCGCCAGCGCCGTGACCGCCGCCAGCGCCTGCATCCCCGGCAGCCGCCGCCCGGTCTCGTCCACCAGGAACAGCTTCTCGCCGCCGGTGTCCATCCGCACGCCGAGCGTGGCGTCCAGCACCGGCGTGATGCGCGCCAGCCGCTCCATGGCCGCGTCGAACTGCTCGGAGGTCTGCACCAGCCGGGTGTCGTCCGTGTTGGCGTTCAGCTCCACCACGTTCAGCTCGAGCCGCCGGAGGATGTTGGGGAGCACCGTCGAGGCGTTGGCGTTGGCGTAGTCGATCACCAGGTTGAACTCGCGCTTGATGGCATCCAGCGCCTCGGGGTCGAGCGCGTTGAAGAAGGCGTCGATGTAGAGCCGGTCCAGCCCCTTCGGCTGGTTGATGCGCCCGATCTCGTCCAGGTAGACCCGCCGGTAGTCCTCGCGGAAGAACACCCCTTCGATCTTGCGCTCGGTGGCCGTGTCGATGTCCAGCCCGTCGGCGTCGAAGAACTTGATATCCACCACCCGGTTGTCGAGCGGCGAGAGGCGCACGTGGACGCCGCCGGCCGCGCCCGAGGCGTGGGTGATGTAGCGCGCCACCGGGATCGGCAGGCTCTCCAGGTCGGCCACGTGGATACCGGCCGAGGGCAGCCCGGAGATCATGGCCCGCTTGAGCATCCGCGGGGTGTAGTGGGCGTCGCGGTTGGTCGTCACCGTCGAGCCGCGCGGCAGCGTCGCGCCGAAGGCGGCCCCGAGCTTGGCGCAGAACTCGGGCGTCAGGTCGATGTTCACCAGGCCCGAGATGCCGTTGCGCCCGAACAGCACCCGCCGCCCCTGCGACCCCCAGATAATGCTCGAGCTGATCGTCGCGCCCTCGTCCACCTCCTTGGAGGGCCAGATCTTCACATTGGCGCCGATCACAGCGCCCGAGTTGATGATCGTCTGGTCGCCGACGACCGAGCCCTCGAACAGCACCGCCCGGCTCTTGATGTTGCACTGCCGCAGCACGATCGCCCCGCGCAGCTCGGCGCGCTCGCCGATGTAGGAGTTGCGCCAGATAATCGAGCGGTCGACCGTCGCGCGGGTGTCGACGATCGTGTAGTCGCGGATGACCGTCGGCCCGTGGATGATCGCGCCGCTCTTGACCTTGGCGCCGTGCCCGAGGAACACCGGCCCGTGGAACTGCGCGTCAGGCGCGATCTCGGCGTCCCCGTCGATCCAGACGTCGTCGAAGGCGCGGTACCCGACGCGCGGCAGGTTGACTTTGCCGGACAGATAGTCGCGGCTAGCGCGCATGTACTCCTCGATCGTGCCGACGTCGGTCCAGTAGCCCTCGGCGATATAGCCCATCAGCGCGTCGCCGCTGCGCAGCATCTTGGGGAAGACATCCTTCGACCAGTCGGTGAAGACGCCGCGCTCGATGTGCCGGAACACATCGGGGTTGAGCATGTAGATCCCGGTGTTGACGGTGTCGGAGAACACCTCGCCCCAGCTCGGCTTCTCGAGGAACTGCCGCACGCGCCCGCGCTCGTCGACGATGATCACGCCGTAGTCGAGCGGGTTGGGCACGCGGGTGAGGGTCACGGTGGCGTCCGCGCCGCTCTCGGTGTGGAAGGCGATCAGCTGGGTCAGGTCGAAGTCGGTGAGCGCGTCGCCGGAGATGACGAGGAACGGCTCCTGGAGCAGGTGCTCGGCGTTCTTGACGCTGCCCGCGGTGCCGAGCGGCTGCTCCTCGAGCGAGTACTCGATCCGCACCCCGTAGGCGGAGCCGTCGCCGAACTGGTCCTGGATAACATTCGCGAGGTACTGGATGGTGACGACGATATCGGTGATGCCGTGGATCTTGAGCAGCTCAATGATGTGCGACATCACCTGGCGGTCGACGATCGGCACCATCGGTTTGGGACGATTGATGGTCAGCGGGCGTAGCCGCGACCCCTCGCCACCGGCCATCACCACAGCCTTCATCGGCAGGTCTCCCTCAGCAGAATGCGTCCCAAAAAGTATAGCACGCCGCAGGCCGGAAAAAGCCAGAGCCCAAAGCCCTGCGGCTTCGGACTCTGGCCTGATGGCTTGGGGCTCCAGTCACCCTACCGGTTCTTGCGCAGCTCCTCGACCCGCGCCGAGAGCTGGGCGATCTTCGCGCTCAGCTCGTCGATGTCGCGCTTGGAGGGGATGTTGAGCCGGTTGAGGAACTCCTCGACCCCCTGCTCAACCCGCGCATTCACCTGCTCGATGCGGGAGCTCACCTGCTCCACCTCCGGGCGCGGGCTCTTCACGCGCGCGCGCACCTCGGCCAGCAGCTTCTCGCCGTCCTTCTGGGCCAGCTCGCCGCGCTCTACGAGCCGGCCGACGAACCGCTCCACCTCGTCGACCGTCAGCGCGACGGCCCCCAGGCCGGCCAGGATCATCCGGCGCATGTTCTCGACGAACCAGGCGTTGGCCGCCTGCCCGTTCGCCTGCATCTCCTTGACCTCGACCTCGACCTCCTCGGCGGCTTTGTTCGCCGCCGCGTGGGTCTCCTCAGCGGCCTTCTCAGCCGCCGCATGCGCCTGCGCTGCCGCCCGGCGGGTGCTCTTCTGTGTATCTTCAGCCATGAGACTCCCCCTCTCTATGTGCCACGCTCCTCGCCATAGTGGCCTATGACGCATCGCGTTATAGCTTGAGTATAGCACGCGCAGGAGGGGGAGTCAAGCATACGAACGCGGCGGCCGTATGCCGCCGCAGGATGAGAGACGCTACGAAGACAGCTTCAACCGATGGTGCTCGGCTGGGGGGCGCGGACGCGCGGCATCGTCTGCTGCGCATCCTGCAGCAGGAAGCGCAGCAGCACCTCATTGAACAGCTCCGCCTCGTCGAGGAAGGGGAAGTGCCGGCTCTCGGGCATCACCACCACCTGGGCCGAAGGAATGTTGTTGAACAGATCGGCCTGGTTGGGGTTGACGATCTCGTCGCGGCCGCCGTGGACGATCAGCGTCGGCACAGTGAGGCGCGGCAGCTCCGGCCGCAGGTCGGTGCGCCACATCGAGGCCACCGCGCGCTGCAGGGTCGTCGAGCTGGACTTGACGCTGTCGTCGAGGATCTCGTTCACCGCCGGGTCGTTCGTCTCGCCGAGGAAGTGACGGAAGGCGAAGCGCCGCAGCCAGCGGGTGCGCGCGAAGAGCTCTGCGAGCACCGGCCGGTCAGTGAGCTTCAGCAGCCAGGAGAGCGAGTCGCCGTCGATCGGCGCGCCGACCGCCGCGACCCGCGCGATGCGCCGGGGGTGGGCGATGGCCGTCTTGAGCGCAACCATACCGCCCATGGAGTGACCGACGAGCAGCACCCGGTCGATGCCAAGCTCGTCCAGAAAGCGGATCACCTGGTCGGAGTAGTTCTGGATGCTCTCAGGGGTGGCGGGGCGGCGCGAATCGCCGAAGCCCCAGAAGTCGAAGGAGTAGGCGCGGAAGTGCTCGGCGACGTGCTGCATGGTAGGGAACCAGTAGCGCCAGCTGCCCATCCAGCCGTGAAGGAACAGCACCGGACGCCCGCGTCCCAGCACTTCGTAGTGAACAACTTGGCGGTCGATGACGATGATGCTCATGGCTACGTCGGTCGCAAGCGCTAATGGTCGTCGCCGGTTGTATGAGTGCCTGGCCCGCCGATACGCGCCCACCGGCTGTGGGCCAGCACTAATATACCGATCAAGGGTGGTGAAAAGATCCGCTGGCTACGTCAATTCGTCGTGTCTGCGCGCGCCGGCACATCCCTACGAGCGGGGAAGGTACGCGGGCGTATGAGTCGTCTCAACGCCGTTGGCGGACCGCGCCCGGAGGTTGGCGATCGCCGCCTCGCGCTCGCCGAACGAGCGGCGCAGCCGGAGCTGCAGCGTCGCGATATCCTCGGAGATCGTGCGCAGGTTCTGCATCTCGCGCTCCAGATCCTCGAGCAGCTGCGTCGCCTGCACCGCCGCCAGAGCCGTCGCGCGGTCCTTGGAGAGCGCGCCGACCCGCTCCTGGATGGCGGCGAGCAGCCCCATGAGGTTCGCCCAGGCCTCGTTGTCCTGCATCGCGCGCTGCTGCGCGCCGCGCTGGCGGCCCTCGGCCCAGATCTGGATCTGCCGCTGGAGATCGCCTAGGCGCGCCTCGAGCTGCTGCATGCTGCTGGCCGTCTCCGGCGAGAGCTGCGCCGGCGGCACCGAGTGGCTGATCTGCGCGATCGACTCGATCCGGCCCTGCAGCTGGACGAGCGACGAGCCCAGCTGCGTCTGGCGCATCGCCACCGACTCCTGCTCGTTCAGAAGATCCAGCAGCATCTCGCGGAGCTGCGCCGTCTCGCTTGCCACTCGTGACGCCTGCTGGTGCAGCAGGTGCGGGACGAACCAGAGCAGCAGGGCCAGAAGAGCCAGCACCATTATTCCCAAAGCGACGAACAGCGCGCCCATAGACACCTCCCATTAACTGTCAACGCATTATACGAGGCGCCTTACAGAGGGGTCAACGAGTAGCTGCCCTGCCGGATGACATCTGTATTACAGGAAGCGCGGGGCGGCCTCACCTCTCCACCCCGTGTCCAGCGGGCACGAGAAACGAGGCCGTCCCGCTCTTCGCTTCTTTATCGTCGTTCTGCGGCGACTGCGCCGCCACAGAGCGACAAGGAAATAAAGATCTTGGAGGGCTTGCGGCCCTCCGAACCGCCCGGCTTGCGAACAATTAAGGATCTCGGTGGGCCTGCGCCCTCCCGCGGAAGGCTGCTTTGGTGGGGTTCGGGGTGGCTTTGCTCCCTGATGTTCCTTTCTGAAGAGCCGTTGGCCCTTCATCCCGGCTAGCGTGGGTCCCTGCGGGCCGTCCACGCCAACCATATAAACATACAGGAGTACGCGGTGCGGTCACAGCGTGTGAAGGCGAGAGGGGTACCGACCCCGCAAGCGGCGCCGCCTCCCCTCGCACGCCCGTTGTCGTGCCTCCGCACACCAGCCGCTCGGCTCAGTGGGCATTGCAGCGCATCAGTCTGTGCCTGGGGCACGGGCATCGGTGGAGGTGGGCATGGCAACGGGCAGACTGGCACGGTTCTCGTTCCCTTGCGGGTCCAGGGCCTGCGGCCCTGGCGCGGGTGGTGCAGGGCGGAGCGCCTGCATGCGCATGAATGCCAGCACAAGCAGCCTGGGTGCGGGGCAGAGCGCCTGCGGAACGAGCCCGGGTGCAGGGCGGAGCGTCCGTAGGAACGAGCCCGGGTGCAGGACAGACCTCCGCGTAAGTTCTAACAATATAGATGAGCTTTGACAACTCGTGCCGCCGACTCTATAATGCGATCTCGCTACAGCAAGGTATCGAGGGTCACTATGCCATCTCGGGTGAAACGGTTCATCGCGTCTGTGACGCTGCTCGCCGCTGCACTGGCGCTGGCGGCGTGCGGCGGTGGCAGCGCGTCGCTCTACGTCCCAGATCTGATCTCGAAGGCGAGCGAGTACAACGGGAAGGAAGTGACCGTCTCCGGCGCGTATCTGGACCGCGGCGGCGCCAAGGTTCTGGCGCTGGGGGTCAGCACGCTGGACAACGGCCTGGACGCGCAGGCGCTCGGCGAGCAGATCTGGCTCGAGGGCTTCCCCGAGGAGGTTACGGCAGAGCTGCACCGCCCCGGCGACGCGGTGTACGGCTTCGTGCGCGTCAGCGGCCGCTTCGAGTCTGGCGGCAGCTACGGCACGGACGGCGCCTTCAAGCACCGCATCACCGTCAGCGCGGCCGAGCCGATCGAGCGCGTGCGCCGCACCGAGCAGCGTATCTCCAACCAGCCGCTCGGCGAGGGCAAGGTGTCGCTCTTCGAGCTGGCGCAGAACCCGGCGCAGTACAACGGCCAGACGGTCACCACCCAGGGCTACTACTTCTGGAACGGTGTGATCTATGTGCTGGCCGAGGGTGTCTCGGTCGAGGAGGACGGCGGCAGCCCGCAGCCGGTCGGCCAGGCGATCTGGATGGAGGGCTTCCCGCCACCGGTCTCGGGCCAGCTGAACGTCGGCCCGAATAACAGCTACGTCTGGGGCCTGGTGGAGGTCACCGGCCAGTTCTCGAGCGGCGGCGGGTTCGGCCGAGACGGCGCGTACGCCGCGCAGCTGGTGCTCGACCCGAACGACCCGGCTAGCGCCAGGCCGCTGACGCCGCAGCAGTAGAATCAGCGGGCAGGGCATAGCGTAGAGACGCCCTGGCGGAACGTCTCTACGCTGCGCTCGTGGGGGCGGCGGTGTACTACTTCGTCGAGCGGATGTCGGAAGCCGACATCGAGCAGGTGCAGGCGATCGAGCGGCGCAGCTTCAACACACCCTGGTCCGCCAACACCTACCGCCAGGAGCTGCGGAACCCGTCGACCAGCCGCTACATCGTCGCCCGCGCCTCGCCGACGCTGCCCCCACCGCGCGAGGAGCGCCGCCCCACGCGGCGCGGCCTGCTCTCCTCCCTCCTGCCCCGTTTTTTCCGCACCCCACAGCAGGAGCAGAGCCCCTACCCGATCGTCGGCTACGGCGGAGTCTGGCTCAGCGTCGACGAGGGGCACATCACGACGATCGCCGTCGCGCCGGAGTTCCGCGGCCGCGGGATCGGCGAGCTGCTGCTGAACGGCCTGATCGACCAGGCGATCAGCCTCAACGCCGACGTGCTGACGCTTGAGGTGCGCGTGAGCAACCTGGTGGCGCAGCAGCTGTATGTGAAGTACGGCTTCCGCCCGGCCGGCACGCGCCCGCGCTACTACACCGACAACGGCGAGGACGCGCTGATTATGTGGACCGACCCGATCCGCAGCCCGGCCTACCAGGAGCGGCTGCGGCAGCTGCGCGAGCGCCTCTTCGCCCGGCTGCGCGAGGAGGCGGCCGAGCCTCCGGTCGTGCGGCCGTCCACACTTCAATCCCCGCAGAGCTAAAAGCGAAGCGTGCAAGGTGCGGCTTCCGAAGCCCACATTGCACGCTTCACTTTGTCCCTGATACGAGGATCTTGGAACGTCTGCGCCTGCAAACAGGAGTTGCGGCGCTCCGTAGCCGGCGGCTAGACCTCCATCACCACCGGCAGCACCATCGGCCGGCGCTTGGTCTGGCCGTAGAGGAAGTCGCTGACGACGTCCTTGATCTTGCGGTTGACGAAGTTGCTGTCCGTCTCGGTCTGGCCGCTGCCGTTCCTGTTCAGCAGTGCGTCACGCACGACGTCCTTGGTCGCGTCGATCAGATCGTCGGACTGGCGCATGTAGACGAAGCCGCGCGAGACGACGTCCGGCCCGGCCACCAGCTCCCCAGTGGTCCGGTCGATGCTCACCACCACCATCAGGATGCCGTCACGCGCCAGCAGCTGGCGGTCGCGCACCACCACATTGCCGACATCGCCCACCGTCGTGCCGTCCACGTACACGTAGCCGACGGGCGCCTTGCCGGTGACCTTACCGAAGTTGCGGCTGAACTCCATCACGGCGCCGTTCTCGGGCAGCAGGATGTTCTCGGCCGGGATGAGGCTGCCCATGCCCTGGGCGAGCTTGCGGTACAGGATCATGTGGCGGTAGTCGCCGTGGAACGGCACGACGAACTCGGGGCGCAGCAGGGCGAGCACCATCTTGAGCTCCTCCTGCGCGGCGTGCCCCGAGACGTGGACGTTCTGGCCGCCCGGGCTGCCGCCGTAGATCACATCGGCGCCGAGCCGGAACAGGTTGTTGATCACCCGGTTGACCGACACCTCGTTGCCGGGGATCGGCGTGGCCGAGACGACCACGGTGTCGCCGGGCTTGATCTTGACGTTCGGGTAATCGCGGTTGGCCATGCGCGCCAGAGCGGCCATCGGCTCGCCCTGGCTGCCGGTGCACACCACCGCCACCTGGTCATCGGGGAGGGCGTTGGCCTCGTGCGGGCGGATGAGCGTGCCCGGCTCGGCGCGCAGGTAGCCGAGGTCCAGCGCGATACGGCTGTTGTTCTCCATGCTGCGCCCGGCGAGCACGACCTTGCGCCCGTAGGCCTCGGCCGAGTCGATCACCTGCTGGACGCGCGAGATGTTGGAGGCGAAGGTGGCGACGATGATGCGGCCGGGGGCGATGGCGAAGATGTTGTCGAACGCCTCGCCGACCACCTGCTCGCTCGGCGTGTAGCCCTTCGACTCGACGCGCACGCAGTCGGTGATCAGCACCAGCGGCGAGCGCCGGCCGAGCTCGGCGATCTTGGTCGTATCGGTCGGGCGCCCATCGACGGGCGTATGGTCGAACTTCCAGTCCGTCAGGTACACCGCCAGGCCGGCCGGCGTGGTGATGCCGAAGCCGACGGTATCGGGGATGGAGTGCGCAACGTGGAAGGGCTCGATGCCGAACGAGCCGACGGTGAAGTTCTCGCCGGCCTGGAAGCGCACCAGGGTCGTCTGCTCGAGCAGCCGGTGCTCCTTCAGCTTGCCGGTGACCATGCCGATCGTCAGAGGCGTGCCGTACACCGGCGGGAACCCGAGCTGCGGCAGGACGTAGGGCAGCGCGCCGACGTGGTCCTCGTGGCCGTGGGTCAGGAGGATGCCCTTGATCTTCTCCTTCTGGTCGCGCAGATACGTGATATCGGGCAGCACGAGATCCACCCCGAGCATCTCCGCCTCGGGGAACATAACACCGCAGTCGAGCACGATGATCTCATCGTCGTGCTCGAGCACCCACATGTTGCGCCCGACCTCGCCGGCCCCGCCTAGGGGAATAACGCGCAATCTGTTCTTTGCCATAGGCTTTGCTGTTGAAGTCCTAGCCGGTCAGAATGACGTCAGGCTCGTCCTTCACTCCTTTCTGTTCAAACTGCGGCTGCGCCCCCGCTCGGCGCAGAGCGGGCGGCTGAGCCGCAAAGGCTGATATATCGAGCCGCCGCACAGGACGGCCATACGACACTAGGAAGCCTGGCCCTCGGCAGGCGCCGGGGCGTCGGCGGGCACGGCCGCATCGAGCGCGGCCCTGCGTCGGATCTCCGCGAGCAGCTCCTCGCGCCCGTCCAGGCCGGCGTACAGCGGCAGCTTGGTGCGGCCGTAGGCCTGGCGGTGGAGGAAGCGCAGCAGCGGGTTCTTAATCTGGGCGGTGTAGTCCTCGGCGAGCACCAGCTCATCCATGGGCTCGTCGCTCTCCTCATCGACCGGGCGCACGGCGCGGATGCCGTCCCACGGGTAGGTGACGCGCACGCCGAGCGAGCTGAACTGCAGCCCTTCCTCAGACGGCGTGTAGGCGGCGTCCCACTCCTCGAGGATGTTCCAGACCACCAGCGGCGTGGCGACGATCAGGACGAGCATGAGCAGCGCCGGCACCACCTCGCCGACGCCGAGCCCGCGCTCGATGCTGGCGCGCAGCGAGCCCCAGAAGGCCAGCGGGTTATAGCTGATGCCAAGCGTGCTGCGGAAGCTCCAGAGTGCGAACGCCCAGATGATGAGCGCGCCGATGAGCAGGATGAGGGCGGTGCGGCGGCCGGAGGGCGAGAGACGGTATGTTTTCATAGAACGCTTCTAGAAGAGTGACAGCTGCTCCATCTCCGGCTCGTCCGGCTTCTCCGGCACGGCTGTGCTCTGCGCCGCCTGCGCCATACGGCGCTCGGCCTCGGCGAGGAACTCCGGCAGCCGGCGGAAGTCGTTCTCGATCAGCGGGCGGTTCTGCGGCTGGTGCAGCGCTGCGGCCGGGTGCATCATCGGGATGATCATGCGGCCGCCGATCCAGCGCGGCTGGCCGTGGATGCGCGAGATCCGCTCGCCGGGGAACCAGCGCGCCATGGAGAAGCGGCCGAGGGTGACGATGACCAGCGGGTTGATGGCGGCGATCTGGCGCTCGAGGAACGGCGCGCACGCGGCGATCTCATCCGGCTCCGGGTCACGGTTGTTCGGCGGCCGGTGCTTCACCACGTTGGCGATGAACACATCCTGACGGCGCAGCCCGGCGATGGCCAGCAGCTCCTCGAGGAACTGGCCGGCGGCGCCCACGAACGGGCGGCCTTGGCGGTCCTCGTTAAATCCCGGGGCCTCGCCGATGAACATGATCTTGGCGTCGGCCGGGCCTTCGCCGGGAACACCCCTCGTCGCTGTCTGATATAGCTTGCACGCCCGACAGCCGCGCACTTCGGCGGCGATCCGCCCCAGCTCTTCCGCTGCGCTCACTGGCGTGTCCTCTTCAGGCTCTGTTTCCGCATATCGTGTATTATACCATGCCGCGGCGCTGCGCGGCATTCGGGCGTGGGGTAGCGCCCGCACGGGCGTTCGGCTCCGCCACAGGCCTCATTCTTCCCGCCGCTCTGCGGCAGGTGAAGGCATCTCCGGGGAGGCCTCGCCTCCCGCGCGCTCTTCGGCCACGGCGGCCTGCTGCTCTCCCGCAACCACCTGCTCGGCCGGCGGGTCGCCGTCGGGCGACGAGCCGTTGCTGTGCGGCGCAGCGACCGGCGCCATCAGCCCGGTCCAGGTGTGGTCGCTGTCATCCGGCGCCGCGGGCGGAGCGGGCGGTGTCTCGTCGGGCGGGCGCCGCCGCGGCGGAGTGCGGCGGACGCCGCGGAAGCGGCGGAATCCGAGCGCAAGCTGAAATATGCCGAGGAGGACACCGGCGGAGAGCAGCGCCATGAGCTGCGTGTACAGCGGCGCGTCGCCCAGCTGCGCGCGGAGCACCATCGCTGCGGCGGCCACGCCGATGCCGACCAGGATGGCTTCGACGAGGGCGCTACGCATAGCTTGTTGTCCGCGGGTTGGTCACGACGTTCATCAGCGCTCGGCCGGTCGCTCGGCTCGCTGCTCTTCTTCCGGACGCACCTCGCGGCCCTGGCTGAGAGTATAGTTGCTGAAATCCTGATGCGTCGGCTTCGTCGCGTGGCGCACGATGACGCCGGCCTTGAGCAGGGTCACGAAGCCAACGGCGCCGACGACGAGGAACACGACGACCAGGCAGGCGATCAGTGCGAAAAGCGATCCAAATGTCATCATCGGGCTATCCTTTGCGCCGCTCCGCGGCTGCTGGCATGCGGACGCGGAGCCCTCAGCGTGTCGCCGCTCCCGTGACACCAGCGAGGCAGCTCCGCCGCCCGCAAAAGATACCGTTTCACATCTACTGCATGCTACGTCCTACACAGGCTAAAAGTTACGCCTTACTCCAATGGATGACCGCCAGCGCGGCCGGCTGGCCCGGCGGGAGCAGCGCGCCATCGGCATCGCGCTCGAACGTGGCGCGCACCACCTCGCGGATCTCGGCATCCCGCCGCGGGTCGGGCGGGAACCGCAGGCGGAAGCGGACGTCGGCCAACGCCTCGGCCTCGTCGGCGAAGGCGATGCGGCTGGTGGCGGGCACCAGGTCCAGCGAGGCCGGAATCCCGAGCTGGTGGAGCGCGCACAGGCACTCGAGCGCGCCGGGCAGCGGGCGGCGCGGCTGGCCGTGGAAGCGCTCCCAGAGCGGGCTGATGAAGCTCGCCGGGTGACGGATGGCCAGGTAGAGAAAGCACGCCCGGCGCGCGACCGCGTCCATGTGCTGGAGGAACGGCCCGATCTCGCGCACGGCGTACACGACGTGGGCCGAGATCGCGACATCGCAGGGCGGGGCGTCGGGGGCGGGCCAGCTGGCCGGCAGCACCGAGACGTTCTCCAGCCGCTCGTCGGCGATGCGCCGCTCGAGGTGGCCCCGCATGGCCGGCGAGGGCTCGACCGCGACGACGTGGGCGCAGGCGCGCGCGAGGTACGGCAGGTAGCGCCCGCTGCCGGCCCCGATGTCCATCACGGTGTCCGTCGGGCGAAGCTGCGCCAGGACCCGCTGAAGGAACGGGTCCGGCTGGGGCGAGCGCCGCGCCGCTGCGGCGAACCGGTCGGCCTGGCCCGCCCAGTAGTCTGCGCCGACGTGGAAGCCCGAGGCGGTGGCCTGCTCGCCCTGCTCGCGCTCGGCGTCGTACATCTCCCGCCAGACCGCGAGCCAGTCGAGGCCGGCGGCGCGATACTCCTGTTGCATACAATCATCGTAGAGCAAGCATGGGCGATCGTCAACCTCTGCAGGCGAGGAAGGCCGAATCGCCCGCGCCCGCCGCGAGAAGATACCTGGAGGAGCGATGGCCAAACTACCGGAGATACGCCTGCCCAGCAGCCTGAAGGAGCGCCTGGCGCAGGGGCACCCGTGGGTCTACCGCGACCACGTGCCGCCGTCCCTGCGGCTGCCGATGGGCGCCACGGTGCGGCTGCGCTGCGGCGGCTGGACCGGCTACGGCCTGTGGGACTCGGCGAGCCCGATCGCGGTGCGGGTGTTCTCGGAGCACGGCCCGCCGGACGCGCGTCTGGTGCGCGGGCGGGTGCGCGCGGCGTGGGAGCTGCGGGCGCCGCTGCGAGAGGCCGGGTGCAGCGCCTACCGCTGGCTGTTCGGCGAGGGAGACGGGCTGCCGGGGATCACCGTGGACCGCTACGGCGCGTACGCGGTCGTTCAGACGTACACGGCCAGCGTCGAGGCGCTGCTGGCGGCGGTGGTCGACGAGATGCGGGCGTGCGACCCCGGCCTGCGGGGGGTGGTTGCGCGGGGACAGGCGGGGGAGGACCCGTCCCGCCGCGCGTCGGTCCTGTGGGGCGAGCAGCCGCCGGCCGACCTGGTGATCGAGGAGCACGGCCTGCAGTTCTACGCCGACCTGCAGGGCGGGCAGAAGACCGGGCTGTTCCTGGACCAGCGCGAGAACCGGCGCACGGTCGAGGGGCTGAGCGCGGGGCGCTCCGTGCTGAACTGCTTCGCCTACACCGGCGGCTTCTCGCTGTACGCGCTGCGCGGGGGCGCGAGCGAAGTGGTGAGCGCGGACATCGGCAAGGGGCTGGCGCAGGCGGCGGAGGCGAACATCCGCCTGAACCGGCTGGACGCGGGCCGGCACAGCTTCGTGACGGCGGACTGCTTCGAGCTGCTGGCGGCCTACGCCAAGGAGGGGCGGACGTTCGACCTGGTGATCCTCGACCCGCCGAGCTTCGCCAGGAGCCGGCAGAGCCGCTACGCCGCGCAGCGAGCCTACGCCAGGCTCAACGCGCTGGGGATGCGCTGCGTGGCACCCGGCGGGCTGCTGGCGACGGCGAGCTGCACCAGCCAGGTCGGGCCGGAGGCGTTCAAGGAGGCGCTGGCGGCCGCCGGGGCGCAGGCCGGGCGCAGGCTGCAGATCATCCACGAGGCCGGCCAGCCGCTCGACCACCCCGTGCCGGCGGGGTTCCCGGAGGGGCGCTACCTGAAGTTCGTGGTGGGGCGGGTGCTCGTGCCCTAGGATCCACGGAGGGCGCGGAGGGCGCGGAGGATGATAGGCTGGTGATGGCTACGAAGGGGAGTAGTTGACATATTCGAGTGGCCTCCAAGAAAGCGGGAGATGTGGACGTTTGACAGGGCAATGGGCGACGATGTGGTCGCCCGACGCCGGCGCACCGACACATCACACCCGTGAGGAGGACCACGATGAGCCATGTTTTTAAGGGCCAGCTGTGTGGACTGATCTGCACGGACTGCCGCGAGGTGCTGTCGGACGTGATCGTCCGGCTGTACCGGGTGCGGGAGGGCGAGAACATCGCGGCGCTAGCGGTGGCGAGCGCCAAGGACACGGCGGCCATCCTGAGCGATGACGACGTGGGCGGCAAGGCCGGGCGGCTGATCGCCGAGACGAAGACTGACGCCGACGGCCGCTTCAGCTTCGAGCTGGGCGAGCGGGAGCAGTACGCTGGCGAGGCGTTCGAGGTGGACGTGTACTGCGCGAGCGTGCCGCGGATGAAGGCCGGCGCGGAGGAGACGCGGCCGCTCCAGTTCACGATCACGACGCTTCAGCCGCTGTGGCGCAGGGTCGAGGGCGGCTTCCTGGCGGTGTGGGATTACTGCATCCCATTCCGGCTGTGGTGCGCGATCCGCGCCCGCTTCGGCGCCTGGACGATCTGCGGCACGGTGCGCAGCTGCGAGACGCAGGAGCCGATCGCCGGGCTAAAGGTGAGCGCCTTCGACGCGGACTGGACGCAGCCGGACGCCTTGGGCGCGGCGACGACCGACGGCGCGGGCAAGTTCCGCATCGACTACAGCGCCGCGGACTTCAAGAAGACGCCGTTCTCGCCGTTCATCAACATCGAGTGGTTCGGCGGGCCGGACCTGTACTTCCGCGTGGAGACCGGCGGCGGGCAGGTGCTGCTCGACGAGCCGCCGACGCGCGGCCGGGCGAGCGACCGGGAGAACGCCGGGCCGTGCTTCTGCGTCGACCTGTGCGTGGACTTCGACGAGCCGCCGCCCTTCGACCAGCCGTGGTTCACGCACGTCGGCGACTTCCACATCTACAGCGACATCAGCAGCGCAACCGGCAGGACGCTGGCGGCGGTGGTGGGGCACGGCGGGCCCGACTACGGCTTCTTCGGCGCGCTCAAGCTGAAGGGATTCTGCCCGAAGACGCTGCCGGGCGACCCAACCAAGCCGATGCGCTACCGGTTCCTCTACCAGCTTGAGGGCGAGCCGACGCCAACGCCGATCGCCGGCGCGCTGGTGAGCGACGCGGTGATCGGCTACCGGCCGATCTACTGGAAGCTGTTCGATGACAACCTCGTGCTGACCACCCAGACCGTGCGGCTGCAGGCCAGCGGCGCGACCCCCGACCCGACGCCGGCGCCGGTGAGCCCGGGGCCGTGGGGGCCAGTTCCGGCGCACGTGATCGTGCCGGACAGCGACGGCTGGGTGACGGTGGACCAGAACTTCTCGGACGACGGCATCAACGGCGTGCTGATGCGCTTCAACACCACGCAGGTGCTCCCGGTGGCCGGCGCGCCGGGGAGCGGGGCCGGCAACCCGGTGGCCGACCCGAAGAACGGCCGGGCCACGGCGCTCATCTTCGAGGCCGGGCCGGTGGGCGAGCCGGCTGCGTACAGCAACACCCTGGCGAAGATCCACGTGAACAACTGGATCGAGGTGCGCGAGCTGAACCTGCAGCAGTTCATCAGCGGCGACTCGGGCGCCTGCTCGGGGCTGAGCGCCGACCTGGACGTGCTCTACAGCGTGGATCACGAGCTGCTGGCGAGCTGGGGCGTGCGGATCGAGAGCGCGTCGGGCGACGCGCCGGGCACGGTGGTGCCGCCGCTCCCAGCCGGCTCGACGGCGCGCGGCGGGAGCGGGACGCTGCACTTCGATATCTCCTCGTGGGCGAGCTGCTCGTACCGGGTGTGGCTGGACACCCGGCGGCGCCTGACCGACGGCGAGAACGACGACGACACCAACAGCCTACTGCTGACGTTCTGCAAGTAGCGGGAGACAGCAACAGGTATCGCGTACGCCGTGGAGTGAGGTGTGGAGGGCGGTTCTTCGCCCTCCGCATCTCTTTTTCTGCCGCTCAGAGAGGGCCGCTTGGCCTCAGCGGGCGTCCTGGGGCTGGGAGCGGGCGCGGCGGGCGGCGAAGAGAATGGTGGCGGCGCCGATCCCGAGCAGCACGAGCAGCGCGCCGAGCTTGAGGGCCGGGCTGGCGCCGGAGATGCCGAGCAGGCCGAAGCCGGCGCTCAGCGCGTAGTAGAACAGCACGATCTGGCGCGGCGTGTAGCCCATGTCGTGCAGCCGGTGGTGCAGGTGGTCGCGCCCGCCGCGCATCGGCGCGTGGCCGGAGGCGGTGCGCGAGACGATCAGCCAGACCACGTCCAGGATCGGCACGCCGAGCACCAGCAGCACCGTGGCGAGCTTGGCGCCGCCGATGATCGCGCACACGCCGAGCGCGTAGCCGAGCAGCTCGGCGCCGCCGCCCAGGAAGATGCGCGCCGGCGGCAGGTTGTACGCCAGGAACGCCAGGCAGGCGCCGGCGACCGCCAGCGGCAGCAGCGCGATGGTGTACTGCGGCGCGGGCCTGATGGTGAGGGCGTGGAGCGCGAGCATCATCGCGGCGATGAACGAGACCCCCGCCGCCAGCCCGTCCAGCCCGTCGGCCCAGTTGATGGTGTTGGTCATCCAGCCGAGCCAGAAGACGGTGGCGAGGATGGTGAGCCAGGGGCTGATCTCCCACAGGCTGACCTGCCCGATGTACGGCAGGTTGAAGGCGGTGAGCAGGATCCCGCGCGCCTCGCTGAGCTCACCGCTCGCGTCCGGCAGGCGCGTCTGCTCCCACAGGTACGGCCCGACGGCGATCAGGCCGGCGGCGAACTGGGCGCAGAACTTGGGCAGCCAGGACAGCTCGCGCACGTCGTCCAGCCACATGACGACGAAGAGCAGCGTGCTCCCGGCGAGCAGCAGGCCAATGCGCAGCGTCTCGAAGGGCGTGCGGCGCAGCGCGGGGTGGAGCCCCTCAAGCGCGAAGGACGCGATGATGGCAGCGACGAACCCAACGTAGATCGCGATCCCGCCCACGTTGGGGGTCGGGCGGCTGTGCTTGCGCCGCCCGCCGGGGCGCTGGACCCACCCCTTCCGCTCTGCGAGGCGGATCACCCTCGGCACCAGCAGGAAGGTGACCGTGAACGCGATTCCGAACGCCGCGAGGAGCGCGAGACCTAGTAGCAAAGCTTACTGCCTCTGACAGCGACGAGGCGACAGGGCTGGCACGAGCTGATCGCCACACCTCAGACGCTCGGGTGTCAGCGGATCACCTCGTGCCCTATCACCTGGTCAGGACTACCCGGTGCCGAACTGGCGGTCGCCGGCGTCGCCGAGGCCGGGCACGATGTAGCCCTTCTCGTTGAGGCGCTCGTCGATGGCGGCGAGGTGGATCGGCACATCGGGGTGCTCGGTGGAGAGGGCCTGGACACCCTCGGGGGCGGCGATCAGGCCGAGGAACTTGATGCGCCGCGCCCCCCAGTCCTTCAGGATCGACACAGCGGCGCAGGCCGAGCCGCCGGTGGCGAGCATGGGGTCGAGCACCAGGCACAAGTCCACGTCCACCTGGGGCGGGAGCTTGTTGTAGTAGGTGACCGGCGCGAGGGTGTCGTGGTCGCGGTAGAGCCCGAGGTGCCAGACGTGCGCGGTCGGGATCAGGTCGAGGATCGGGTCGACCATGCCGATGCCGGCGCGCAGGATCGGCACCAGGCCGACCTGCTCGGCGATCCGGTGCCCGCGGTAGGGCGCGAGCGGTGTCTCGACGTCGAGCGGGCTGAGCGGCAGGTCGAGCGTGGCCTCGTAGAGCAGGAACTGCGAGAGCTCGCGCACGAGCTCGCGGAACTTCTTGGGTTCGGTGATGGTGCGGCGCAGCAGCGTGAGCTTGTGGAGCACCAGCGGGTGTTGTGAGACGTGGACTTCGGCCATCGGCGCCTCCTCGGTGCCTCCTCGGTGCCTCATGGTAGCGGGCCGCGTCCCATTATAGCTGATCTCGCTCCCGGCTCGGGCGAGCGCGCCTCTCCCGCACCTCGCTGGAGACGGCGGGCTACTCCGCAGGGGCGTTGAACTCTCGCCAGAGCTCGCGCAGCTGGCGCTGCGGGTCGTGCCAGTAGCGCTCGGCGTCCATCGTGGGCGGCGGCGGGTGCGGCTGGCTGCGCTCGGCGTCCGCGAGGCTGCGGGCGAAGGAGCGCAGGGCTTCGGCAGCCGGCTTCTCGCGGCCGGTCGCGTCCACGATCCCCAGCGTCCGGTAGCGCAGCGAGCGGTCGAGCGGCGGGGTGCGCCACAGCTCCTCGGCGAAATCGGCGTAGGCGGGCAGCCACACGCCGGCCGCGCCATCGCGGTACAGCCGGTCCAGGGCCACATCGATGTAGCTCGCCTGCTGCGACTCGTCGCCGATGAAGACGCGCAGCCGCTTCCCGTAGCTCTGGTCCTCGGTCCAGCCGGGCGCGTCGGCGGCCCCGGGCAGGCCGAGGCTGGTGACGATCGCGCGGCGGCCGGCGAGCCCCGCGACCAGCGTGTGGAGGAAGGCGGGGTAGTTCGTGTGCCGCCGCTGCTGATCGGCCGGCAGCTCCTGCGGATCGGCGGCGACCCCCACGAGGTCGCACATCTCGGCCAGGTCATCCGGGCGCGGGCCCGCGCGCAGCTCGAGGCCGCGGAGCGACGTGACGCCGATCAGGCGCACGGTGGGGTGCTGCCTGCGCGCCTCCTCGGCCACGGCGCTGAACCAGGCGCGCACCGCTTCCTGGGAGGCGGGGCGGTGGACGCGCTCGAAGCCTTCGCCCAGCTGCCAGGCCCAGGCGGCGGGGTGGGAGCCGAAGTAGCCGACCGTCTCGCGCACCAGGTAGTGCTGGGCCTCCAGCGCCGACTCCTCGCTGAAGAGATCGCCGGCCTGGGCCGGGCGGTACCCGGCGCCGGTGAGCACCGGCGCCAGGCCGGGCGGGCGCACGACGACCAGCGCCCGCTCGCGGCTAGCGCGGCGCAGCGCCCGCGCGACGTCGGGGCCGTTGAGCCAGTGGGGAACGTAGAGCGCGCCGCCGACCGCGACCGGGAACAGAGCCAGGACGACACGCAGCCCGGCGGCGTGCGCCATGTCCAGCGCGTGCTCCAGATAGCGCATCGCCCTGGTGTTGAGGCGCTCCGCACCGGGCTGGAAATCCTCCCAGAGCAGGCAGAGCCGCACCGTGTCGCAGCCGAGCGCGGCGATGTGGGCCAGCTCCTCGCGGACGGCGCCGCGGTCGTACCTCTGCCACATGCGGAACGCGGCGCGGCGCGGCCAGTAGGTCAGGCCGAGGGAGAAGTATTCTTTCGCTTCGCTCATGGTTCGTTTCCGGCCCCCGCCCTGCGGCGGCTACGTCACCGTAGAGCGGGGGAAGAAAGCGCCCGTGGCGGGCGTCCGGCGGGGTGCGGGAGGGCCAGGCCACCCGGCGGAGCGCCTGCGCGGACGGCTCGCCACGGCGATCCGTCTGCCGAGCGGGCAAGACGCCTACTGGGTAGCATCGCCTGAGCGGGAGATCTTTCGCCCAGCCGCGCCGATCAGGTGCCGGTGCCGCGGACGAAGACGTTCGGCCAGGCCTTGAAGCGGGTGAAGAAGGCCTCGGGCGGGCGCTGCTGACCGTCCACCTCGATCAGGCGGTACACGGTGATGTCCATCCCGCGCCGGGCGGTGTCGGTCTGCTTCACCGTCCCGGCGGGCAGGCTCGGGTCGTTCACATACACCGGCTGGCTGGGCGGCGCCACGATGTTCTCGATCGTCGGTCCGGCGATCGAGACCGTGCGGTTGGGCTTGGTGCCGTACAGCCGGACGGTGAGCACCTGCCGGTCGACATCGGCCACGGCCTCCATCAGCAGCCAGTGCCCGGTGTCGTTGACGAACCGGAGGTCCTGCACGCCGGTGTAGATCGTCGCGTCCATCCCCGGCCCGGCCTGGTCGGGATAGCTGTACTCGTCGTACCACGAGATGTAGAACGGGTGGGCGTGGCGTTCGGTGAACGGCAGGCCGGCCCAGAAGGCGGCGCGGAACACGGTGGTGGAGACCTGGCACACCCCGCCGCCCCACTCGAGCTGGGTGCGGTTACCGATCACGGCGTACCCCTGGACGAAGCCGTTCGCCTCGTCCACCGCGCCGAGCTGGGTGTTGAAGGAGAACTCCTCGCCGGGGGCGATCAGCACGCCGTTCATGCGAGCGGCGCCGGCCAGGATGTTGGTGACGCGGTAAGGGGCCGAGCCGGCGAAGCTGGACTTGCCCTCGGCGACCAGCTCGACGATGCCGAGCTCCGGCAGCGTCTCGGCGGTGATCTGCGGCTCCACCTCGGCGACCGGCAGCTCGACGGTGCGCTGGCCGGCTCTGAGCGCGGCGCGGATCGCCTCGGCAGCCTCATCCTGCTTCAGGCGCAGGCCGGTGTGGCCCTCCTCGACGATCTGCAGCCGCTCGCCGCGGAAGGCGACGCGCGGCTCGACGCTCGGGGAGTCGACCACCTGCGCGAGCTTCTCGACCGCCCGCTCGAGGCGCTGCGGGTCCACATCGATCGTCATGTAGCCGTCCTCGACGGAGATCGCCAGCAGCTCGGCGATGCGCTCGGGCTCCCAGGTCCAGCTGCGCTCGCCCTGGCTGAGGGTCAGCGGCGCGGCGAGCATGCGGCGGGCGTCGGCGACGGCGCCGGCGATGCCCTCGTCGGGCAGCGCAGGCTCGAGGATGCGGGTGCGCAGGACGACCTCGCCGGGGGCGAGGCGCTGCAGGCTGCGCATCACCTCCACCGCGGTCTCGTCGACCAGCACCTGCCGCCCCTGGCGGGCGGGGGTGGGGATGACTTTGCCCGCCGCGACGCTCAGGGCTGCGTCCTGCGGGGGCTGCTCGATCTCGCGGGCGATGCTGGTGAGGTAGGCCTGGAGGGCGCGCGCATCCACCGTGAGCCGCGGCGCGACGTCCAGGCCGCCGGCGCGGTACAGCGCCCAGAGCTCGTCCACGCGCCGCACGATGTCCCCGCGGCGCCCGGCGGCCAGCGCCTCCTCAGCGACCTGCTCGAGGCTCAGGTGCGCGCCGAGCTCCTCGAGGGTCGGCGTCCAGGTGCGGCCCTCGAAGCTGATCGTCAGCGGATGGCTGAGGAAGGCGGCGTAGCGCTGCTGCACGCGGGCGTCGAGCTGCGCCCGATCGAGCCCGCCCAGCGAGTCGCCCTGCAGCGAGACGCCGGTCATCACCCGGTCGCCGGCGAGCACGGTGCCGGCGTACGGCAGCGCGAAGTAGGCGCCGGCGCCCACCAGCAGCAGGATCAGCAGCGGCAGCAGCGGCAGCCCGCGCCGCCGGCGCCTGCGACGCGGCGGGCGGGGCCGCGAGGGCTGCGGAGGGATCTGCTCAGGCGGCGTATCGTCGAGCGCCATGCGCCCTTGGGCGCGCCTCCGGCTGATCGGGCCGTACTCCTGATAGTACTTCTCCGGCATACGCGCACACTCCGGAGCCACCCATGCAGAATGTAGTAGGAATCTTGCACCCTAATTAGGATTCTTGAGTTTCGCGTGTAAAGCGTATCACGATTGCATGTGGCTGTCAAGGTGAGGGGCGGCGCGCTGGCCTCTCCCTCGCCCCACAACCTGTCGGAGGGGTTCGGGGAGGCAAGGCCCTCCACACCTCCCCGTTAAGGAGGGAGGGCGGATGGACGCAGCCCGCAGACGCTGTTCTGGGAGTACAATAGGGGCATGCGACCACGCTACAACGCGACGAGCACGCTGCGGGTGCTGAAAGAGATCGCCGAGACGCTCAACCGCGGCGTGAGCCTGCCGGAGACGCTCGATGTCACGCTGCCGCTGGTGGTGGAGCTGCTCGGGCTGCACACCGGCTGGCTCTTTCTGCGCGACGACGAGGGCGCCTTCGAGGTAGCCGCGCACCACAACCTGCCGCCGGCGCTCTCCTACCCCGGCGAGCCGTGGAACGGCCTGTGTAACTGCCAGGCGCTGGCGCGCAAAGGGGAGCTCAGCCCCGCCGGGCAGGTGGTCGAGTGCAGCCGGCTGCGCGAGGCCAGCGGCGACCGCCAGGGGCTGGCCTACCACGCGAGCATGCCGCTGATGAAGGGCGACCAGCTGCTCGGGATCATGAACCTGGCGACGTCGGACTGGGACACGTTCACGCCCCAGGACCTGCAGGTGATCTCGGCGGTCGGCTACCAGATCGCGGCGACCGTGGAGCGCATCCGGCTGGCCGAGCAGGCGATGCACATGGCGCGCGTCGAGGAGCGCAACCGCCTGGCGCGCGACGTCCACGACACGCTGGCGCAGGAGCTGGCCGGGATCGCGCTGCAGCTCGAGGCCGCCGACGCGCTGCTGGAGGTGGCGCCGCAGCGGGCGCGCGAGCGCATCCGGCAGGCCCTGGCGCGCACACGCGAGAGCCTGGAGGAGGCGCGGCGCTCGGTGCTGGAGCTGCGCGGCGGGCCGCTCGAGCGCGGGCCGCTCGGCGAGGCGCTGCAGGCGCTGGCGCGGCGCGTCGCCGAGGAGAGCGGGCTGCAGGTGACGGCGGACATCGGGCCGGACGTGGACCCGGTGCCGGCGCGGGTCGCCGAGGCGCTCTACCGCATCGCCCAGGAAGGGCTGGCGAACACCCGCAAGCACGCCCGAGCCCAGTCGGCGCGCATCACCCTCCGCCGCGAGGGTGGGCGCCTGGCGCTCAGCGTGGCGGACGACGGGCGGGGCATCGAGGCCAGCGAGCCGCCGGAGCCGGGGCAGGGGTTCGGGCTGATCGGCATGCGCGAGCGGGCGCACCTGATCGGCGGGACGCTGGAGGTCCGGAGCGCGCCGGGGAGCGGCACGGTGATCGAGGTGATCGTGCCCGCAGAGCACCGGGCGGAGGCGGCTGGCGGCAGGCCGGAGGCAGCGGACAACGACCTGTCACGCGCGCCGCGCTAGTCCGCGCCTCCCTTCATCGGGCAGATAGCTCCACGCCCGTTCCTCACGCCTTGTTCCCTGCAGGCTGCTTGGAAAAAGCCAGCCCGCGCTCGCGCATGCTCACGTAGCGCCCGCTGCCGATCACCAGATGGTCCAGCACATCGACGTCGAGGAGCTGGCCGGCCTCGATGATCTGCCGCGTGACGAGCACGTCCTCCGGCGAGGGGGTCGGGTCGCCGCTGGGGTGGTTGTGGACGACGATGATGCTGGCGCTGTTGAGGCGGACGGCCTCCTTGAAGATCTCGCCGATGCGGACCATGGAGGTGTTGAGGCTGCCGACGTAGACGGTGTGGATCTTCTGGACGCGGTTCTTGGTGTCAAGGCAGATCACCCGCAGGTGCTCCTGGTCAAGGTGGCCCATCTCGACCTGCATCAGCGTTGCGACGTCGCCGGGCGAGCGGATCTGGAAGCGCTCCTCGCGCGCGGCGAGCAGCAGGCGCCGCCCGATCTCGAGGGCGGCCTTGAGCTGGGCGGTCTTAGCCTCGCCCATCCCGCGCCGCTCGGCGATCTCGTGGAACTGCGCCCGCTGCAGCCCGGCCCACCCGCCGAACTCGGTGAGGATCTGCTGGGCGAGCTGCACCGCGTTCGCGCCGGATACCCCCACGCGCAGCAGGATGGCGAGCAGCTCGGCGTCGCTGAGCGCGGCCGGCCCCTGGTCGCGCAGCCGCTCGCGGGGCTTCTCGTGCTCGGGGAGCTCGCGGATTCGCAGGTAGTACTGTGCCACTGGCGGCGCCCTTTCGCGAGGGAGAAGGGCCCTTTGGAGGGCCGCAGGCCCGCCGAGCCTCCCAACGGCGTGCCTTGGCCTGCGACCCTCCGCACCTCCGGCAGAAATTCTGCGGAGGCGGAGCCCTCTGGAGAACACGGGCCATGCAATCCCGTCATATGAGCTACCGCGCGGCGCGGGCGCCGGTTATCCAATAAAGCGGGCAGCTGCGCGGTACTTTCGTCCGTAGGTCCGCTGGGCGGGGCTGCGCCGGCGCTTCGCCGCCCGTTCTGGAGGCACTATCGTCGGCTGCTACAATGGTCTCGAGCAGTCAACGACGACAGAGCGAGGCCCACATGAGCGCGAGCCCGTGGCACGCCCACTACGACCCCGGCGTCCCGCCGGCGATCGAGGTTCCGCCGCTGACGCTGCCGGATCTCCTGAGCGCTGCGGCGCGCGGGCACCCGGACGCGCCGGCGGTGCTGTTCTACGGCCGGACGATCAGCTACGCCGAGCTCGACCGGCTGTCCAGCCGCTTCGCCGCCGCGCTGCTGGACGAGGGCCTGCAGCCGGGCGATCGCGTGGTGCTGGTGCTCCCGAACATTCCGCAGGCGGTGATCGGCTACTACGGGGCGCTGCGCGCCGGCGCGGTGGTGGTGCTCACCAACCCGATCTTCGAGGCCGGCGGCCTGATCCGCCAGATCGAGGACGCCCAGGCCGACACGCTGCTCGCGCTGAGCATGTTCCACCCGCTGATCGCGCAGGTGCGGGCGCGCGCCCCGGTCAGGCGGGTGATCTACACCAATCTGAAGGAGTTTCTCCCCAGCTCGCAGCGCCAGCTCTTCACGCTGCTGCGCCAGGAGCGCGAGGGCCACCGCGTGCCGGACGCGGAGGCGCGACGCTCGCTCTGGATGGCGCGCATGCTCGGCGCGGCCCAGGGCGCCCATTCGCCTGACCCGCCCCTCGCCGCGCCCGCCTCGCCCGCCGCGCTGCTCTACACCGGCGGCACCACCGGCGAGCCGAAGGGCGTGCTGCACACCCACCGCAGCCTGGTGGCGAACGCGCTGCAGCTCGCCGCCTGGATGCCCGACGCCCGGCGCGGCGCCGAGCGCATCCTCTGTGCGCTGCCCTTCTCGCACGCCTACGGCATGACCGCCTGCATGAACCTGGCGGCCGCGCTCGGCGCCGCGATGATCCTGCTGCCGACCTTCGAGACCATGAACGTGCTGCACGCGGTGCGGCGCGAGCGCCCGACGATCTTCCCCGGCGTGCCGCCGATGTACGCGGCGATCAACGAGGTCCGGGACGCCCGCCGCTACGGGCTCGCGTCGCTGCGGGCGTGCATCAGCGGCGCGGCGCCGCTGCCGATCGAGGTCCAGGAGGGCTTCGAGCGCATCACGCGCGCCCACCTGGTGGAGGGCTACGGCCTCACCGAAGCCGGGCCGGTCACGCACGTGAACCCGCTGCGCGGCCACCACGACCGCCACGGCTTCATCGGCCTGCCGCTCCCCTCGACCGAGGCGAAGATCGTCGACCTGCAGACCGGCGCGGACCTGCTGCCGGGGAAGGTGGGCGAGCTGCTCGTGCGCGGCCCGCAGCTCATGCAGGGCTACTGGAACCGCCCGGCCGAGACCGCCGAGGTGCTGCTGCCCGGCGGCTGGCTGCGCACCGGCGATGTGGCCGAGATGGACGAGCAGGGCTTCTTCCGGGTCATCGAGCGCCGCAAGGAGATGATCATCGCCGGGCAGTACAACATCTACCCGCGCGACGTGGAGGAGGTGCTGTACGAGCACCCCAAGGTGCTCGAGGCGGCGGTGGCCGGGGTCCCCAGCTCAGGCCGCACCGATCTGAAGGCGTTCGTGGTGCTGCGCCGCGGCGAGAGCGCGACCCCGGACGAGATCCTCGCCTTCCTCAGGGAGCGCCTGAGCAGCTACAAGGTGCCCGGGGCCGTCGAGTTCCTCGACGCGCTGCCGCGCTCGTTCATCGGCAAGGTGTTACGCCGCGCCTTGGTGGAGCGGGAGCGCGAGGGCTGACCGGCTGGTGTTGTGCCCTTCGCCAGCGTGGAAGGCGGCCTACGAGGCGCGCAGCGCATCCCTGATCGTTCGCCACCCGATCACCTGCACCCCGCGCGAGCGGACGTAGTCGCGCAGCTCGCGGCTGCAGAACGCCTCGTAGTCCGCCGCGCGCGCCTGCCAGTCCGACGGCGCTGCGGCGCGCAGCTCGGGGGTGTCCTGCGCCGGGTGGAGGATCACGTAGCTCAGGCCGGGCGGCAGCGCGTCGAACACCGCCTTCGCCTCCGCCACGCGGTCGGCGTGGCGCTCCAGCGGCATCATCGCCAGGTGGTCCACGACCGGCAGGCCGGACGCCTCGGCCTCGCGGAGCATGTCCAGCAGCTGCGCGATCAACGGCTCGGGCAGGCCGCGCTCCCGCAGCTGCTGCGCGTCAGCTCGCAGCAGAAACGCCGGCACCCGCGCCACCTCCGCGGCCGCCAGGTAGCCGGGAAGGAACGCCGGGATGAAGACGGCGCCCATGTGCGAGTCCACGTGCGTCACGTCGATCCCGGCCGCCAGCGCCCGCTCGACCTGGACGCGCAGCTCGGCCGCCACCGCCTCCGGCGCCGCGGCCATCACGCCCGCCACGCTGCGGTGGAAGTAGCCATCGGCGTCAAGCAGGCCGCTCGCCGGGTCGCGCGGGCCGACGGGCCCCCAGCGATACAGCTCGTACTCGCTGGTGATCGTCGTGTGGACCCCGATGTCGGCCGACGGGTTGGCGCGCGCGAAGGCGACCACCGCCGGGAACCAGGGGCATGGCACCATCGTGGCACACGAGGAGACCAGCCCGGCCTCGAACAGATCCGCGATCGCGGGCAGCGACGCCTGGTAGGCGCCGATGTCGTCGGCGTGGACGATCGCCACCCGGTCGTTCGGGCCGAAGCCCAGCCGCTGCAGAAGGGGGTTCATGTGGTGCTCCCTTGCGCTGACAGGTCGAGTGCGAAGAACACGTAGGCGCTGGCCACGCGGAGGCCGCACGGCTCGCCCAGCCCGAGCGCGCTAGGGCGCCAGCCGCTCTATCCGCCACCCCTCGCCGTCGCGCGTGTAGCAGATGCGGTCGTGCAGCCGGCTGGGGCGGCCCTGCCAAAACTCGACGCGCTCGTGGCGCACGCGGTAGCCGCCCCAGTGCGGCGGCCGCGGCACCTCGCGCCCCTCGTACTGCGCGGCCAGCTCGGCGACGCGCCGCTCCAGCTCGTCGCGGCTGGCCAGCGGGCGGCTCTGGGCCGATGCCCACGCGCCGAGCCGCGCCTCGCGCGGGCGGGTGGCGAAGTAGGCGTCGGACTCCTGCGGCGCGACCGGCGCAACGCTGCCCTCGATCCGCACCTGGCGCTCGAGCTGCGGCCAGTAGAACACCAGCGCCGCGTACGGGTTGGCCCGCAGCTCGGAGCCCTTGCGGCTCTCGTAGTTGCTGAAGAACACGAAGCCGGCCTCGTCGTAGCTCTTCAGCAGCACCATCCGCGCCGAGGGCCTGCCGTCCGGCGTCGCGGTCGCCAGGGTCATGGCGTTGGGCTCCGGGTGCCCGGCCGCGACAGCCTGCTCGAACCAGATGGCGAACTGCCTGACTGGGTCCGGGTGGACCTCGGCCTCCGAGAGGCCGCGCAGGGTGTACTCCTTACGCAGGTTGGCGAGCGTCATAGGCTGCTCCGCGGTTCAGCGTGGCTACGATCGAGGAGTATAGCAGAAGTGCGGAGTTCGACTCCGCACCCCTGCTATGCCCGCGCAGCGGCAGCCCGAAGGAAGACAGAGCGGGCGGAGCCCGCGCGGCCGGGCCAGCCTACGCCTCAACCGTCACCCACAGCCCCGGCGCGATCTCCTCAGCGCCGGGCGCGTCGGCGAAGACGATCTCCTGCGCCCGGGTGACGCTGCGCAGGTCGGCCTCCGAGGCGGCCAGCATCGAGCGCAGCCCGCCGTCCTCAGCGGCGATCGTCAGCCTGGCCAGCGCCGTGCCCAGGCCGCGCTGGTGGGCGGTCTTGAAGCGGCGCGCGGCGGCGGCGATCGCGATCAGCGCCTCCCCGGCGCGCTCGGCCTCCGGGTCGATCAGCCCCTCGTCGGGCTGCGGCCAGGCGCTGAGGTGGATCGAGCGCGCCCCCTCGGCGGCGGCGAACAGCCGCTGGTAGATCTCCTCGGTGACGTGCGGCATGATCGGCGCCAGCAGCTTGAGCGTCGCCAGCAGCGCCTGCGCCGCGGTGCGCGCGGCGGCCAGCCGCTCCTCAGGCGCCCCGTCGTACAGCCGTCCCTTGATCAGCTCGAGGTAGTTGTCGCACAGCGTGCCCCAGAAGAAGCGCTCGGCCGCGTCGCGCGCGGCGGCGTACTCGTAGGCGCGGAAGCTCTCGGTCGCCCGGATGATCAGGCGCTGCAGCCAGGAGAGCAGCGCTCTGTCGCTCCAGTGCAGGCCTTCCCTGAGCTGCGCCGCGTGGCCGGAGAGCAGCGCCCGCCCGCCCTCCTCGCCGAGCTGCGAGCCGATGAACCGGCTGGCGTTCCACAGCTTGGTGATCAGCCGCGACCCCTGGCGCATGGTCTCCTCGTTGACCTGCTGGTCGGCGCCGACGCTGCCGCCGCAGGCCCAGTAGCGCACCGCATCCGCGCCGTGGCGGCCGATCAGCGCTGCGGGCGCGACCGGCGAGTTGCCGAGCGACTTGTGGATGCTGTGGCCCGACGGGTCCAGGCCGTGCCCGGAGATCATGATCGTCTCCCACGGGATCCGCCCGAAGTGAAAGTAGGACTTGGCGATGGTGTAGAACGCCCAGGTGCGGATGATGTCGTGCGCCTGCGGCCGCAGCTGCATCGGGAACAGCCGCTCGAACAGCGGGTCGCGGAACAGCGACGCGCCATCCGCCGCTTCCCGGCCCGCGCCCATCTCCGAGGCGGCTCCATCGCCAATCGCGCTGTAGCGCAGCGCCGCGATCTGCGGGGTGAGCGAGGAGGTCGCCCAGGTGTCCATGACATCCTCCTCGGGGCGCAGGTCGGCGCTGCCGCAGGCGCAGCGCCGCGGCGGCGCGTCGGCGGTGGGGTCGACCGGCAGCTGCGACTCGTCGGCCAGGACCACCTCGCCGCACCGCTCGCAGTGCCAGAGCGGGAACGGGACGCCGTAGAAGCGCTGGCGCGAGATGCACCAGTCCCAGCTCAGATTGCGGACCCAGTGCTCGTAGCGCGCCTGCATATGCGCCGGGCGCCAGGTGATGCGCCGCCCGGCCTCGAGCAGCTCCTCCTTCGCGTCGAGGATGCGGACGAACCACTGGCTGGTCTCCAGGATCTCCAGCGGCGTCTTGCAGCGCTCGTGGATGCGGACGGTCTGCTGCGTCTCGCGCTCGGCCTTCAGCGCCCCCTGCGCGCGCAGGTCCTGGACGATCCGCTCGCGCGCCGCGCGCAGCGTGAGCCCGGCGTAGGGGCCGCCCGCCTCGCTGAGCTGGCCCCGGCGCGTGACGAGCGGGATCAGCGGCAGGCTGTGGTCGCGCCACCAGGCGACGTCGGCCGTGTCGCCGAAGGTGCAGCACATCACCGCGCCGGTGCCCTTCTCGGGATCGGCCCGCTCGTCGGCCAGGATCGGGACGCGCCGGCCGATGAGCGGGACCAGCGCCTCGCGCCCGACCAGACCGCGGTAGCGCGCGTCCGCGGGGTGGACGAAGACCGCGACGCAGGCCGGGAGCAGCTCGGGGCGCGTGGTGGCAATCTCGATGAACTGCGGCTCGGCCGCCGATCCCTGGTCGGCGAGGGCGAAGGCCAGCGTGTAGAAGGTCGTGGTCCGCTCGGCGTCGTCGATCTCGGCCTGGGCGATCGCCGTCTGGCACTCGACGCACCACGGGTTGGGCGCCTGGGCGCGGTAGATGCGGCCCTTGCGGTACAGGTCGAGGAACGACCACTGCGAGATGCGCCGCGACAGCGGGTCGATCGTCGAGTAGCGCAGCCGCCAGTCGACGCTGAACCCGAGGCTCTTCCACAGCGCCTCGAAGCGGTCCTCGACCTCGCGCGAGACCTCGAGGCAGGCGGCGATGAACGCGGGCCGGCCGATATCGCGCGCGCGGATGCCGCGGCTGCGCTCGACGAAGCGCTCGGTCGGGAGGCCGTTATCGTCGAATCCGAACGGGTAGTAGACGTTGAAGCCCTGCATGCGCCAGAAGCGCGCCATCGCCTCGGCCTGGACGTAGGAGTAGACGTGGCCGATGTGCAGCTCACCGGAGACTGTGGGCGGCGGGGTGTCGATCGCGAAGATCGGGCGCTTGTCGTCGGGCTGGAACTCGTAGATCCGCTCGCGGGCCCAGTATTCCTGCCAGCGGCGCTCGTTCTGCGCCGCGTCGTAGCGCGGTGGGAAGTTCATAGCTGCATACCTCCAGATCAGCTGCTCGCGGAGTGGGCCGGAGGCGCAGCGTCGCCCCGGCCGCTACCCGCTCTGTCTCTCTCGCATACGTACAGTTCCTACGCCATCGCCTACCACGGCGACCACCCCCTTTCCGAGATGCCGGGCCAGCCGGCCCGTCGCAGCTCTCCTCTACCGAGCGCTCACGCGCAGATCCGCGATCAGCATACAGTGGTCCGAGCCGCCTACCCCGCACTTCACCTGCGCCGCCACCGGGGTCACGCCGCGTGTCCACACGTAGTCGATGCGCACTACGGGGAGCGGCAGGGGCACCCCGAAGTACGCCCCCTTGCTCGGAAACGTGAACCCGAAGCCCCAGGCCGTCTCGCGGTACACATCCCGGAGGCGCGCGGCGAACGCCTGGTACAGCGGCTCGCGGTCGCCGGTGTTGAAGTCGCCGGCGGCGATCAGCGGGCCGTCGATCGTGTCGATCTCGCGCAGCAGCAGCCGCGCCTCCTGCTCCCGCCAGAAATCGTCGTAGCCGGCGGGGACCGACACGCGGCGCGCGAAGGGCAGCGGCGAGACGTCGTAGTCCGGCGAGGGCAGGTGGATGTTCAGCAGCGTCACCTCGCGGCCGTCGATGTCGAGCGTCACCCGCTGGCGCTGCACTCCGAGCTGGGCGGGCGCCTCGCGCAGCGGGTAGCGGCTCAGCAGCCCCATCTCGGACGGCCACTCGTACACCGACAGGACCTGGTACGGGTAGATGTCGCTCAGCTGCTTCTCGGCTGCGGCGGCGACCTGCGGCGAGAGCTCCTGCAGCACCACCACGTCGGCATTCTGGTCGGCGATCGCGGCAATGACCTCGTCCACGCGGCGGTTCGTGACCTGGAGGTTGAACGTCACCACCCGCAGCGGGGTGCCCTCGGACGTGGCCGGGAGCGGCGGCAGCAGCTGCGGGCCGAACGAGGCGAAGAAGATCGCCAGCGGCGCTACCACCGCGCCCCGCAGCCACCGCGAGGGCACCAGCAGCGCGGCCGGCACCAGCACGATCAGCGGCGCAAACAGGAGCGCGGCGAAGATATTCGTCAGGCTCACCCACCACGCGTCGGCGCCTGCCGTCCACAGCAGCGCCAGCAGCACGATCGCGAGCCCGTACAGCGACGAGGCGGCGATCAGCAGCGCGCGAATGGCGCGTGCGGCCGCCCGCAGCGAGCCTCTGAGCGTCATAGCAAAAAAAGAAACCCTCCGTCCTGCCAGGGACGAAGGGAGCTCCCTCCGTGGTACCACCCACATTCAGGTTGGAGATTCGGAGAATGGAGACTGGAGATCGGGCGGCGATCGTCGCCCGGTCCTCGGTCTTCACCCCTGGATCCTCAACCCCTCTTGCGCGCGGTAACGGGCGCACCCGCAGCAGGTTACGCGCGACCTCGATACGCCGCGGAACTGCGAAGTGGCGCGTTCCACAGGCGTGCCGGCAGATCGTTTCGCCTGCTGGCCCTGGCCGGGCCACGTTCGACGCGTGCTGCTTGAGGAGCTCTCAGCCGGTGGCTCCTCTTCTCTGGCAAGCGCGTGCGCGTCTACTCCCTCCCGGCGTCTGGCCTGCCGGTATTGTAGTCAGCGGCCGCATCTCCGTCAATCCGCCTGGAGAAGTACCACACAAAATCAAGGACCAAAGTAGCGTCGCGCGGGGGTGCGTGTGCGGAGGCGGGTTGGTAGAATAGCGCAGGAAATCACAATTACGGAGGTGTCGAGATCATGCTCCCGGATGCCGTCGTCATCGCAATCTTCTTCGCACTGATCGGTTGGTTCGGCACGCTCATCGCGATCGGCGGGTCGCAGCTGAGCACCCTGTGGAAGCAGCTGCTCCTGATCCCCTCGTGGATCCCGTGGGCGGTGCTGGCGCTGGGCGCGCCGGTGGTGCAGGGCGCGCTCGATATGAGCGGCGCCATCGGCATCGCGGGGGCCATGACGATCGGCATGACGCTCTCGATCCTCGTCTCGCAGCGGCGCTCGCGCTGAGGCGCAGATGCAGCGCGAACACGAAAGGGCGGCGGGCCTTGCGGCCCACCGCCCTTTGGCGTTGTGGGAGGGGAGGAGTGTGTCTAGCGGCGCTCGACGAGCAGGCGGATCGCAGTCCGCTCCTCTTCGTCGATCGCCACATCGATGAACGAGGGCGTGCAGACGATATCGATCCCCTCTTCGACGAGATAGCTGCGAGCGATGGCGACCGCCTTGATCGCCTGATTCGTCGCGCCAGCGCCGATCGACTGAACCTCGGCCATACCGCTGTCGCGGATCACACCGGCGATGGCACCGGCCACCGCGCTCGGGCGCGACCGGGTGGAGACCTTCAACACCTCGGCGCTATGACGCTCCAGCGTATTGGGACCGCTCGCACCGACGGCGCGGGCGACAGGGGTTGGATGCGACAGGTTCGTCATTCGTTCCTCCTCGGATGTGATGGGAGTTGATCGGGATGCTGGCGGGACGTTTGTCGCCGTGGCGTCCTTGTCCGCGTCCATAGTCGGAATCCTTGGCTTAGGCCTGGAGCTGCTGTTAACGAGCGTAATCCACCGCGCGAGTCTCGCGGATAACCGTCACCTTGATCTGACCGGGATACTGCAGGCTCTCCTCGATCTTCTTGGCGACGTCACGCGCAAGGTGTATGCTGCCAAGATCATCGATCGCGTCCGGCTGAACCATCACGCGCACCTCGCGCCCCGCTTGGACGGCGAAGGCGCGCTGGACGCCGCTAAACGATGTGGCAACCGTCTCGAGCGCCTCCAGGCGCTTGATGTACAGGTCGAGCGTTTCGCGACGCGCGCCGGGGCGCCCGCCAGAGATCGCGTCCACGGCCTGTACCAGGAATGCCTCGACTGACTGCGGCTCTTCGTCGTTGTGGTGCGCAGCGATCGCGTGGACAATCGCCGGCGAGCGACCGAGCCTGCGTGCAATATCTGCTCCGATGAGCGCGTGCGGCCCCTGCACCTCGTGGTCAACGGCCTTGCCGATATCGTGCAGAAGCGCGGCAGTCTTGGCCACGTTGATGTTGGCGCCCAGCTCGGCGGCCATGTGTGCCGCCAGCAGCGCGCACTCCAGCGAGTGCTGCAGTACGTTCTGCCCGTAGCTGGTGCGATATTTCAGGCGACCGAGCAGCTTGATCAGGTCGGGGTGCAGCCCTTGCACGTTCGCCTCATAGGCCACCCGCTCCCCCTCCTCGCGCATGATCTGCTCGACCTCCTGCTGAGTCTTGAGCACCACCTCCTCGATGCGCGTCGGGTGGATGCGGCCGTCCTTCAGCAGTTTGATCAGCGCTAGCCGCGCGACCTCACGACGGACAGGGTCGTGGCAGGAGAGGGTGACCGCCTCAGGCGTGTCGTCGACGATGATGTCCACGCCGGTGAACTGCTCGAAGGCGCGGATGTTGCGTCCTTCGCGCCCGATGATGCGCCCCTTGAGCTCCTCGCTCGGCAGGGCCACCGTCGAGACCGTCACCTCGGCGACGTAGTCGGACGCGCAGCGCTGGATCGCCATGCTGACGATCTTACGCGCTATCTTATCCGACTCCTCACGGACCTGGCGCTCGATCTCCCGGATTCGCCGCGCGCTCTCCTCGCGCGTCTCCTGCTCGACGCGCTGCAGAATGATATTGCGCGCCTCCTCCTGGCTGAGCGCGGAGATGCGCTCCAGCTCCTGCCGCTGCTCGTTGCGGAGCTGCTCAGCCTCGCGCTGCAGCTGCTCGATCTGCCGCTCGCGGCTCTGGATCTGCCGCTCGCGCCGCTCGAGCCCCTCTAGCTTGCGATCGAGGTTCTCCTCCTTGCGCTGCAGGCGCTCCTCCTGCTTGACGAGCGCCGCGCGCGCCTCGCGGATCTGGGCCTCGGCCTCGTTGCGCAGCCGCAGCGCCTCGTCCGTGGCGCGGAGGATCAGGTCCTTCTGTTCCGAACGAGCCGCCTCCAGCTGCAGCCGGGCCTCGGCCTCGGCCTGCCGGATACGGCTCTGCATACTGTTCCTATAGATGACGATGCCGATACCCGCCCCGGCGGCAAGACCTACCACCAGCGCCAGCACGGCCCATTCAAGCCCTTGCACGACGTCCTCCCACTATGCACTTGTTAAGGTGCAACAAACAGCGATCGGCGAGCGGGACGCAACGCAGCGCCGCTAGAAGCTCTCGATCACTTTGCACTTGATCCAGGGTAGTGGTAATAATACTCGCTCCGAGCATCTTCTGTCAAGATGAACAAAATGCAATCTTCTCAAATTGCAGCGTTCCCATGTCGGATACAACGGCCCGACCGGCGGCCTCGCTAAGAATCTTACCGCACTCGACCGGCTAATAATGATACGATCGGCGGCACATGTCAACATCTGTGTGTTCTTCACATTGTACGGCCCTGTCAACAGCGCCACAACGGCAGCAGCGCAGCCGTACTGGAGAAGGGCCTGACGCAGGCGGCGCCCGCTTCACAACGCTGGCCGCGGCGCGCAGATCGCCTGTGCTATAATGCACAATTGTTGTCGAGCGGGGCATCACCGAGCACATGTATCTCAAGCGTATCGAAATCCAGGGTTTCAAGACGTTCTCCACGCGCACGGTCTTCGAGTTCCGCCCCGGCGTGACCGCGATCGTCGGCGCGAACGGCAGCGGCAAGTCGAACCTGGTCGACGCGGTGCGCTGGGTGCTCGGCGAGCAGAGCTTCTCCGCGCTGCGCTCGAAGCGCACCGAGGACCTGCTCTTCGCCGGCGGCGGGCGCCGCGCCCCCGCTGGCTTCGCCGAGGTCTCGCTGACGATCGACAACAGCGACCGGCTGCTGCCCCTGCCCTACGGCGAGGTCACGCTGACCCGCCGCGCCACCCGCGCCGGGGAGAACGAGTACTTCATCAACCGCACCAAGGTCCGCCTGCGCGACATCCTCGAGGCGATCGGGCCGCTCGGCGGCTCGTACACGGTGATCAACCAGGGCCTGGTGGACAGCGCGCTCAACCTCAGCCCCACTGAGCGCCGGCGCCTCTTCGAGGACGCCGCGGAGATCAGCGTCTACGAGAGCCGCCGCGCCGACGCCGAGCGCCGGCTGCGTGAGACGAACGCCAACGTGGAGCGGGTGGCCGATCTGCTGGCCGAGCTGGAGCCGCGCATGCGCTCGCTCAAGCGCCAGGCGGCGCTGGCCCGCACCCACCGCGACCTGAGCGCCGAGCTGCGCGCGCTGCTGGAGCGCCACTACGCGGCGCTCTGGCGCTCCGCGCGCCGGGCGCTGCACGAGGCCGAGCAGGTCGAGCGGCTCCGCGAGTCCGAGCTTCAGGCGCGGCGCTCCGCCGCCGCGGCCCTGGCCGAGGAGCTGCGCGGCGCCCGCGACGAGCTGCGCGCCCGGCGGGCCGAGCTGGCCGCGCTGCACAACGAGAGCAGCGCGCTCCACGCCCGCGCCGAGGTTGCCCAGCGCGACCTGGCGGTCGGCAACGAGCGCCACGCGGCGCTGCTGCGCCAGGCAGAGGAGCTCGAGCGGTCGCGCGGGGAGCTCGACCTGCGGCGCGAGGAGCTCGAGCGGGAGCTGGCGGAGGCGGACGCGCGCCTGGCCGCCGACGAGGCGCGCCTGGCTGAGCTGCGCGCCGCGCAGCGCGCGCTCGAGGAGGAGCTCGCCGGCCGCGAGGCGCAGCGGCGCGAGCTGCGGCAGGCGCTCGACGCCGCGCAGCGCGCTGAGCTGGAGGCCGCGGCGGCGCTGGAGGAGCGCCAGCGGCGGGCCGAGCAGCTGGCCCAGCGCCGCTCCCGGCTCGCCGAGGACCAGCAGCAGCAGGAGGCGGCGCTGGCCGAGCTGGAGCGCGCGCTGGCCGCACGGCGCGCGGCGCTGGCCGATGCCGAGCAGCGGGCCGCCGCCGCGACACAGGCCGCGCAGCAGGCCGCCGCCGCCGTGGAGCAGGCCCGCCAGGAGCTCGAGGCGACCCGCGGCCGGCGCAGCCGCGCCGAGGAGGAGGCCGCGCAGAAGCGCCGCGCGCTGGCCGATGCCGAGGCGCGCCTGGAGAGCCTCACCCGGCTGCAGCGCAGCTACGCGGGCACCTTCGCCGGGGTGAAGGCCGCCATGCAGTGGGCCGAGTCGCAGCGCCGGGCTGGCTTCACGCTGGTCTCGTCGATCCTGCGCGTCCCGCCGCAGATCGAGACGGCGATCGAGGTTGCGCTCGGCTCGCGCCTGCAGCATATCGTCGTCGAGCGCTGGGAGGACGCGGAGCGGGCGATCGAGGCGCTCAAGAGGAGCGGCGCCGGCCGCGCGACGTTTCTTCCGCTGGATACGATCCGCGCGCGCCACTCCCCGGCCGACGACCGAGGACGGGCGCAGCGCACAGATGCCGGCGAGCAGGGGGATGTGCTCGGCGTGGCCGCCGACCTGGTGGAGGTGGACGAGCGGTACCGGGTTGTGGCGGACTACCTGCTCTCGCGCACGCTGGTGGTGCGCGACCTTGCGGCCGCCCGCCGCGAGCTGCGGCGCCTATCGGGCGGCTGGACGATCGTCACGCTGTCCGGCGAGCAGGTGAGCACCGGCGGCGCGGTGACCGGCGGCGCGCAGGTGAAGGAGAGCGGGACGCTGCGGCGCGAGCGTGAGCTGCGCGAGCTGCCGCAGCAGGTCGCCGAGCTGCGGCAGGCGTTCGAGCAGGCGGCTGCGGAGCGGGCCGAGCTCGACCGGGCGGCTGCCGCCGCCGAGCGCGCCCTTCAGGAGGCCGAGCACGCGCGCCGCCGGGCTGCGCAGGAGGCCGAGGCGCGCCGCGCCGAGCTGGAGAGCGCCCAGCGCGACGTCACACGCGCCGAGGCTGACCTCGCGCTGCGGCAGGGGCGCTTCCAGCAGATCGCCGCCGACCTGGCCGAGCTGGAGGCGCAGGGGCAGGCGCTCGCGGCCGAGCAGGCGGCGCTCGAGACGCGCCGGGCGGAGGCGCGCGCTGAGCTCGAGCGGCTGCGCGCCGAGGAGCAGGCGCAGGCCGAGCAGGACCAGGAGGCCCGCGCGCGCATCGAGGACGCGCGCGTCGCCGCGACGTCCGCGGAGAGCGAGGTGCGCGCGGGGCGGGCGCTGCGCCAGGCGACCGCCCAGAACATGGCGCGGCTCGCGGAGCAGATCGCATCCGCGAGACAGCGGGCCGACGAGCTGCAGCGGGAGCGGGCGGCGCTCGACGCGCGTAACCGGGACCTGGAGGCGACCCACAGCTCGCTGCTGGCCCAGATCGACGAGCTGCGCGCCCTGATCGACCCGGCCGAGCAGGACCTGGCGGCGCGCGAGGCCGCGCTCTCCGACACCGAGCAGCGCGAGAGCGCCCTGAGCGCCGAGCTGCTGGAGGCTGAGAGCGCCTACGGCCGGGCGATGCTCGAGCTGCAGCGCGCCCGCGACCGGCTCGACGCGCTGTGGGAGCGGGCCGCCGCCGACGACATCGACATCGAGGCGATCGCCGCGGAGGGTCAGGCGTCGCCGGCAGCAGACGAAGGTCCGCCGGCCGCCGGCGAAGATTCGCCCCAACCGCCGGCGCCCGGTGATGAGGACGAAGAAGATCTCCAGGCCAAGATCCAGCAGCTGAAGGCCAAGATCGCCCGCCTGGGCGTCGTCAACCCGCTGGCGCTCGAGGAGTACGAGGAGGCCGCCCAGCGCCACGCGTTCCTCAGCGGCCAGATCGACGACCTGCGGCGCGCGGCGGCGTCGCTCGGCGCGCTGATCGGCGAGCTCGACGCGGCCATGCGCGCGCGCTTCGAGACCACCTTCGGGGCCGTGGCCGCCGAGTTCGAGCGCACCTTCGCCCAGCTGTTCGGCGGCGGGCAGGCGCAGCTGGTGCTGCAGCGCAGCGACGAGTCGTCGAACGGCGTGGAGACGAACGGCTCGAACGGCGCGGGCGGGCTGCACGTGGCGCCCAAGGGGATGGACGGCCTGGGAGTGGAGATCATCGCGCGGCCGCCCGGCAAGCGCCAGCAGACCCTCGCGC
The DNA here is from genome assembly GCA_937974195.1 of uncultured Roseiflexaceae bacterium. GTDB lineage: Bacteria > Chloroflexota > Chloroflexia > Chloroflexales > Roseiflexaceae > CALJIC01. The sequence continues at coordinate 1,012 of CALJIC010000011.1, read as the reverse complement.
TGCTCTCCGGCGGCGAGCGGTCGCTGACGGCCGTCGCGCTGCTGTTCGCCATCCTGAAGGTCAACCCGTCGCCGTTCTGCGTGCTGGACGAGGTGGATGCCGCGCTCGACGAGAGCAACGTCGGGCGGTTCCGCGAGGCGCTCGCCGAGCTCGCCGAGCAGACGCAGTTCCTGATCGTCACCCACAACCGCGGGACGATCGAGATCGCCGATACGATCTACGGCATATCGATGGGCGAGGACGGCGGCTCGAAAGTGCTCTCGCTGCGGCTGGAAGAGATCGAGAGTTAGTTCACTACAAGAGGTTTGAGATTGGCGCTACATCCCTTCGACGCCGCCATCTTCGACATGGACGGCACGATCACCGATAACATGCGCCTCCACACCGAGGCGTTCGTGATCTTCGGCGCGCGCTATAACCTGAAGCATCCGCCGCCCGAGGTCGCCGCGAGCCTGTCCGGCAAGCGCAACCGTGAGATCCTGCCGGTGCTCTTCGGGCGCGAGCTGACCGACGAGGAGATCGAGCGCTACGCCGAGGAGAAGGAGCGGATCTACCACGAGCTGATGGCCAGCATCGTGCCGGTGCCGGGGCTGCTGCAGGTGCTCGATCGGTTGGACGCCCGCGGCATCCCCTATGGCCTGGCAACCTCCGCGCCGCGGATCAATGTCGAGCCGATGCTGCGGGTGCTCGGGCTGGAGGGGCGGTTCGCATCGCTGACGCTGGGCGACGAGGTGGCGCACGGCAAGCCGGCGCCGGATATCTTCCTCGAGGCGGCCAGGCGCCTCGGCGTGGCGCCGGAGCGGTGCCTGGTGTTCGAGGACGCCTACTCGGGCGTCGCGGCGGCGAAGGCGGCCGGCATGCAGTGTGTGGCGCTGGCCACCACGCACACCGCCGATGAGCTGCGCGCCAACACCCAGGCCGATCTGGTCGTCAGGGACTACGAGGAGCTCCTGGCCATCTCGCCGCTGTAACTCACGCCGGGCGTGGAAGGACCGAGGGGGCGCGACGGCTT
>CALJIC010000010.1 GCA_937974195.1 uncultured Roseiflexaceae bacterium | reverse complement strand
CCGGTCCGTCTTCGTGTGGAAGGGCTGCGCCTCAGCGCGCGCGCGCCCGCCCCTGCCGGACCGCCGCACCGACCTCGGCCGCCGCCGCCTCCGCCCGCTCGGCCAGGAACGCCTCGACATCGGCGCGGCTGGGGATTCCGGCCTGGCCGCCGGGCGCAGTCGCCTTGAGCGCCGCCGCCGCCGCCGCGAAGCGGATGCGCTCCGGGGCGTCCAGGCCGTGGGCCAGCGCCGCGGCGTAGGCGCCGTGGAACACATCGCCGCAGCCGGTGGTGTCGACCGTCTCGACCGGGAAGGCCGGCTGGTGCCACGCCGCCTCAGGCGCATCGCGCTCCACCCACCACACGCCATCCACGCCGCAGGTCACGGCCACCAGCGCGCGCCGCTCGCTCCAGAGGGCGCGCGCCGCCGCCGCGGGATCGTCCTCCCCGCTCAGCTCCGCCGCAAACGCGGCCGGCAGAATGAGGTGATTCACCAGGCCGAGCAGCTCCTCGAACTCCGGCGCCGAGACGTACTCGAAGTCCGCAATGACCGGGATGCCGGCGCTGCTCGCCAGGCGCGCCGCCCGCAGCGACCGCGCGCAGTCGAGGTGGTCGACGTACAGCGCGCGCGCCGACAGGATCGCCTCCTCGGGCGGCCAGTCCGGCAGCGCCCCGAGCGCGCCCTCCAGGTCGTAGAAGATCGTGCGCGTCTGGCGCCGCTGCTCGACCACGATCACCGAGTGGATGACCCGCGCCGCCGGCGCGCGGGCCATCCAGCGGGTCGACACGCCCATGCGCTCGAGCTGCTCGGCCACAGTGTCCGAGAGCTCATCGGTGCCGACGACGCCCGCGAAGCAGCAGCGGGCGCCGGCGCGCGCCGCGGCCACCAGCGCGGTGCCGGTGAGGCCACCGCACTGGCGCACCCGCCGCAGCACGCGCGTCTTCGAGTCCGGCGGCGGGTACTCGGCCACGTACAGCAGGTCGTCCACCGCCACCGACCCGACGCCGATGATATCGTACTGCCAGCCGGTCATTGGTCCTCCAGCTCAGTCAAGAGCGCCACGAACTGCTCGGTCAGCTCGCGCTGGAAGCGCTGGAGCTCGGCCGGCGGCAGCGCGGCGCCCGGCGGCAGGTTGTACGGCCGCTCGCCGCGCCCCTGGTTGTCGCGGCTGAGCGTGCCCTGGCCCTGCGCCAGGACGGCCCCGGCCGCGTAGTAGTTCACGCTGTTCCCCACGATGCTGTTCCCGGCGCCGCGCTCGTCCTCCCAGACGCCGTAGCGCAGCGGCGGCGCGACGCCCCAGTTGAAGATTGTGTTCCCGCTGATCTGGTAGCCGCTCGCGCCGTACAGCGCGATCCCGTCGCGGAGCGCCGCGCCCGACGCGTCGGGCGCCTCGCCGCTGCCGGTGTCCACGATCTGGTTGCCGGTGACCGCGCCCCAGGCCGAGTCGCGCACCACGATCCCGCAGTCGCCGTGCCAGCACAGCGTGTTGCCGCTGAGGGTCAGCTCGTCGGAGCGCTCCACGACGACCGCATCGCCGCCGATCTGGTACGAGCGCGAGCCGACCAGCGCCCCGCCGTTGCTGCGCGTGTGGAAGTGGTAGGCCGGGCCGCGGCTCTGGTGCACCACGCAGCCGGTGATGTTCACGGCGACCGCCCGGCGGCACTCGATCCCCGCGCCGCCGGCGTAGCAGGTGCAGCCGCTGACGAGGTTGGGCACGTAGCTGCCGTACGGCCCGCTGCGCAGCTCCTCGAGCAGCAGGTTGGCGCGGGCGTTGCCGGCCAGGCTGCACCCGCGGACCCGGCACAGGAACGAGCTGCCGCGCAGCCACACCCCGCACTGCCCGAAGCCGGCGCAGAACAGGTCGCGCGCCTCGCTGTCGCCGCAGCCGTCGAGCACGACGCCGGCCACGCCCGCCTGCCACTCCGCCGGGCGCAGCGCCATGTCGGACACCACCGCCCCGTGCGCCCCGGACGCCAGCACCCCGATGCCCTCCGCGTTGTCCGCGGCGACCACCAGGCGCGTCGCGCGGCCGCTGCCGCGCAGCCAGACGCGGCTCGCCAGCCGGACGGGCGCGCGCAGGTCGAACCGGCCGCGGCCCAGCGTGACCGTGCCGCCCGCGGCGCCCAGCGCGTCGATCGCGGTCTGGATCGCCGCCGCAGCGTCGTGCGACTCGCCGATCAGCTCGTGGGTGAGGTCGGTCAGCGCCCGGTAGACGGAGCCGGCCTGTATGACAAGGGCGTTCTGCATCATCGGCGGCCGTGTGTTCGCTACCCGTGAGGAATCCGCGGCGGTGCGGTGGCCGTATGTGCCATGAGTGCTTCGGGATACGCGCAGTATACGCCCCCGCGGCGCGCGCCGTCAAGGGTGTTGGTGCGCGCCAGCGTACGGCCCGCCGCCCGACAACTCAGTCGTTCCTCGGTGCTATACTGGTTCTGCAACCGGCGCAGTGGCTCGCCGGTCGCCGCAAGACCGTGCAGAGGAACAACAGGGACCGCCGTGCCTACCACAGAAGACCGCTCCGATGCCGCCCGCGCGGCGGCGCTCGCGGCCTGGATCCGCCAGCTGGCTATCGGACGCCGGATCCGCAGCGCGCTGCTGCGCGACCTGCGGCTCGTCACGGATTCGTCCGCCGCCGAGGAGTCGCAGCTCCGCGGCCTCGACCCGGCCTCGTTCGTGAGCCAGCTGCACGACGCGGACGGCGGCGCGGTGGCCAGGGTGAAGGGTATCGGCGACGCCTCGCTCGCTGCGCTGCGGCGCGCCATTCCGGCTGAGTTGGACGCCCCGCCGCCCGCGGAGACATCTGCCGAAGAAACCGAGCCGCCTGCTGAAGAGCCTGAATTGTCTGCTGAAGAAATCGAGCCGCAGGAAGGAACGCCCGCCGCGGACGCCCCGCCGCCCGCGGAGACATCTGCCGAAGAGACCGCATTGTCCGCCGAAGAAGCCGAGCCGTCGTCTGCGAACGGTGGCGATACGCCCGAGCCGCAGGAAGGAACGCCTGCCGCTGAAGAGACTGAGCCGCCGCCTGCTGAAGAGCCTGAATTGTCTGCTGAAGAAACCGAGCCGTCGTCTGCGAACGGCGGCGATACGCCCGAGCCGCAGGAAGGAACGCCCGCCGCTGAAGAGACCGAGCCGCCGCCTGCCCAAGAGACCGCGCCGGCGGACGACACGCTCGCCGAGATCGCCGCGGCCGCCGACGGCCTGCTCGTGCCGAGCGAGAGCGACTACCCGCTCGAGCCGTTCCGCTGGCAGGGCGAGGGGCCGCTGACGCCCGACTCGCTGCGCGCCCACCTGGAGCTCCCGCCCGACGCCCCGGTCGAGACGCGCACGCTCGACGCCTTCTTCGGCCCGCTCGCACGCGTCGCCGACTGGATGGACGAGGAGCAGCGCGAGCAGGCGGCCCGCTTCGCCGCGCTGCGCGATCTGATCGCCGCCCGCCTGCGCGACGTGGCCGTCTACTACGCCGGCCGGGTCCAGGTCACCGTCGTCATCGCCGGCCAGGACCCCGCGGGCGCCACCGTCGGCCTGCGCACCACTTTGATCCAGACATAGGAGTCCTCGCTATGCCCCGGCAACGCCGCACGTCTCGCCGCCGACGCACTTCCCGGCGTCGCCTCATCGTGCAGCTGATCGTGATCCTTCTGGTGCTGGCCGTGGTGGCGTTCATCCTGAGCCGCACGGACCTGGTGCAGCCCTCGACGACGCAGGCGCCCACCGCCGCGCCCAGCACGCCGCAGAGGCAGACCACCGCGCCGGCGGCACGACAGAGCGACGACGACCATCTCATGCTCGGCAACCCGAGCGGGGCCGTCAGCGACCCCAACCAGCCGGACAACTACCTCATCAGCCGCCCGCAGTACGCGCTCGGCTACGACCGCAGCCGCGGCACGGCCATCTGGGCCAGCTGGCACCTCTCCGCATCCGACATGGGCTCCGTCGAGCGCTACTCCGGCCCGTTCATCACCGACACCTCGCTGCCGGAGGGCTGGTACCGGGCGCAGCACCGCGACTACACCGGCAGCGGCTACGACCGCGGCCACCTGGTGCCCTCGGCCGACCGCACCGCCAGCCCGGCCGACAACGAGGCGACCTTCATCCTCACCAACATCGTGCCGCAGGCGCCCGCCAACAACCAGGGGCCCTGGGCCGATCTGGAGGAGCACCTGCGCAGCGTCGTGCGCGACGGCAACGAGGCGTACATCATCGCCGGGCCGCAGGGCGCCGCCGGGACGATCGCCAACGGCGCGATCACCGTGCCCGCGGCGGTCTGGAAGGTGGCCGTGGTGCTGCCCGACGGCCAGGGCGACCTGGCGCGCATCACCGGGGACACGACGGTGATCGCGGTGCTGATGCCCAACGACGCGTCGGTGGCGGGCCGGCGCTGGACGGAGTTCGCCACCACTGTCAGCTGTATCGAGTCGCTCACTGGCCTGGACCTGCTGGCCGAGCTCCCCGACACGGTGGAGGCCGCGCTGAGCGGCGAGGGCTGCGCGCCCGGCGCCGGAGGCGGCGGGGCTGCCCCGACACAGGCGGCGCAGGGGGCCGGCGTGCGGATCGTGACCGTCGAGTACAACCCGCCGGGCGACGACCTCGCGGGCGAGTACGTGCTGCTGCAGAACGCGGGCTCCGCGCCCGTCACGATGACCGGCTGGACGCTGGCGGACGCGTCCGGGGCGACCTACAGGTTCCCCGAGTTCACGCTCGCGCCGGGCGCCGAGGTGCGCGTCTGGGTGCGGGCCGGCGCCGACACCGCCACCGATCTCTACTGGGGCCGCTCGCAGCCGGTGTGGAACAACAGCGGCGACACGGCCGTCCTTAGAGATGCAGCCGGCGCAGAGGTGAGCCGCTTCGTCTACCCGTAGAAGTATCGATCCGCTGCGCCCGCCGAGCCGCCTCCGAAGCGAGTGGAGCTGCGGCGAGTTCGCCACCCGCGAGCCAGGGACGCTCGTGGCGCAGAGTCTGCTGTCCTCACCGAAGGGCCGCATCTCCTGCCGCGCGGCGGGGGCGGCGGCCCGCGCGTTCTTCCCCACGCCCCTCTCGCCGATCAGCACTGGCAGATTCCCCGGCATGTCGCCGGCGGTGGCGCCTCTCTCGCCGGGTAGCACCACGCGCACAGGGGCGCCAGGCGCGCGATGAGCGGGCTGCGTGGCACGCACGGACCTGAGAAGGATGGAGCGACAACATGCGTGATCGATACACGGCGATAGCGCCCTACGGCCCGCCGCTCGCCCTGCTGGCGCTGCTCGCCGGCGCCCTGCTGGCGCTGCTGCCGGCCCGCCCCGGCGGCGCCCAGAGCAACGACCAGTTCTTCCCCGAGACGGGCCACACGGTGTCGGGCGCGTTCCTCGATACCTGGCGGCGCGGCGGCGGACTGCCGATCTTCGGCTACCCGATCTCCGACGTGCGGACGCAGCAGGACCCGGCGACCGGCCGGGAGCTGCAGGTGCAGTGGTTCGAGCGCGCCCGCTTCGAGCTGCACCCCGAGCTGCCGGCCGGCTCGCAGGTGCTGCTCGGGCGGCTGGGCAGCGAGGTCACCCAGGGGCGCGAGGGCGAGCCGCCCTTCCAGCCGGTCGGCGCCCCGGCCGACCCGGGCATCGAGTACTTCCCGCAGACCGGCCACACGCTCGGGCGCGGCTTCCTCAGCTTCTGGAGGCAGAACGGCGGGCTGCCGATCTTCGGCTACCCGATCAGCGAGGAGTTCCAGGAGGTCAGCCCGACCGACGGCCGCACCTACACGGTGCAGTACTTCGAGCGCGCCCGCTTCGAGTACCACCCGGAGCTGCCGCCCGGCAGCCAGGTGCTGCTCGGGCTGCTCGGCACGCAGCTGCTCGGCGAGCAGGACCGCCTGCGGATCGAGATCGCCGCGGCGCCGGATCCGATCGCGATCGAGCCGGGCCAGACGGCGCTGGTGCCGCGGGACACCAAGGGCCTCACGGTCTCGCTCCGGTTCCCGCAGCCGGTGGACCCGGGCGCGCTCCAGGTGCAGCTGCGCCAGCTCTCCGGCCCGCCTCCGTGGCAGCTCGCGCCCGCCGGCCCGCAGCCGGGCCGCAACGTGTTCCAGTTCGGCCTCGCCGGCGCCGCCGGTAGCCCCGACTACCTGCAGGTGCAGGTGACGCGCGGGCCGGACCAGCCGCCGATCGTCTTCGGCGTGCAGGTCGCGAGCGGCCTGAGCGGCCCGCCGCTCGTCGCGAACTGGAGCGACCCGGTGGCGCTGGTGAACTCCTACTACAACGCGATCAACCGGCGCGAGTACCAGCGCGCCTACAGCTACTGGGAGCAGCCGGGCCGGCCCGGCGCCGTGCCGGCCAGCTACCAGGAGTTCGCCGCGGGCTACCGCGACACCGCCTCGGTCGCGATCACGACCGGCACCGTCACGAGCGACGCCGGCGCCGGCAGCGTCTACTACGGCGTGCCGGTGGTCATCGCCGCGACCCAGAGCGACGGCTCGGTCCAGCGCTTCTACGGCTGCTACGCCGTCCACCGCGTGAACGTGCCGGTCGGCGACTCGGCCCCGCCGTACCCGCTCCAGCTCAGCACGGCCAACGTCGCGCAGGCCGCGGCGGACGCAGATCCGGGCGCTCTGCTCGCGCAGGCGAACGCGCTCGCGGAGGCCAGGCAGTGCGGGCAGTAGCCGCGCGGGCGTGACGCCAGCCGGCATCGCGGCAGTGGAGGCTGCCGCTCACGGTCACGGGGAGCGCCGCGCGTTCCCCGTGACCGCTTCGTACAGCGCGCCCGAGTCACAGGTCCGCCACAGCGGGGATGACCTCGCGGCCGATCACCTCCAGCGGGGTGATCCGCTCCACGCCCGGAACCGCGCCGAAGACCGTCTGGATGCCCTGCTGAGCCAGCGAGCGCAGCTGCTCGACGAGCTGGCCGACCTTCGAGCCGTCCTCCCCGACGTCGAAGTAGTACGCGCAGGTCTTCTCGATCGCGTCGTAGTCGCGCCCCTCGGCCTCGCAGTGGCGGCGCAGCACATCCAGCTTCCGCGGGATCTGCGGGCCGAACGGGAGGTTGCACGCATCGGCGTAGCGCGCGACCAGGCGCAGCGTCTTCTGCTCGCCGCCGCCGGCGATCAAGATCGGCGGGCGCGGCCGGTCGGGGCGCGGCGGCAGCTGCGGCGTGTTGAGCGCGCGCTGGAGCTGGAAGTGCCTGCCGTGGAAGGGCTGGCCGTCGCCGTGCTGGCCGCTCCACATGCGCAGGCAGATCTGCACCGTCTCCTCCAGCATCTCGAAGCGCTCCGCGACCGGCGGGTAGGGCATCCCCAGCCCGATCGCCTCGTCCGCGTAGTCGCCCGCGCCGGCGCCGAGCCAGGCCCGCCCGCCGGACAGCACGTCCAGCGTGGAGACCATCTTGGCCAGCAGCGCCGGGGCGCGGAAGTGCGGCGGCGTCGCGAGGGCGATCAGCTCGACGCGCTTCGTGCTGGCCGCCAGGTACGCGAGCGTCGTGTAGCACTCCGGCAGCTGGTCCTCGTGCGAGCCCATCCAGGGCGGGATCGCCCACAGGTGATCGACGACGGCGATGCGGCTGAAGCCCCACTCGTCGGCGGCCTGCGCGATCGCGGACAGCGTGGCGCCCAGCCGGGGCGGGCCGCCCTCCCAGACGTAGTTGTTGAGCTGAAGCGCGAGTTTCATCTCTCCCTCCATCCCGGCCGATCCGAGGATCAGCGAGCATCCTGCGGATTCGTCCGGCGCGACGGCTCAGGGCAGCGCCCGTAGCCGCGGCACGACCTCCTGCAGAAACAGCTCGATCCCGGCGGTGGCCGGGAAGTCCAGCACCCGCACGATCAGATAGTCGACCCCCAGGTCGGTGAAGGCGCGCAGCTGCTGCGCCACCTGCTCCGGCGTGCCGACGATCGCGTCCTGCCCGGCGTAGGGCGAGGCCGCGGCGATCCGGCGCGCCTCCGCCTCGGTCTCGGCGACCGCGATCGCCTCGGCCGACCAGGTCTTGCGGATGTCCTCGAAGCGCCGGCCAACGGCCGCGCAGTGCCGGCGCAGCACGTCGAGCTTGCGGGCGTAGTTCGCCGCGCTCCCGCCGGGGATGTTCCACCAGTCCGCGTGCTTCGCCACCACGCGCAGCGTGAGCTGCTCGCCGCCCCCGCCGACCAGGATCGGCGGGATGGGGTTCGGGCGCGGCTCGCAGTAGGCGTTGTCGACCCGATAGTGGGCGCCGTGGAAGCTGGCCGGCGCCTCCGTCCAGAGCAGCCGCACGATCTGGATGGTCTCCTCGAGCTGGGCGACGCGCACCGCCGGCGGCGGGAAGGGGTAGTTGTAGGCGCGGTACTCCTCCTCCATCCAGCCGGCGCCGATCCCGAACAGGAACCGCCCGCCAGTCAGCAGCTGCAGGTTGGCCGCCATCTTCGCCAGCAGGCCCGGGTTGCGGTACGACTGGCAGAGGACGCTGGCGCCGAAGCGGAGCGTCGGGTAGGCGGCGGAGAACGAGGCGATCGTGGTGAGGCACTCCAGGTACGGGGTGTCGTTCGGCTGCCAGCGCGCCCACGGCATCAGGTGGTCGTCCACCCAGACCGAGTCGATGTGCGGGTGGATGCGCTCCAGCGTGCGGTGGATCTGGCCGATGAAGGCCGGCCCGTCGCTCCCGTCCACCGGGAACGACGGCATGTGCCAGCCGATCTGCAGCTCAGGCATCGCGGGTCTCCCTTCTCTGCACGGACCGGGGCAGTATACCCTACGCTCGCGGAAGGGCCGCCGGGGCGGCCGCGCAGCTCTCGCCGGAGTTCGGGTAGACTGAGCGCAGCGCACGCCCGCGCCGATACACCATCTGGAGGAGCCGCCAATGCACGACCGCGCCATCCGCCTGTCGCTCGGCGACCCGCAGCGCCCGATGCGGGTCTTCGACCTCGAGCAGCCGCGCACCGATCGCATGCCCATTCACCCGGCCCACCGGCCCGGCTACAGCTATGTGCTCCACCGCCGCCACCAGGACACCTACGGCCAGGACGGGCCGCGCAGCAGCGCCTCGGGGATGATCGTCTGCATAGAGCATACCGGCACGCACATCGACGCGCTCTGCCACCAGGCCGCCGACCTCACGCTGTGCGGCGGCGTGCCGGTCGACGCGCAGGTGCAGTCGTCGGGCGGCTTCAGCGTGCACGGCGTCGAGCAGATCCCGCCGATCGTCGCGCCGGGCGTGCTGCTGGACATGCCGGCCTTCTTCGGCACAGACGCGCTGCCGGCCGGGTACGCGATCAGCGCCGCCGAGCTGCGGGCCTGCTGCGAGCGCCAGGGCCTCACCATCGCGCCCGGCGACGTCGCCCTGGTCTACACCGGCAACGAGCAGGCCTGGGACGACCCCGAGCGCTACCTGGCCGGCCCCGGAGTCGCCGCCGACGGCTCGCGCTGGCTGGCGGACCAGGGGGTGGTCGCGGTCGGCGCGGACACGATGGCCTGGGACGTCATCGGGCTGCGCGACGCGGAGCTGGGCTGCACGCTGCCGGGGCACCTGATCCTGCTCGCCCAGCGCGGCGTCTACATCATCGAGAACATGCGGCTGGGCGAGCTCGCCGCGGCGGGCGCGCACCGCTTCGCGTTCGTCTGCACGCCGCTGAAGTTCGTCGGGGCCACCGGATCGCCCGTGCGACCGCTCGCCCTGGTGGCCGCGTAAGCAGAGGAGAGAGCATGAGCGTCGAAACGCGCCCGCTGCCGCCCGAGCCGCTGCGCGTGGCGGCGGTGCAGATGGAGAGCAGCGCCGGGGACAAGCGGGCCAACCTGGAGAAGATCGCCGCCCTCACGGCGCAGGCGGCCGGCCGGGGCGCGCAGCTGGTCGTCTTCCCCGAGTGCTGCGTCACCGGCTACTGGTTCCTGCGCAAGCTCGCCCCCGAGGAGCTGGACGCGCTCGCCGAGCCGGTGCCCGACGGCCCGAGCACCGCGCGGCTCGTGGCCCTCGCCCGCCAGCACGGCCTGAGCGTCGGCGCCGGGCTGGTCGAGCGCAGCGCGCCCGGCGTCTACCACAACACCTACGTGGTCGCCCTGCCGGACGGGAGCGTCCGCCGCCACCGCAAGCTGCACGCCTTCGAGCACCCGCTCGTCCAGAGCGGCTCGGACTACACCGTCTTCGACCTGCCGCAGGGCTGGCGGGCCGGCGTGCTGATCTGCTACGACACCAACATCATCGAGAACGTGCGCATCACCGCCCTGCTCGGCGCCGACGTGCTCCTCGCGCCGCACCAGACCGGCGGCTGCCGCACGCGCAACCCGCACCTGATGGGCGTCATCGACCGGCGGCTGTGGGAGAACCGCCGCGCCGACCCGCAGGCGATCGAGGCCGAGCTGCGCGGCGACAAGGGGCGCGGGTGGCTGATGCGCTGGCTGCCCAGCCGCGCGCACGACAACGGGGTGTTCCTGGTGTTCGCCAACGGCGTCGGGGTGGACGACGACGAGATTCGCACCGGCAACGCGATGGTGCTGGACCCCTACGGCCGCATTCTGGCCGAGACCTGGGTCGCGGACGACGCGCTGGTGGTGGCGGACCTGGAGCCGGCACTGCTCGAGCAGGCGACCGGCCGCTCCTGGATCGCCGCGCGCCGCCCCGAGCTGTACCGGCTCCTGACCGAGCGGACCGGGCGCGAGCGCGACGCGCGCGAGCTGAAATTCGAGGAGTGAGTGCCGCCGCCCGGCTACCAGTCGGCCACGCTGCCGTCGGACGGGTGGTAGAACTCGCCGCCGAGCTCCTCGACGTACTCCGTGCGCTGCTGCTCGGCCTCGCGGGCGTTGATCTCGAACCCCAGCCCGGGGCGGGTCGGCAGCTCGATGTACCCGTCCACCACCTGCCAGGGCTCCTCCAGCAGCCCGTCGCCCAGGCTCTGGTCGATCTGCTCCTGGATCAGGAAGTTCGGGACCACCGCGTCCACATGCAGCGCCGCGGCGAGCGCCACCGGCCCGATCGCGCAGTGCGGCGCCAGGTGCATGTAGTACAGCTCGGCCTGGTGGGCGACCTTCTTCAGCTCAGTGATGCCGCCGACGTGCGACACATCGGGCTGGAGGTAGGCGGCGGCCTGGCGCTCGCAGACCTCGCGGAAGCCCCAGCGCGTCAGCAGCCGCTCGCCGGTCGCGATCGGCACCGGCACGGCGTCCGCCACCCGCTTGAGGGCGTCCACGTTCTCCTGGGGCACCGGCTCTTCGACGAACAGCGGCCGCATGCCGCGCAGCTCGTGGCAGATCTCGATCGCCAGCGCCGGCGTCAGCTTGCCGTGGAAGTCGAAGGCCAGCTCCACATCGGGGCCGACCCACTCGCGCATCAGGTAGGCGCGGCGCACGAAGGCGTCCACCACCGCCGGCGGCTCGTGGCCGCGCCACGCCCCGCCGGGCCCGCTCTTGAACGCCGTGTAGCCGGCGGCCCGCAGCCGCTCCAGCCGCGCCCGCGCCGCCTCCAGCCCGGCCTCGGACAGATCGTGGATGCCCCAGTGGGCGTAGACCCGCACCCGCTCGCGGACCGCGCCGCCGAGCAGCTGGTAGACCGGCACGCCGAAGTACTTGCCGGCGATGTCCCACAGCGCCTGGTCGATGCCCGAGAGCGCCGTCATGAGCACCGGGCCGCCGCGGAAGAAGGCCGAGCGGTAGATGTGCTGCCAGTGGTGCTCGATTCGCAGCGGGTCCTTGCCGATCAGGTAGTCGGCCAGCTCGTCCACCGCGGCGGTGACGCTGCGCGGCTTGCCCTCCAGCGTCGTCTCGCCCCAGCCGACGATCCCGGTGTCGGTGGTGATCTTCACCAGGCGCGTGCGCACCCGCGGGAAGAACTGCTCGATGCGGACGATCTTCATCTGCACCTCCGCTCGGGCGCAGGGGCCCCGGTCACCCGCGCGACGCGCCGGCCTCCTGCGCCAGGGTGCCCTATCGTAGCACAGCGCCGCGCCCCGCGAGTCACCGCGTGGGCCGCGGCGCGGGCCAGGTGCGGAAGCGCTCCGGCACCGCCTCGGCGAGCGCCGCGTCGCGCGGGTGCAGGAGCACCAGCGGTATCTCGCGATCGGTGCGGGCCTGGTAGCGGGCGTAGGGCGGGTAGAGCTGCAGCAGCAGCGGCCAGTAGCGCCGCCGCTCGTCCGGCGTGGCCGTGGTGGCGCGGGCCAGCCCGCGGGCCGGGCCGATCTGCACCAGCGCCTCGGGGTTGGCCTGCAGGTTGAACCACCAGGTGGGGGAGACGCGCGCGCCGCCGTTCGAGGCCACCAGCACGAAGACGCCGTCGACCGGCAGGTACAGCAGCGGCGCGGTGCGCAGCCTCCCCGTGCGCCGCCCGACCGTGGTGAGCAGCAGCATGGGCATGCCGAGCAGCGTGGTGCCGAGCCGCCCGCCGCTCAGGCGGTACGCCAGCGTGTGGGTCGTGGTCAGCACCGACTGCCAGCGCGCGGCGCGGCGCGGGTAGGGGCGGCCGTATGTTCCGGAGCTGGTGCGCATCGCGTGACCCTTTCAGAATCCTGCCTGGCTAGCATACCATGTGCCGCCAGTCATCCTGAGAGCCCGCAGCGCCCGAAGAATCTCCCCTCGCCAACACCCGAGAGATGCTTCGCCGCTGCGCGGCTCAGCATGACAACGCACGGCCCGACATACCATGTCTCGAGGGCAGCGGGGAGGTTCGGAGGGCCTGCGGCCCTCCGAGGTCCTTTTCTTCCCGCCGCTCTGCGGCGACACAGTCGCTGCAGAGCGGCGGGAGAGTCGGGAGGCGCTGCCTCCCAGATCCATCCGAGGAGTGCGGGGCGAGGCCCCGCGCACATCACCCATATGAGGAGCTGACATGAACGAGACCCACGAGCACCTGTTCGACGACCGCCGCCCGTTCGCGTCCTGTCACGCGGCGACGGTCGCCGCCCTGCCGGACGGCCGCCTCGTCGCCGCGTGGTTCGGCGGCACGCAGGAGGGCCACCCCGACACCGCGATCTGGGGCGCGACCCGCACCGCGGCCGGGTGGTCGCCGCCCCGCCGGCTGGCGAAGGTAGCGGATGTGGCCCACTGGAACCCGGTGCTGCTCCATGCGCCGGACGGCGCGCTGCACCTGTGGTGGAAGGTCGGCGACTCGCCGCGCACCTGGGCCACCTGGACGATGGTCTCGG
>CALJIC010000009.1 GCA_937974195.1 uncultured Roseiflexaceae bacterium | reverse complement strand
CTCTCACCCCCAACGCCCCCTCGCTGGGCCAGGCCCTCACCCGCAAGAAGCACAACCCGCTGCCGGCAATCCTGCTGGCCGTGGGGCTCATCGCCGCCGCCGCCTTCGCCGTCCTGGGCTACCTCGAGAGCCAGAAGACCGAGCAGGTTGCCGTCCTGATGCGCGACGTGGCCTATGGCCAGCGCATCACCGCCGAGGACGTAGGCCTGCTCGAGGTGCCGCTGCACCGCCCGGAGCAGCTCGCCGGCATCCCCAACCAGGGCGCCGTAGTGGGCATGTACGCCGCCAGGAACCTGGGGGCCAACGACGTTGTACAGCCGGCCATGCTCATGGCCGAGCCGCCCACGCAGCCGGTCTACCCCAACGGCGAGCAGCTCGCCGCCAACATGGTGCCGATGCCCTTCTCCGTGGCCACGATCGGCCCGGTCACCTACCGCGACCGCGTCAACATCGGCTTCAGCGACAGCGCGGGCTCCCCTGACCTCTGCGACAACGCCAGGCGCGCCGCCGACGGCGAGCAGCCAACCGTGATCGCCGCCGGCGACGGGACAAGCCAGCTGCGCCCCTACGCTTGCCGCCTCCTCAGCTACGTGCGCGTGCTCTACATCGAGGGCGATGTGGCCTACCTGGAGATGACACCCTACCAGGCGCAGACGATCTGGGCGCTCCAGGCCGCCGGCCTGCAGCTGTGGGGCGAGCGCTACGGCCTCACCTCCGACACCCTGCCCGCGATGGAGCGCCTTGACGCCGGCCAGGTCAACACCGAGGAGCTCCTGGCGCCCGTGCCCACCCCGCAGGTGCGCCCGGAGCTGGCCGAGGAGGCCGGCAACGCGAGCATCCCCGGCGGCAACAGCGCCATCCCCGGCTCGCGACCGTAGGCCGGACGAGGCACCCCAATGCAGCACCCAATCACCCGCACGAGCGTCGAGTGGGCCGAGGACGTGGCCGAGACGCTCAGGATCGAGGCCGACCGAGGGACGCTCACCCCGCTCTGGTGGCGGCCCCTAGACGAGGCCATGCTGTCCCTGTTCGGCGAGCCCCGCCTGCCGCTCGACGTGTGGGCGCACATCGACTGGTACGGCCCGATCGAGGAGTGGCGCCGGCCCGAGCAGGAGGTCTCCGACATCCTCTTCAACGGCCCTACTACCGACCCCTTCTTCATCGTGCAGCGTGGGGCGATGGCCAATACGGGCTGCGCCGTCCACCCGAGCTGGATCTGGTTCGTCCAGCGCCAGCTCCTGCTGCGGAGCCGCAAGCTCGACGCGGCGGGCGACGGGGCGTGGAGCGGCCCCTACGCGCAGGGCGTGGCCGACAGGATGCGCTACGCCATCACCGCGCAGCCCTTCTCGCGCGACGGCGGGTCGCTGGCGATCCGCCTGCTGCCCGAGCGCTGGCGCACGCTCGACGACCTCATCCAGCACGGCGCCATCACCCCGGACGCGGCGATGATCCTGCTGGCCGCGCTCGCGTCAGGGGCTTCCGTGATGATCTCAGGGGCAACCGGCAGCGGCAAGACCACGCTTGCGGCCGGCTTCACCCAGGAGCTCGGCAAGCGGCAGCGCCTCGTCTTCGTCGAGGACGGCGGCGAGCTGCCCCGCGCGACCAACACCCTGCATCTGGAGGTCAGCAGCGAGGGCGACGAGTTCTACCGGGCGCTCAAGCTCTCCCTGCGCCAGAAGCCGAGCTACATCATCGTCGGCGAGGTGCGCGGCGGCGAGGCGATGGCGATGCTCCAGGCGGCCGCCACCGGCCACCCCGGCATCTGCACCATCCACGCGCCGAACGTGCAGGGCGCCCTACGCAACCTCGAGCGCATGGCGATGATGGGGCTCGCCTCCCAGGCCAGCGGCGGCGGGCAGGCCGCCGCCCAGATTGTGCGCGGCCTGATCACCTCTGACGCCGTGAGCCTGATCATCGTCCAGGTCGGGATGACCCCTCAGGGCCGACGCTCGGTGCTGGCGGTCGAGGAGGTGCTGGCCGCCGGGTCGCAGGGCCAGAGCGGCGACCACTTCCCGACCGAGACCCTGTTCAAGTACGACGACTATTCCGGCCAGCTCCTGCGCGTGGGCAACGTCAACGCGTCGTGGGGGCTCGGCAAATATTAGGCAAGGAGTGAGGATCGTGGAACTTGTAGTGTATAGCGCGATGGATGGCCTGGCCGGGCGCCTGGAGGCGTACCGCGACATCTCGATCATCGCGCCGTCGAAGATCGATCAGGCCCGGCGCCTGGTTGTCGGCGAGCGGCCCCCGCAGGCCCTCTATGTGGACGACACCCGCGGCGTGCCAGCGGCCGACCTGTGGGGGCTCATCCAGGCGGCCCACGGCGCCCACGTCAGGGTGCTCGTGAACATGGTCGGCCAGGGCCAGACGCTCGTGAACGACGCCCGCGTGCTCGGCCTGGCGACCAACAGCGAGCGTGACGCCGCCGCCGTCGCCGCCTGGGTCGGCGCGATGCTCGGCATCGAGGCCCACAGCGTGGCTGGCAGCCTGCCGGTGATCGCCGTGGGTGCTGCGAAGGGCGGCATCGGCAAGACCTTTGTCACCTCGCTGCTTGCCGAGGCGCTGCGACGGCGCGGCCTGAACGTGCTGGTGTGGGACTCGGACATCTCGAACCCCGGCCTCGTCCCGGCGTTCCGCATCCCCTCGTCGGCTCCCTCCTACCTGCACCTGATCCAGCGCGGCCCGGCCAACTGGAACCCCACTGGTATCAGGCCGTTCATCTTCCAGGCCGAGCACACCCGCGGGACGGCCGGCTGGGGCGTCATCGATTTCCTCATCGGCTCGCACGCCGTCGCCCGGGCCGAGAACGACGTGCGCCTGCCTGATTGGCAGGGCCTCTACCACGGTGTGACGCAGCTCGATGGCTACGACGTCGTGATCGTGGACACCCCGCCGGACTACCTGCGCCGCCCCTACGCGACCCACGCGCTGCTGAGCGGCGGGGTCGTCGTGCTGCCCTGCCCGCCCGGAGCCCGTGAGCGTATGGGCGTGGGTCACATGCTCGACCACTTCCGCGAGGTGGCGCCCGACCGCCTCGACCGCTGCGGCCTGTTCTTCATGGAGCCGGAGCGCGGCGTGGTGACGAAGGTCTCCAGTATCCTCCCGCTGTTTGCCGGCCGCTATCCGGAGGTTCGGGCGCTCGGCACGCTTCCCCGCGCCCCGCGCATTGCCAGTCTCTCGGACGAGCACGATGGCTATATCTCGATGCTCGACCTGGGCCCCAACACCGTCTTCGCCCAGGCGGCCCACCGCATCGTCGACTCGCTGATCGTGCAGGTGGGCCTGACCCCGACCCTGCCGATGCCGAAGCTCGGCGCCTGGGCGGCGCTGAAGGGCCGCCTGCGGGGCGAGCGGGTGGACGTGCCGGCCGCCAATACCCCCCTGGGCGCCCTCGCTCACGGCGGGGCGTAGGGGGACACTATGACCACCACCGTGCGGCCCCTCACCGTGATCGAGGATGGCGGCCTGAGCACCCTGATCGGGAAGGGGGCAGGAGCTACGTTCCCCACTAGCCCCGATCTGCTCCGCGCCCCCGAGGTGCTCCAGACTGTGCGCGACCTGCTCAAGCGCGAGCTCCCCGCCGAGCTGCTCGACCCCGTGGCCCCGGCCAGCGAGCGTACCCCCGCTGTGCTCGACGTGCTGCGCCGTGCCATCGGCGAGCAGGGTGAGCAGGGCGGCCCGCTCCGCGGGCTTCCCACTGACGAGGCGACCCTGCTCACCCTGTTCCGCGAGACGATCGGCTGGGGACCAGCTCAGGCCTACCTGGACGACGAGCGCGTGCAGGAGGTCAAGATCAACGGCGTGCAGATCATGGTGCAGGAGGACGGCGCCGACTTCGTGCTGGTCTCAGAGCGATTCGCCAACCCCGAGCAGGTGCTGGAGCGGGCGTTCCTGCTCGCCGACCGGCTGAACGTGCCGCTGGACCGCAGCCACCCCCAGGGCACGCTGCCGCTGGCCCACGGCACCCGCATGCACGTCACCATCCCGCCCTGCACGCCCACCCACACCGCGCTGGTGTGCATCCGCCGCGGCCGGCGCTACGCCTGGACCCTCGACGACGTGTACCGCCGCGGCGCGTTCAGTCAGGAGGTGCTGAGCCTCCTGCAGCTGCTCTCGCGGGCGAAGTGCTCGTTCCTGATCGCAGGCGAGACCGGCTCGGGTAAGACGGCGCTGCTGGAGAGCATCGTCAACAGCTGGCCCGGCCAGCCCCACGTCATCACGATTGAGGACAACACGCTTGAGATTCAGGTGAAGCACGAGACGTGGACCCGCGAGCTGGTGCAGACGAGCGCGGAGCCGGGCGCGTACGGCCGGGCCGCCAAGGAGGCGCTCCGACAGACGCCGACCGTCGTGGCGCCCGGAGAGACCCGCGCCGAGGAGGCGGGGGCCATCCTGACCATCGCCGTCTCAGGCCACGCGGTGATCACCACGCTGCACGCCAAGAGCTGCCAGGCGGCCGTCCAACGCTTCGCGGACTGCGCCGCGATGCCCGGCGCCTACGTCTACGATGGGCGGCGCGACAACGCTCTGGAGGACGCCTGCGACAACCTGGACGTGGTGATCCACGTCGAGAAGATGAGCGGGCGGCGCTACATCAGCGAGATCGCCCTGCTCGCCGGCACCGAGCGGAGCCGGGGCGGGGCAGTGCGCCCGCGCCTGATCCCGCTGGTCGAGATGGCGGTGGACGAAGCCGGGCAGCTCACCTGGCAGGCCCATGCAATCGCCGACGGCGATACGCTGGTCTGGGCTAACGGCAGCGACCGTGCCCCCGCCGGGATCGTGCAGAAGCTCCGTCTGCTGCGCGCCGAGGGCCGGGTGCGTGCCGCGCCCACCTCGCGGGCGGCGGTGGAGGACGCGCTGACGCGGGCGAGCCAGGCCGTCGCCGGCGGCCAGGTCGAGCTCGCACTCGCCACGCTGCGCCGGGCCTGGGCCGATCGGCGCGACCACAAGCTTGTAGGCGCCGCGGCCCGCGCCCTGGAGGTCGAGCCCGAGCGCATGGCGGCCGCCGCGGCCCAGAGCCTCGCCGCCGCCGAGGCGATCGAGGCGCAGCTGGCTCAGCGCCTATGGGGGGCTGCCCAGGCGCGGCTGGACGAGATACAGAGAGACCTCGTCCTGGTGGCCGCCATCTCGCCGGCGGGCCGGTGGGAAGCGCTGGGAGCAACCATCGCGGCGGGCCTGGAGGCGGATCGGGAGGTCTTCGCCCGCGCCACGCGCGCCCGGCAGGCCCTTGAGCACGGCACACATGCCCGCGAGGTGATCGAGATCCTGGGCGCCGACGAGACAAACCGCATCTCGCCCGAGGCGGCGCTGGCCGCCCTGGCGGTGCGCCGCGACGCCATGACGCGGCTGGTGGCGGCCGGCGAGGCGTCGCAGCTTGCCCTCGACGCGGTCCAGACGAGTATGCAGCTGATCCTGCAGCCCCAGGAGGCGTGCGATGCGTAATGTCGATGTCAGCACTCAGCTGACCCACCCCGAGACGGCCTGGCTGATCCACGCCGTCCCGGTGGCCCTCACCGTGGCCGCCCTGATCGTGATCGTCTTTCTGCTGCGCGACCGGCTAATGGCAATGCTGATCGCGGCCAACGTGCGCCGCGCCCAGCGCGCCCGCCAGGCCCTGCCGCCGGAGCTTGTGCCCGACGAGGCGCTGTACTGGAGCCCGCCCTCTATTCCCCCTGGCACGTTCCTCGCCTGCTGTGGGGCCGCCAGCACGGTCCTGCTCATCGCCATGAGCCTGTTTGTCCCGATGTTCGTGGCCCTCGTCCTGTCGATCCCCGTCACCGCGGGTCTGGTCTGGGCTTTCACGCGCTTCTTCGAGGCCCGGTATGTGGCCCGGCTCGACCGGAGCCTCACCGCCGCCGTCGGCCGCATGAGCGCGATGCTCCGCTCGGGCAACAGCTTCCGGCAGACGATGGAGAAGCTGGTGAAGGACATGCCGGAGGGGCCGCTGCGCGCGGAGTGGGCCTTCGTGCTCGAGCGTCAGGGCGTGCCGCTGACGGGGCGGGAGGGCATCGCCACGCCGCAGCAGGTGGTGGCGGCCCTGTCCGCGCAGACGCCATCACGGCGCCACGCGGCGTTGCTGAACCACCTGGCCGTCGCGGTCGGCCAGCCCCAGGATGTGCTGGTCGCGCGGGTGGCCACCGCCTACGACGCGCTCCAGGCATCGGACCGGCGCCGGGAGGAAGCGGTCACGGAGCTCGCCCAGATGCGCTACAGCGGGATCGCCGTCGGGCTCGCCGGCCTGGTGATGGCGCTGTATCTCTTCTGGACGCAGTGGGACCGTGTTGTCGTCGCCTACAGCTCGGCCCTCGGCGCGGTCGTCGCCGGGGTCGTGGGATTCTCGCTTCTGCTTCCAGTCTTCGGCGGCGTGCTGCTCGCCCGCGCTGACGACATCGACTACTAGAGGTTCCCTATGCCGTTCCTTATCACCCCAGGGATGCCATACTTCGCCGCTGCCGTAGCGGGCGCCATCCTTGCCGCCCTCGGCCTGCTGCTGATGGAGCTGCGGCAGGTCGCCGCGGTCGGGATGCAGCTCGCCCCGTCGCCGACAGCCATGTCGCGCCGCTACATCGTCGGCAACCTCGCCGGCATCCCGCTCGCCTCTGCGGTGGCGCTCGTTGTCGTGGCCGGCAACATTCAGGGCACGACGCGCCTGCTGCTGCTCGGCGGTGCCGCGGCGATCTACCTCTACCTGGCCCTGGTCCTCCCCCGACGCCCCGTCGTGCAGCGCGAGAGGGAGGCGGCGCGGCTCCGCACGCTCACGCCCGGCTTCATCTCGTTCGTGCGGGTGGCCCTGGGCAGCTTCGAGTCGCCGACGGACATCATGCGACGCTACACCGCCCGCCCAGTGAAGCAGTATGCCCTGATGCAGGACCTGGTGGCCGAGTCCATCAAGATCGGCCTCGACAGGCGCATGCGGCCCTTCGCCGCGCTGGCGACCGTCGCCCGCGAGCGCGGGTGCCGCGAGCTCAATGATGTCACCGAAGCACTGGCCCAGGCTGAGGCGGAGGGTGGCCGGATCGACACGGTGCTCCAGGCGCAGCAGGCCACGCTTGAGCTGATCCTGCAGAGCGAGTTCAAGCGCATGCTCCGCCGCCGAACCATGTACCTGCTGCTGATGGTTGCGGTCTCCCTGGTGGTTGGCATCCTCATCAACCTGCTCTGGGTGATGACAGGTGGCGGCAGCGCCCTCTTCGGGGCCCTATAGCCGGCGTGTAGCTGAAGCCGCACAAGGAATAGCCAATGCCTGCCCCAGGAAAGACCCCGCGGGAGCGTGCGCAGGAGGCCCTCGGCCTCCTGGAGCTTCAAGGCGGAGAAAGCAGCCTGCCCGAGGTGCTCAAGTCGAGCGATGCGCTCCCGCTGATGGGCCGAGGGTGGTTCTCCGACGCGCTGCGCCTTGACCTGATGCCTGGCATGAAGGTTCGACGCGGCGGGGTCTGGCGGTGCGAGCGCGCCACGTTCGTCACCTGGCTCAACCAACTGGCAAAGGGCGAGTGAGGCGGCACCGAGGAGTTGGTATGGAGCAATTGCCGTCACCCAACCGAGATGCTCATCCTGAGCCCTCCTGCGAATGGATCTCGCCGGGCGAGGCAGCAGAGGTTTGTCGCGTGAGCGAGGCCACGATGAAGGCCTGGATGCGCGACGAGTTGGTCACCTGGAGGCTTGGCACCGGCGGCATACGCCAGGTCCACCGCCCCTCGATCGAGGCGTGGCTTTGCCGCCTCGCCTCCTCGCCCGCCGGATAGCCGTTTCGCAAGTGCTTCGCCTTACTCGTTGGCCCAGGCCGACGACACCTGTATCTTTATTGGGAACTCTCGTGGAACAGCGCACCCATCTCTGGATCGCCCTGCTCTGGTGCGTGGCCGTCAGTCTCGTCTGGACGCCAGGAGAGGTCCAGGCTGCAGCTCAGGCCCCTCTCTTCGTCCACCGCAACGGGCACCTTATCAGCGGGCCATTCCTCGACTTCTATGAGCGTCACGGAGGCGTGGAGAGCTTCGGCGAGCCGCGCACAGATGCGTTTATCGAGCCCGGCGGGCTGACCGTCCAATACTTCGACTACGCCCGCTTTGAGTGGCATGACCAGGTTGTCCTGACCGATCTGGGCCGGCAGGCCGCAGCAGGGCACGCCAACGCTGCGGCCTTCGCGTGGGTCGCCCCCGGCTCGCCAATCTCGGAGGGGCGCGTCTACGTGCCCGAGGCTGGGCACACCGTTGGCGGCGCCTTCGGCTGGTTCTGGCAGACCCACGGCGAGGTCACTCTGCTCGGCTACCCCATCTCCGAGGAGCTTGAGGAGCAGCTGCCTGACGGCTCGCGGGTGCTCACCCAATACTTTGAGCGGGCCGTGCTCACCTACCACCCTGAGCGCGCCGGTACTAGCGATGAGGTTCGCCGCCTACCACTGGGTAAGCGTTTGGCGCCTGAGCGCCCAACCACACGCCCGCCTGCGGTGCTGGCTGAGGCGCGCCTCCCGTTCCGGCCTGGCTCGGGCGACGGGCACAACATCGCGGTCGCCATGGAACGGCTGCACGGGCGAGTGCTGGCACCCGGGGCAACACTCAGCTTTCTGGGCGCCATCGGGCCAATCTCCAGGGAGAATGGCTATGTCGGCGGCTCCGCGATCGTCGGCGGCAGGATCGTCACTGACGCGGTTGGGGGCGGTGTCTGCACTGTCTCGACCTTGCTCTACAGGGCTGCGTGGCAGGCGGGGCTTCCTGTGGAGGAGCGCCGGGGGCATAGCCTCTGGCTCCAGATGTACGCCGACAGGCCCGGGCTTGAGGCCGCCGTGGACGACCCCTCGCTGGATCTGGTCATTCGGAACGACACGTCTTCCCCGATCTTCATTGAGGCAGTGGCCACGAATGGCGGCGCAACGCTTCGACTCTGGGGCGTGCCAGACGGCCGGGTGGTGACCCTCGATAGCCCGATTGTCCGGAGCAACGCTGCCGCATCTTCGGACTCCAGCGCTCCGGTGCCAGCCCCGAACTACCGTGAGGCGGGGGCGACGGTCATCAACACGCGCATCATCGGGCAGCCGGGGAGGGCCACGCGCGAGGAGCGCATCGTCACCGTCTATGCGCCGATGTCTGTGCCTGAGGAGCAGGATCAAGAGCCAGAGGAAGCAGGGCGATCATGACGGCTGTAGCTCCGGCCAGGTGGGTGCGCGACCACGTTGCCTGCACGGCCCTCGCCCTCACTGCGATCAGCGCAGGCGTGGGCTCAGTGGTCTCTGTGCTCGCGCCAGGCACGCGCCCGTTTGCACTTCCCGCCCTCAGCGCGACCGTGTTTCTAACGCTGATGAGCTGGGCGCTCTGGAAGGGCTGGCGCTACGCTGGTCCACTCGCCGCGATCTCGCTGGCCGCGCTGATCGGCTGGCTTCTGCCAGAACCATTTGTGTCCACCTATGTCCCGGCGGTCGTCGTGCTGCCGATGCTGGTAGCACTTCTGGTCGCCCCACCGCTCTGGTCGGCCGGCGCCGGTGCCGTCACGATGATCATTCTGCTGGCTCGGGCCGGCTTCACTGGCATCTACACCGAGCCCGTGACAATCATCGTGATGGGCACGATCAATGCGACGGTCGTGCTGAGCCGGCTGCTAGTCGAGCAGTTGCTCCAAGAGTCGCAGGCGCTGAACCGAACGCTAGAGCTCCGCGTGAATGAGCGCACCGCGGCCCTGGCAGCACAGACAGCTAGAGCGCGGCGGCTCCTTGAGGCAAAGAAGGAGCTCTATTCAGCCGTCGCGCATGATATGCGTCAGGATCTCGCCCTGATCTCCGGGCTGGCCGAACTGCTCGTTGCAGCTGCCCATGATGGCGACGCAGCCGAGGTAGAGCACCTTGAGACGCGTCTCATGCGCACTATTCGGCGACAGGCCTCCTTTACCACTGATCTCTACGACGTGTCTATGCTCGCCGAGGGGCAGCCGCTGCCGCTGCGGCCAAGCGTCGTCTCGCTTGAGACGGTCGCCGCCGCGCTCGCCGACGAGCTGCTACCGGAGGCGGAGCCCTACGGCATCACCTTCATTGTGGAGCCCAACACAGAGGTGCCATCGGTCTGGTGTGACCCGCAACGGGCGGAGCGAGTGCTGCGCAACCTCTTGGGTAACGCGATCAAGGCGGTGAAAGCTGCGGGCCACGGCGGGAATGTGACCGTGCGCTTCTCGACGGAAGGCGGTATGGTGCGATGCGAGGTGGCGGATACCGGGATCGGCATTGCGCCGGAGGATCTTCAGCGCATCGGACACCGCTTTGTGCGGGCTCGGCTTCCCAATGCGAGTGGCGATGGAACCGGCCTTGGGCTCACGCTGTCGGCCCAGTTCGTGGCCATAATGGGTGGAACGTTGACGATAGCCTCGCTCGGGATCGGGCTCGGGGCGACAGCGTACTTCACTCTTCCCGCTTACTATGGACAAGAAGGTTAAAGCGTCTTCCTCACCTTCAGGGAGCGCCAAAGTCACCCTAATTGCTGACACCCGTACCCACAGGTCCCACGCCTTTCTATAGCACGCCTCACATCCGGCGCAGCGAGCGTGCCTGCACGGTGGAGTTGCTAACCGGCGCGCTCTTCCCGGCGCTGCCAGGCGACGACGTCCGCATACGGTAGGGCGATCCCGAAGATGTCCAGGGCGCTGGCGATGGTGGAGGTCTACCCCTGGCCTAGGCGCTTGACCCGCTACAAGTCCTCTAGCACACTGGCCCCGCCCGCATAAGTTATGGGGAGCGGCAGTGCCGCGCCGAGCAGCTTCATCAGAGCTTCGTCAATACCGAGCCGCCTTCTCTCCACATCCACCCCGTGCATCAGGAACTCGGCGTAGCAGCGTGGGAGCGCATCCCCTGTTGTAGGCAGGCTCTTCTACGACGGCGTTAGTGTTTTGGGTCGCCCTGCCAAGACTCTCGCAATTTATCGGCGAAAGGAGCCTCGTGGCCAGCCCCTGGTTAGTGGCAAATAGCCGCGTCACTGCGGCTATGCCAACTTAGCCCATCGACGTGCCAGACTTATGCCACAGTGGCGCTGATCAAATCTCACCGAGATACCAAGAACACTCCTGATCCCCAACAATCGCCATGACGGCTGGAAAGCCATCAATTGCACGTGCGTCTTTGAGCCAAGCCAGCACCTGCCGGTCCGCGGCGCTTGGTGTCGCAGGCACGCTGGCCGGATGGCTGTGCCATTCCCCTACGTACGTGAGCCACCCCGCGGTCCGCTCTTCGCATCGTTCAACAAGCTGCGGCAGATTTCGGCAGCCCCGGATGTAGACCGTCGGCCATTCCACGCTGTCAGGCGGCGACGGGATGTAGTCGACGACAAAGATGCGCCTACGCTCACAGTCGATCGCGCCAAGCAGGACTCCACCGGTCTCGTTTGGTAGCCGCGCCGCCCGCAACCCCCACAACTGCGTTTCCAACCAGTGATCGGTGCAGAGCGTCCAGTCGCCAAGCTGCCGCACGATGGCTTCCTGCGGTTCAGTATCAATGACCGTGACGGCGCCGCTCCCGGGGTCCGTCTGCCAGACGGTGATCTGTGCCGTCGGGGTCTCCAACACGCGGCGTAGTGCGCGACTGCCATTGGAAGCGTGGAGCGCTACGAGATCTTGGGGCAGGGTAACACTGACATCGCGGCACGAGCGACCGACGCGGAGTGGCTGTCCGTTGACGTGAAGATGTTGCTCCAGCCGCCCATCGTGATGAACAAGCCGATAATACTGCAACTCCAGCAGATCGAGGGGTAGGTGACGCTCGATGTCTTCGGCTAGTATCACCAGATCAGTCGCTGAAGGGTTCAGGAAGACCGAGATACGCCTTGCTGCGGCATCGCGACGATGGGCGAGCGCGCGAGCAACTGCTACGGAGGCGGACATATCCAGGATCACACTGGCGCTGGACAGCGCTGCAGTGAGCTCCGCGCCTCGTGCTCCCGGGTGCAGCACATCAACAGGGAGCGACCTTGCTGCCCGCCGATCACCGACCATATCACTAATCAGCTGCACCAGACAATCAGACTTGGCGTGGCCGACGGCAAAGCCGGTGAGCGTGTGCCGGGCAAGGTTATGTGGGAGCAGAATGTCTGGATCGATCAGCGTCCATGGAGCATACCCCATCCTGGCCAAGGTCATCACAACCTGCGATCCGAGTGCGCCGACCCCGACGGCTACAATCGGCTGCGGTACATAGTCAGTCCGACCGTTCAGCCGCGCAGCTTGGTCGGACGAGAAGGCTAGCATTGGGTTGAGGAGCACCAGTTCGACGTCATCACCGCGCCGTCCATCGTCCGGCCGCAAGAAGACACCTGCCTGATCACCCTGCATCTGCCACATGCCCACCCGCTCGCCAATATCGCTGATCGGCACGGTGCTCACGAAGGCATAGCAGTCTTCTGCCTCCGGCAGCGAGCCCGTCATACGCGTTTTCGGTAGCACGACGACGATTGCCAGCTTGTGCTGCTGGAGTTCCCCGAAGTCGGGTGCGGCGCGCCACAAATGCAGTTCGCCCCGCAGGTGGCTGAGTAGGTCGGCCTCTGCTTGCTGTAGGAACGCGTGGAGCTCGCCAATCGTCCGTGGCCGCTGCTGAATGACGCCATGCAACTGCGCCCTCCCCCAGAGCACCGTCACCAGACATGGTACTCCTGGCTGAGCACGTGTGTGTTGCCCCTTGCCTGCGGCGATATAGGTCACACGCCCCGTGCTGCTCTGGACTGGGGTGAGCACGATCCGCGGCGCCGCCGTACTCAGCGCCTCCTGGGGAATAACGAGGACCCCGTTCGTGTCGAGGAGCAACGGCTCCAACGGCTGATCCGGAGCGTGCAGCTCGCCACGCGCGGTCAGGGCGAGCCAGGTACGCACACGCTCCACAAAGCTGGGCGCTGTCCAGGTGAGCTTGATCTCGTCATAAGGCACGTCGTAGAGGCATAGGCTGCGCGGCAGGGGTGTGTCGCGGATGTTCAGGTGCGGGACGACGGGGAAGTCCTCCCGCAGTGCTAGCACGTCGGGGGCACGCGAGTCATCCGGAAAGAAGCGCACAGCGACGCGCTCGA
>CALJIC010000008.1 GCA_937974195.1 uncultured Roseiflexaceae bacterium | reverse complement strand
GCGATCGGCGGGATCAAGGCGATCGGCGCCAACCTCGGCACCGAGGACGAGGAGATCGTGGCCCCCCTCCACGAGCCGGGCCGCTACTACATCCTGGTGTACAGCGCCGCCGGCGACTACGACGACACGCGGCCGTACCGGCTGGACCTGACGCTGCAGCCGGGGAGGCTACAGGAGCCGCCCGTGCGCGCGCAGCCGGTCCAGGTGCTCAACTCGGACTGTGTGCCGGTGGAATCCTCGGGCGAATCCTATCGGACGCTGATCATCTACAACTCCGCCCGCATCCTCGCCACGTCGGACGACGCCATCGACTACCACGGCACCATCGTCAGCTTCCTGCTGGATAACCCGGCGTTCCAGAGCGCCGCTGGCGGTGCGTACCTCCTGGATCTCGGCCCGACTGGGCAACCCAGCGAGCCGTTCATCTGCCCCTCGCTGAACAGCGCCGACCAGGCGCGGCTCGACGGGCTCTACGCCGCGTGGGACGCCGCCCGCAACCAGCCGCTGATCGCCAACGAGGTGGCGAAGCAGATCTGGTACATCATCAACCGGCTGCTGGACCGCGCCCCGGCGTCCGGCCCGGTCCACCTGCCGAACATCGAGAACATCCTGATCGTCGGCGACGACGACATCATCCCGTTCTACCGCGTCCCGGACGAGACGGCGATCGGCAACGAGCGCGAGTACTTCCAGCAGCTCAACAGCCTGGGCATCCTGCAGCGAGATCAGCAGACCGGCCTGCCGACCAGCGCGTTCGGCGCCGATCTGTTCTTCGGCTTCGTCAAGACCGACGATCTGTACGGCGACCGGGTGCCGACCTTGTGGCGCGGGCGGCACCTGCTCCTGCCGGACCAGGCGGTGGGGCGCCTCGCCGCGGCGCCGCCCGACATCTCCCAGTACCTGGTGTCGCTCTGGACCAGCGACTTCGACTACGCGGTCGAGGCCGACCTGACCATTCCGGGCTACGCCGGCGGCGCGTACGTCTCCGGCTACGACTTCCTGACCGACCAGGCGCAGCAGGTGAGCGGCATGCTGGGCCGCTTCGGCTTCATCCCGAACCTCCCGCTCAACGACAACCAGGACCGGCCGGTGCTGCGGACGCTGATCAACGACACCTGGGACGCCGTGGACCTGCGGCGGAGCTGGTTCAACGACCGGCTGGAGGTCTTTACGCCGACCTACACGCTGCCGGTGGGCTACTTCGGCGTCCAGACCGACTACCACCTGATGTCGGTGAACGCCCACTTCAGCCACTACGAAGCCATCCCGGCCGACATCCGGGGCGGGACCTTCCGCGCCAGCCAGCTGCTCGACGGCGAGCCGTTCTTCCCGGAGCTCGGCTTCTTCAGGAACACCATCCCCGTGCCGTCGACGGCCGCGCGGTCGGTGGTCGACAACACCTCGCTGATCTACAGCGTCGGCTGCCACTCCGGCCTGACGGTCCCGGCCGGCCAGAGCGGGATCGTGAACGACCCGCAGGGCATCTACCGGGCCAGCTTCCCGGCGGCGGCGCTGAAGCATGGCGGCAACTGGATCGGCAACACCGGCTTCGGCTACGGCGACAGCGACGTGGTGGGGTACAGCGAGCGGCTCTCGCTGCTGTTCACCGCCGCGCTGGGGCGCGAGGTCCGCGACACGCGGACTGGGGAGAACATCGGCCCGACGATCGGCGAGTCGCTGGTGCAGGCCAAGCGCCGCTACCTGGAGACCGCCGGGCCGGGCGGGTTCAGCGTGTACGACGAGAAGGCGCTGCTGGAGTTCACGCTCTACGGCCTGCCGTTCATCCGCGTGCGCGTGCCCACGCCGTACGACCCGGCCAACCCGCCGCAGGACCCCAACCTGCCGTGGCTCGCGCGGGCCTACGACGAGAAGCCAATGGACTTCCCGGCCAGCCAGAGCCTGCAGCAGAACAGCGGCCGGTTCACGCGCGTGATCACGATCGAGAACACCTTCCGGATGGACACGCTGGCTGACGGGAGCGTGCCGCGCGCCGTCAGCACCGTCCGCGACAGCTTCAAGCCAGACACGCTCGCGAACCCGATCCGGCTCCCGGCCTTCGACCAGACCGCGATCGGCGGGCCGGTGCTGCCGACGACCGTCTACGACATCACGCTGCAGCCGAACCCGACGTTCAAGCCTGGGCTGGGCCAGGAGGGCCCGCCCGAGCCGCGCGGCATCCGGCTGATCTCGGTCACCACCGCGCCGGTCCTGTCGAACTTCAACCCGCAGGTGACGACGATCGTGACCGACCAGGTGCGCGCCGAGCAGCAGGACGACAGCGAGCTGTTCGTGCAGGGCGTGTGGCTGCCGGAGCAGCCCTACACCTACCAGCGGCTGATGCGCAGCGTGCCGGTGACGCCCGAGACGCCGGAGGGCCTCCAGCCGCAGGACCTGCTGAGCGTGACTCTGGCGCAGTTCCGCGCCAGCGACACCGAGCGCGGCGAGCTGCGGCGCTTCGAGCGGCTGGTGTTCGAGATCTCCTACATCGACCCGCGCCGGGACGACCAGGGGCTGGGGCAGGACACGCTGGCGCCGCTGGTGCAGGATGTGTCGATCTCGCTCGGCGGAGCCCAGCCGCAGGCGAAGGCCGGCCAGACGCTGCTCTCGGCCACGGTGAGCGACGACAGCCCCGGCGCCGTGACGGTGACGGCGATGTACACGACCGACGGCGAGCACTGGCAGCGCGTGACGCTCCAGCAGACCGGCCCGGAGACCTACAGCACGAGCCTCGCGCTGCCGGCTGGCCCGCACGAGCTGTTCGCGATCGTCGAGGCGATCGATAGCTCGGGCAACGTGGCCGTCGAGATGGTCCGGAGCTCGCTCCGCCTGAACCACGTGATCCTGCCGCTGGCGATGGTCCCGACCTCGTAGCGCTGCGGCGCGGGGCGGTGGGGATGCGGGGAGGCAAACGCCTCCCCGCAGATCTTTTCGCTGCGGCGGAGCGGCGGGGGTGACGCAATAGCGTATAATCAGAGGTGCCGGAACGCGAAGGCGCGCGGCGAGCGCGCGAAGATCACGGAGGCGCTCATGAGTACGGCAGTTGGCCGCAGCATCGCGATTCGCACCGAGATCCCCGGCCCGCGCTCGCGGGAGCTGCTCGCCCGGCGCGAGGCGGCCGTCCCAGCTGGGCTCTACAAGGCCCACCCGATCGCGGTGGAGCGCGCCGAGGGGGCGCTCGTCACCGACGTGGATGGCAACACGTTCGTCGACTTCGTCGGCGGCATCGGGGCGCTCAACACCGGCCACTGCCCGCCCGAGGTCGTGGCGGCGGTGCAGGAGCAGGCCGCGCGGCTCATGCACTTCTCGGCGCTGGTGGGCACCTACGAGCCGTACGTGGCGCTGGCCGAGCGGCTCAACGCCGCCGTGCCGATCAGCGGGCCGTGCAAGACCCTCCTCGCCAACAGCGGCGCGGAGGGCGTCGAGAACGCGGTCAAGATCGCCCGCGCCGCGACCAGGCGCCAGGCGATCGTGGCCTTCGAGGGCGCCTACCACGGCCGCACGCTGCTGACCCTCTCGCTCACCAGCAAGGTCTCCTTCAAGAAGACCTTCGGCCCCTTCGCGCCCGAGGTCTACCGCGCGCCGTTCCCCTACGCCTACCGCATGGGCCTGAGCGAGGCCGAGGCCGTCGAGCGCTGCTGGGAGGCGTTCGAGCGCCTGCTGCTGGCCCACGTCGGGCCGGAGAACATCGCCGCCGTGATCATCGAGCCGGTGCAGGGCGAGGGCGGCTTCATCCCGGCGCCGCCGGAGTTCATGCGCCGCCTGCGGCAGTTCTGCACGGCGAACGGCAGCCTGCTGATCGCCGACGAGGTGCAGTGCGGCTTCGGGCGCACCGGCACGCTGTTCGCGATGGAGCAGATGGGCGTCGAGCCGGACATCCTGGTGAGCGCCAAGTCGATCGCCGCCGGGATGCCGCTGGCCGCCACCACCGGCCGCGCCGAGGTGATGGACCGCGCGCACCTGGGCGGGATCGGCGGGACCTACGGCGGCAACCCGCTGGCCTGCGCGGCGGCGCTGGCGGTGCTGGACATGTTCGAGGGGCGGGGGGCGGGCGGCGTATCCCTCCGGGACCGCGCCGCCGCCATCGAGGCCGCGGTCCGGGCGCGCGGCGACGTGTGGCTGCGCGAGGTGCCGCTGGTGGGCGACGTGCGCGGGCTGGGGGCGATGCTGGCGATCGAGCTGGTGAAGGACCGCGCCACCCGCGAGCCGGCGCCGGACGAGGTGCTGGCGGTGGTGCAGCGCTGCGCCGAGCACGGCCTGCTCACCATGCGCGCCGGGCTGTACGCCAACTGCATCCGCCTGCTGATGCCGCTTGTCATCACCGACGAGCAGCTGGCCGAGGGGCTCGACGTGCTGGATGAGGCGCTGCGCTTCGTTGCGCAGACTGTGTCGGAAGGCCACCGATGAGCATTGTCATCACCAACACGCGGCCGGAGCACATCGATCAGCTGGTGCGCCACCAGCAGATCTGCTTCCCGACGCTCGACCCGCAGGCGTGGCTGCAGCGCGAGCACTTCGAGGCGCACCTGCGCGTCTTCCCCGAGGGCCAGCACGTGGCGCTCGACGGCGATCGGGTGGTGGGCCAGAGCAGCACGCTGCGGGTGCGCGGCGAGGCGGCCTTCGCGCAGCACGGCTTCCTGGAGATCACCGGGCAGCTGTTCCTGACGACCCACGACCCGCAGGGGGAGTGGCTGTACGGCGCGGATATGAGCGTGCACCCGGAGTACCGCGGGCGCAAGATCTCGAAGATGCTCTACGACGCGCGCAAGCAGCTCATACGCCGCCTGGGGATGCGCGGCATGGTGGCCGGCGGCCAGCTCTCCGGCTACCACCACTACCGCGGGACGATGGGCGTCGAGCAGTACATCGAGCGCGTGGTGCGGGGCGAGATCGCCGATCCGACGCTCACGCCGCAGCTCAGGAGCGGCTTCGTGGTGCGCGGCGTGCTGTGGAACTACCTGGACGATGCCGAGCACGGCTGCGAGGCGTCGCTGATCGTGTGGGAGAACCCGGACCTGGCCGGCCCTGGCGCGTGAGCACCGCTAGCTCCCGCTTCGCGAAATGTGTGCCGGGGGTGGGAGCAGCGCGTTCCCGTCTCAGCGCAGTGCCCGTCCGGCGGATCGCACACCGGCGTGGCGGCCCGGCCAGCTTTCCGGCGGGGTTCGGCAGCGGGCTGACTGGGCTGGGGCGGCAGTGGCGCGTGAGCACCGCTAGCTCCCGCTTCGCGAAATGTGTTCCGGGGGCGGGTGCAGCGCGTTCCCATCTCAGCGCAATGCCCGTTCGGCGGATCGCACACCGGCGTGGCGGCCCGGCCGGCTTTCCGGCGGGGTTCGGCAGCGGGCTGACTGGGCTGGGGCCGGCCCTGGCGCGTGAGCGCCGCTAGCTCCCGCTTCGCGAAATGTGTTCCGGGGGTGGGTGCAGCGCGTTCCCGTCTCAGCGCAGTGCCCGTCCGGCGGATCGCACACCGGCGTGGCGGCCCGGCCGGCTTTCCGGCGGGAGGTCCGGCAGCAGGCAGTGGGCCGGGAGGTTCGGAGGGCTGCGGGCTGACCGAGAAGCTTACCGCAGGGGTTCGGTGGGCCGGCTGGGCCGGGAGGTTCGGAGGGCCGCAGATCGACCGAGAAGCTTACCGCAGGGGTTCGGTGGGCCGGCTGGGCCGGGAGGTTCGGA
>CALJIC010000007.1 GCA_937974195.1 uncultured Roseiflexaceae bacterium | reverse complement strand
CATCGCCTTGATGTCGGCGGCCGCGCTGCTCAGCTCCTTCAGGGCCTCGCCGTGCTCGGTCTTGAGCGCCTTCGGGGCCGAGGCCAGCCGCTTGCCGTCGGCGCGGGTGTAGCACAGCTCGACGCCGCCAGCTACCATGAGCTCAACGGTGACATTGCCGAGCACCTCGCGCCGCAGGCCGACCTCGCTGAGGCCATAGGTGGGCACCAGCAGCTCCTCGATCTCGTCCTGCGGCAGCCCGGCCCGCTCGGCCGCTTTTGCCAGGGCAGCCTCGATCTGCTTCTGCGCCACAGGGAGCCGGACCCGCGTCTTGAGCAGGGCGAGCTGGGCCATGCCGTGCTGGCCGGGCATCTGGCCCAGCGTCCAGATCGCGGCGTTGGCGAGCCGCGCCGAGCGCGGGCCGACCCCGGGGATCTTGCGGTAGAAGGCGACCGCGAGGCTGCCGAGGGCGCGGGCCATCTCGCGGGTGTCGTCGGCGGCGCACAGCCAGATCAGGCCGCGCAGCACGTCGAGGTTGCGCTGCTTCGCCAGCAGGTGGTGTTCGTAGCCCCGGGGCAGCGTGAGCGGCTCGGCCCGCGGCTGCTCCGCCAGCGGGAACCAGCGCAGCAGCGAGGCGCGCACGTGCGCGGCTCCCAGGCGCTCGACCAGCGCGTTGGCAGCCTTGAGCCACTTCTGGCTCGGGGTAGAGCCGCTGGTCGCCGCGCACTGCTGGAGCAGCAAGGTCCACGGCGCGCGCTGCTCAGGGGGAAGGGCGGCGATCTCGGCGCGGGCGGTGTCCGCCCAGGAGTCGCCGGCGAGAAGCGGCAAGTCTGTCTCGAAGATCCCGGCCTGCTCCTTGAGTTTGAGCACCCGCCGTCGAGCTTCCGGCCACAAGGTCTGACGCTCAAGCTCGGCCACAAGCTCACCGAGCGCGGCTTTCAGCGCCGGCGTGGGCTGGTTCTCGGCGAGGTACGCGCCGACAATTCTTGGCAGGTGGGGCTCGAGCCGCCAGCCGTACCGGCCCCGCTGCACCCAGCGCACCAGGGCGAGCACATCGTCGTGGGTGAAGGGAAGCCGGCGGCGAAGCAGGCTACTCACGCTCTCTATCACCGGCCACTGAGAGCTGCTGTTGTTCTCCGGCTCCTGGAGCCAGGCTATCGCTGCCATCACGAAGGCGCGCTGCTCCTCGGGGCTGGAGCGCCGCAGTTCCTCCAGAGGAGGGAAGCGGCGTATATCGGAGCGGGAGTTCCGATATTGCCAGCTGCCGATAATCTCGGCGATCTTCTCGCTGAAGGATAGCGTGTGCGTCATCGGCTTAGCCCCCCACCAGCGGCACGAGCTTGATGAAGGTGACGACGGTCTGCTCGCCCAGGATCACGACATCGTCAAGCTGCTCGACCTGCCGATCGTCGATCAGGATGAGGAAGCCGTTGCGCGTGAAGGCCTCCAGCGCCCGCTCCACCTGCTCGGCGGGGTCGACGCGGCGTGGCCGGGGCATCCGGTAGCCGTTCAGGGTCAGCTCGGCTTCCCCTGGCTGCACAAGGCCCTGGAAGAGCTCGCCCTGACGCTCGTTGTAGGCGGCGACCTCCTGCTCAACGCGGGCGCGGATCAGCTCGCGGACGGTGAGGTGGTTGGCGGGGAGGCCGAGGACAAACTCGACCGGAGGGCGGCCCAGGCGGAAGACCAGCTCGTCGCGGATGGTAACCTGTGTGTGCATCTGCTGCTCCGTTGTCACGTACGTCGTCGTCCCAACACAGGCGGCTGATGGGTGAGGAAGAGCCGTCGCTCAGGTTCAGCATACGACATAGATGTGACAGGAAGTGTCACACCGCGTGCAGAGCTCCAGATGTGGTTTTCGTTAGCACATGGCCGGAGCTTCCCAAGGAGGGGCTATGACTGCTGCACCGCCCGACGTCACCACCATCATCGCGCGTTTGGAGGCGCTGGCGAGCCCCGCGGACGCAGCGGGCATGGCTCGCTTCGGTATTCGGGGCGCGCGTGTGCTCGGCGTACCAGTCAAGACGCTGCGGGCCATCGCCCGAGAGATTGGGCGCAGCCACGCGCTCGCCGAGGGGCTCTGGGCCTCCGGTATCCACGAGGCCCGCATCCTTGCCAGCATTGTCGCCGAGCCGCAGCGAGTAGACCCTGCCCAAATGGAGCGCTGGGTCGCTGACCTCGACTCGTGGGACCTCTGCGACCAGTGCTGCACCAACCTCTGGGTGCGCACGCCGTTCGCTCACAATACGGCGCTGGAGTGGAGCGAGCGCGAAGCGGAGTTCGTCAAGCGGGCCGGATTCGTGCTGATGGCGCAGGTTGCCGGGAAGGATACAAACGCGCCGACGGAGCTCTTCCACCGCTACCTCGCCCGCGCCGAGGCGGCCGCTGACGATGAGCGCAACTTCGTGAAGAAGGCGATTAGCTGGGCGCTCCGCGAGATCGGTCAGCGCAGCCCGGAGCTGAACGCGGCGGCAATAGCTGTGGCTCGCCGCCTGCGAGAGGCTGACTCGCGAGCCGCCCGCTGGGTGGGGACCGACGCCCTGCGCGAGCTGACCAGCGAGAAGGCTGTCCGGCGTATCGCTCGACGGTGAGGCGCGCGTGGCTCTCGCCCTTCCGGCTCAGGCCTGCGGCTCGTCGAGATGCTCGCAGCCCGGGATCTCCCGCAGGCTGCGGAAGATGCGCTGCCCGCGCGCCTCGGCCTGGGCGACCATGTGGTCCGCGCCCTGCGACGGGCCGCCGATGCGCAGGACGGCGTCGCAGCGCTCGACGAGCCGCTCGGAGACCGGGTGGAAGATCTCGTTGAAGGCCGCGTCGCCCACGCGCTGTGAGCCGGCGAGCTCCAGCATCGGCAGCGCGAACCACTCGCCCAGCACCGGCAGGTGGCCGGCGCGGAACAGCGGCAGCGCGTAGGCCTCCATCGCGCGGACGTTCGCAGCCATTTTGGCCGGGTCGTCGCCGGTGCCCGAGCGATACGGGCCGGCGACCAGAATCATCAGGCGCTCGGTCGTGGTCATGCTCCCCCCTTCGAACGGCGAATATACCGGCCAGCATACGCGTTGCGGCGCACGAGCGCAATAAGTCGTGCGGCCGATTGCAGGACGAGCAGACCGGCGCGGTCTTCCGGGCGTACCCGCCCACCGAGATGACCTCGGCCGAGATCACGCGCCTTCTACAGACTGGGAGCCTCGCTTCCGTCACCGAGACGATCGTTCTCGGGGGGAAGATCGCGGCGCGGCTGCGCCTGGGGCCAGCGGCTTTCCGGCGTGTCGAGCAGCGCCCGGAGGTGCTGTACGAGCTCCAGGTCGGCCCGGATATGGTCGCGGCCGTTCTTGAACATGGCGCGTATCCCGGCATCCAACTCTATCTGCTCCCCCTTCAGCGCCTCGCCCTCGGTCCAGACGGCCAGCTGCTGCTCGAGGGCCGCGGCGAGCTGGTCAAGCCGGCGGCGGAGCAGCTCGGGCGGCAGGTGGTGTGAGAAGGTCAGCGCAAGGTAAAGCTGGCTGGGGAAGGTTTGGGGCACGTCCTGCCAGGCTGCGTCGAGCTCGGCGTCGAAGGCCGCCCGGCCATCCTCCGTGATGCCGTAGATGGCGCGCATGCGGTGCCCCGTCTGCTCCGTCTGCTCAACCGCGATCAGGCCCTCCTTGTGGAGCTGCCGCAGCGCGTGATAGATCGAGCCGGGCAGGACGTTCGCCCACAGGTCGGTGCGGCTCTCCTCCAGCCACTTGAGGAGCTCGTAGCCGTAGCGCGGCTGCTCGCGCAGGAGGCCGAGGACAAGGAGGCGGATGTTCATGCCTGCCCACCCTCGCGTGGCTGCGTGCGTACAAACCAGAACCGGCAGCAATCGCCGCCCAAGCCGAGCGTCGTCGGCCGCTCGAAGCGCACCTTGTGGCGGGCGGGCTGCACGGCGCTGCCCCAGGTCTCGGTGTCCCATGCACACATCATCGGCGTGAGCTCCGGCGCGCCGTTGGCCACAAGGAACGTGTGGTAGAAGCAACGCCGGACATTGAGCAGGTAGGCATGCTGATCGTCCTGGAGGCGCTCGAAGCTGAAAGTCGCCCCGTAGAAGTGGGCCTCGCGCTCCTTGGAGAGCGCGGTGAGGGCCTGAAACGGGTCGGCGGAGCTGTCGAGCAGCGCCGCTGTCCCGGCCCGTATGTCGGATTGGAACGGGGTAATGAAGGCGCGCCGCAGCAGGTCACGGGCCTCGTTCGCCGGCATCACCTGCGCGAGCACCTGGTAGGCCGCGAGGAGGAGCGCCATGAGCTCCAGATGGCCCGCGCTCTGCGCATCGACGACCAACTCGGCCTGTGCCGCCGCGATGGCCTCGCTCCGCGCGGTGATCTGCTGTACGAGCTGCGCGACTTGTGGTGCGGGGTGGGCGGCTTCCAACTCTGAGGCGATGGCTTGCAGGATGGCGGGGATGAGTAGGGCTGTGCTCTGCTGGGCGTCGTAGCCGCCGTCCAGCGGGGCGTTGGTGGCTGCTTCCATTGGGACCTCCTGTGTCGAGTCACTGACATCCTGCGTCAGATCCGCAGGATCGCATGCGCTGCGTAGTGCTGCGGGCGGGCTCCGCCCCTCGCGCTCCCCCAGGGGGACGGTCACCCCTCGGGCCCTCGAAGCCAACGCCCGCCAGCTATGCCATCGCTGTGTGCCCCTCGGCGCCGAGAGCAGGAGGAACATGCCAGCGAGCCGTCAGCGCCGGACCTGCTGCTGCGAAGCTGTCGAATGCCGCAGGCGTCCTCGCCGAGTGCGTTCGCTCTTCTAACAGTGTGTATTCAAAATTGAATATACATATTTGAGCTTTCATTGTCAAGCCCGATGAGGGCCACCGCCTTGGGAAGCAGGAGCCGCGCTACCAGTGCTCATTGCCCATCAGGATGAGCTCGAAGCCCGCAGCGCTCCACGCACAGCGGGGCCTGGGTTGGTCGGCAATCGCTCCCTGGCCCAGAGCTCGGCACCCTCACTCAATGACAGCCCAAGCGCACGTCAGATCGCAGGCAGGGTCGCCCACACCCATGCCGCTTCAGTCGATCATGGTGCTCAGGCGGCCGTCGGTCGCGAGGAGGTTGCCGGGCAGCAGGTCGCTGTGGAACCAGACCGGGGGGCGATCCCACTCCATCGCGCGGACGCTCGCACCCATCTTGGCCGTGTCGTCGCCAGCGCGAGCGCAATAAGTCGTGCGGCCGATTGCAGGACGACCGCGCCTGTTGTATTTTTAGGCTCATCGAAAGATCGATTATGATTTAGCAAAATTGTGAGGAATCTGATGAGCACTATCGTCTACCTGACCCCGCCCGCGCACGGGCATGTCAACCCGGCGCTCCCGGTCATGCGGGAGCTCGTGCAGCGCGGCGAGCGCCTCATCGCCTACAACACCGAGGAGTTCCGGCCGCAGCTCGAGCAGACCGGCGCCGTCTTCCGGGCGTACCCGCCCACCGAGATGACCTCGGCCGAGATCTCGCGCCTGCTGCAGAACGGGAACCTCGCGTCCGTCACCGAGCTGATCCTGCGCGTCTCGGAGCGGCTGGTGCCCTTCATGCTCGAAGAGCTCGCACGCGAGCGGCCCGACCTGGTCATCTTCGACACGATCGCCCTCTGGGGGAAGATCGCGGCGGCGCAGCTGCGCCTGCGGGCAGCGGCGTCGCTCGGCGTCTTCGTGCTCGACGAGCGCCACATGAACCTGCGCGACACGCTCATGATGCTGCGGCAGGTGCTCCCGAAGCTGCCGGGGATCCTCGCCGCGCGCCGCCGCCTCATCGCTCGCTACGGCGCCGCCTACCCGTCCGCGCGGCCGCTGTTCCCCATGCGCGATGCGCTCAACATCGTCTTCACGGCGCGTGAGCTGCAGCCCGACACGCCGATCATCGATGAGACCTTCCGCTTCGTCGGCCCCTCGATCGACCCGCAGACGCGCAGCCAGCCGTTTCCCCTCGAGCTGCTGGGGGAAGGCCCGGTCGGCTACATCTCGCTCGGGACGGTTCACTCCGCCCACGCTCAGTTCGTTCGGGCGTGCTTCGAGGCGTTCGCCGGCTACCCGATGCGGTTCGTCCTCGCCGTGGGGAAGCAGACGCCCGTAGACGAGCTCGGCCCGATCCCGGCCAACTTCATCGTGCGCCCGTTCGTGCCGCAGCTCGAGATCCTGCAGCGGGCGAGCGTCTTCATCACGCACGGCGGGATGAACAGTGTCCACGAGGGACTCTACTACGGCGTGCCGCTGGTCCTCATCCCGCAGCAGTTCGAGCAGCTGTTCAACGCCCGCTGCGTCGCGGCGCGCGGGGCGGGCCTCATCCTCGACGAGCATCTCAGGCGCAGGCCGATCGCGCCCGGCGCGCTGCGCCAGGCAGTTGCGAAGGTGACGTCGGAGCCCGGCTACCGGGCGGCGGCGAAGGAGCTTCAGCGAGCGCTGCGCGCCACCGGGGGGTACAGGCAGGCGGCGGACGAGATCCAGGCGTATATCGCGAGGGGCGCCGGAAGAGCAGTGAGTCGGGCGTAAACAGAGGCCACCGCGCCGCCTGTGTCACGTTGGTCTGTTCTCCAGCAGCGCTTTCACCCGCGCGCTCATGATGCCCGCGTTGTGAGCCACAACGCGGGTAAGGAGCGGGTGCGTAAAACGAAACAGCTGGCTGAGATGCGCGATCCAGGTGTAGGTCACGCGCGTCTCGCCAGCATGCTCAGCGAACGTGAAGCGAAAGATGACTTTCAGAGGCCCGCGCGCAGTCTGTATTTCGAATCGCTCGTTCGCGCGATACTCGCTGATGAGGATGGTCTGCTCGAGGCGGCGGCCGAGGAGCGAAGCCCTGATCCCCCAGGTCATACCGGCTCTGGTTGGCCCAGGCTCCAGGGCGTGCGCCTCTTTGATCAGAAAATTCCACTGCGTGCAGTTCTCCGGCGCCGTCATATAGGCGAAGACCTCCTCGATCGGTCGCCGGATGACGACGGAGCCCTCCACCTGCACCGGGTGCGATGGGTGCTCCGGCAGCTGGCGCCCGATCACACGCTCCGCCGCGTCGTCGTCCGGCAGCTCCGCCAGGTGCTGCGCGGCCTGAAAGTTATCGAAGTCCTCCTCCAGCACCGGGGCCAGCCCCTGCGGATCCTCCGGGCTCAGCTGGAAGTTCTGCGTGAGCTGATCGAGCAGCTGGAGATAGTGCCGGACGTAAGCAGACCTGAGCTGCTCGTGCTCCCCGGCCTCGCGCAGCTTCTGCAGCGCATACTCCCGCACGGTTTCCAGCATCATGCACCGCGGCTCGCCGTTGCTCCCCTCCAGTGACGTGAGCAGACTCTGGTCGACCAGCGTGTTCACGCGCTCGACGACATCGGCGGGCGCGCTCTGGCCGTAGCACACCTGCTCCACGGCGGCCAGGCTGAAGCTCCCGCGGAAGATGCCCAGGGAGCGGAACAGCCGGCGCGCGTCCGCGTCCAGCAGGTTGTAGCTCCAGTCGAGGGTCGCGCGCAGGGTCTGCTGGCGCGCGGGCACATTCCGGCTGCCCTTCGAGAGCGTATCGAGCTTGCTTGCGCTCAGCCGCTGGTAGAGGTAGGGCAGGGGCATGAGCTTGATCCGCGCCGCCGCCAGCTCGAGCGACAGCGGCACCCCTTCCAGGAGGACGCACAGCCGAGCGATGTCGGCGTAGTTCGCCGGGGTGAGGTGGAACGTGGGCAGGATCGCCTGGGCGCGCCGAACAAACAGCTGGACGGCTTCGATGTGGTGGAGCGCCGCCCACTCCTCCGAGGCCGGCAGGTCCGTCAGGTCGGGGACATCCATGGGCGGGATGCCCAGCTCCGACTCGCCGTAGAGCTGTAGGACCGCGCGGCTGGCGACCAGCAGCTTCAGGCCGGGCGCCGCCTCCAGCAGCTGGCTGAGCAGCGTGGCTGCTGGGAGCAGGTGCTCGAAGTTATCGAGGATCAGCAGCATCCTGCGCTGCGCCAGGAACTGCTGCACGGCTGCCTCCGCCTCCGCCGGCTGGGCGACCGCCAGCCCCAGCCCTTGGGCGAGGCGGGCCGGAACCTGATCGGCGGCGGTCAGGCTGGAGAGATCGATATAGCAGACCGCCTGGTCGAATGCATCGAGGAGCCGGTGGCCGAGCTCCAGGCTCATCCGGGTTTTGCCGATGCCACCCGGCCCGACCAGCGTGAGCAGCCGCACTTGGGGCTGGAGCAGGCGCTCGCTGGCCAGCTGAAGCAGGTTCTCCCGGCCAATAAACGGAGTGAGCTGTGCGGGCAGCCGCGGTGTGAACTGCGCGCTTGGGGCCGTGGGCGCTAGCTCGCCGGCGCTGATGCGCTGGTAGAGGCTGCTGGTCTCCTCATCCGGCTCGACGCCCAGCTCGTCCTCCAGCACCTGCCGGCAGCGCTCGTAGGCCGCCAGCGCGGCGGCCCGCTCCCCCATCGCCGCCAGCGCCCGCATCAGCTGGCGGTGGGCCTGCTCGCGCCAGGGTTCCAGCTCGATCTGGCGGCGGGCGGCGCGCGCCAGCGCCGCGTTGTCTCCCCGCTGGTCGTGGTATGCCGCCAAGCTATCGAGCGCCT
The DNA here is from genome assembly GCA_937974195.1 of uncultured Roseiflexaceae bacterium. Lineage (GTDB taxonomy): Bacteria > Chloroflexota > Chloroflexia > Chloroflexales > Roseiflexaceae > CALJIC01. The sequence continues at coordinate 18,628 of CALJIC010000007.1, read as the reverse complement.
CGAGCGCCTGCTGGTGCAGCCGCTCGCGCACCACCAGCGCCCACTCCTCGAACGATGTGCTGTCGGGCAGCGTGAAGCCGGCGAGGAAGTCGCCGCGGTAGAGCGCGAGCGCCTGGGTCAGCCGCGCCGCGCACTCGGCGCAGAGCGCGCCATCGTCGTGGCAGTGCGCGCGTCGCTCGGCGCACAGGCGCTCGAACGTCGCCACGTCGAGCGTGTGGTCGCTGCTGGCGTTGAACTGCACGCTGTGGCGCGTGCTCACCAAGAACGGCGTCGCCGCCTCGCCCAGCGCCGCCCGCAGGTTGGAGAGCGCGACCCGCAGGCTGTTGCGCGCGGCCTCCTCGGGCGACTCCGGCCAGAACATCTCGAGCAGCGTGTCGCGGCTGTGCTCGTTGCGGTGCTCGACGGCCAGGTAGGCCAGCAGCGCCAGCTCCTTGCGCACGCGCACCAGCGCCGCCCCACCCGCGCGGGTGATCTGCGGCGGGCCGAGCAGCGCCAGCGTCACGCCGGCCACGGGCCACCTGGCTCACAGGGCGTCTTAGAGCAGCCGGCGCCATTAACGCTGGCCATAATGATGGAATAATGCCCGGCTCGCATACTCTCCTCACACCAAGGGCCCGACGAGCGCAGAGGGATGTCCGAGCTCACCAGCGCATCGCACCTGCTGCGTATCTGGCGCGATCACTCCAGGTCTCCCTGGTGCGCCACGGTGGCCGACGTCGGGCGGCCGGGCGAGCGTCAGCGCTTCGCCACGCTGGACGCGCTGTTCGCCTTCTGACCACGCGGGCGAAGAACAGGGGTGAGCGACGCTTGGGACGCGATCTATTGTACCCGATTCGGAACGTGCTCGAAAAGGGAGGGGCGTGATGGCGGGCGCGATCACAGCCGGCAGACCGCTCGCGTGGCTGCGGCGCTACGGCCCACCCGAGGCGCTCGGCACGCTCGCCGCGCTGCTGGGCGCCGCCGTGGCCCACCGGGTGGGTGGCGAGGTCGCCGCCGCTGTGGCCGCGAACTGGGCCGAGTTTCTGGCCTATTACGGCGTGATCGCCGCCCGCGACCTGCTCGGGCGAGGGCGGCCGAGCCCCGGCGCGGCCCTGGCGACCGTGCGCGACATGGCGATCGAGTTTGGCCCCGCCGAGCTGCTCAACCTCACCGTTGTGCGCAACGCGGCCCTCCTCGCCGGCATCGCCGCGGCCCCCTCGGTGGTCGCCGGCGTGCTTGCAGGCAAGCTCGTCGCAGACCTCCTCTTCTATCTGCCGGCGATCATCAGCCACGAGCTGCTGCGCTCGCGGCGACGTGTCGCCGGCGCGCCGCCGGTGGCAGAGGCCGCGCGCCCCTCCACACAGCAGATGGAGGGCGCGCTGCCTTCCGCACCCTCACGAGGAACATTCCTATGACACAGTGTGACTACACCTACCGCGAGTACCTGCGCCGCACCTGGGGGATCGGCGACGATGGCCCGCTCGCCGAGGGGCTGAGCCTGCGCGACGGGCGGCTGACTCTGGGCGGGCAGGTGGACCTGAGCGAGCTGGTGCGGCGGTACGGCGCCCCGCTCGAGGTGGCCTTCTGCCCGCAGGTGGGCGCGCAGATCGGCCGGATGCTCGGCTGGGCGGCCCAGGCCCGCCAGGCGGCGGGCTACGCGGGGCGCTTCATCTACGCCTACGCCACCAAGGCCAACTACGCCGCCGAGGCGGTCGGCGCCGCGCTGGCCGCGGGCGCCCACTACGAGACCTCGGCCGCGACCGATGTCTGGATCGCGCGCCAGCTCTGGGAGGCCGGTCGCCTCTCGGGCGAGCGCTACATTTTCTGCAACGGCTCGAAGGACGCCGCATACCTGAGAGCGCTGCTGGCCCTGCGGGCGGCGGGGCACACCCGTGTTGTGCCCATCATCGACGACCTCGACGAGCTCGCGTTCTACCTGGCGCAGGATGTGCCCCCGCTGCTCCTGGGAGTGCGCGAGCGGCGGGCGGACGGCGGGCGATTCGGGCTGACGCCCGCCGAGATCCCCGAGGCGGCGGCTATGATCGCGGAGTCGCCCCACCGCCTCGTCCTCTACCACGCCATGGTGGGGAGCCAGATCGAGGATGCGGCCTGGTGGACGGCCCAGCTCGCCCGGTCGGCGGAGGCCTACGCGCGTCTGCGGCAGGTGGCGCCCTCGCTGCACATGTTCGACTTCGGCGGGGGCATGCCGACCGGATCCTACAGGCTCGACTTCGCCTTTGACTATCAGGGCTTTCTGACGGAGCTGATGCGGATGCTGGCCGCCACCTGCGGGGCGTACGGGGTGCCCGAGCCCGATCTGGTGGGCGAGTTCGGCCGCTACACCGTCGCCTCGCACAGCGTCTATCTGCTCGAGGTCGGGGCCGTCAAGGCTGGTCTGCCGGGCGAGCCCGCCTGGTACCTGCTCAACGGCAGCCTGATGGTCGCGCTGCCCGACATGCTGATCGTGCCGGATCAGCAGTTCGTCGTGCTGCCCCTGAGCGGCTGGGATGCGCCGGCGGCCGAGGTGCGCCTGGCCGGGCGCCACACTTGTGACTCAGACGACTGCTACCCGCGGCCCGGGCGCCAGCCGCTCGTGCTGCCGGCCTCTGGCCGCGGCCTGGTAGTCGCGGTCGCAGGCGTCGGCGCCTACCAGCAGGCGCTCAGCGGGCGGGGTGGTGCCCATCACTGCCTGGCCCCTGAGCCGCGCCGGATCGTGATCGAGGAGGACCTCGACGGACTGGTGATCCGCGACCTGGCGCCGCCGTCCCCCGGCGCGACCATCGCCCAGCTCGGCTACCCGCGCGAGGAGTGGGGCTGGCTGGAGCCGCTGCCGGCCCGCGCCAGTCAGGCCGCGCTCCGCCCCCGCGTGCCCCAGATGTCCTGAATCGTGGCAGGCGAACCGGCCATTAATGCTAGCCATAATGATGGAATAATGCTCGGCTCGCATACTGTCGCCACAACACGGACGCGACGAGCTAGCACGCAGTATGGGCGATAGACGGGAAGGAGCACGGCAATGGCTACATCTGAGCTGAGGCGGCCCACACTCCAACTTGGCAGCCTGATCACGCGCTATCTTCGCGGAGCGGCCGGCCCCGAGCCGAGGCTCCGTCCGAGCGCAGGGCTGGCGCAGGCCGAGGCCGATTTTCGGCGCCGCTACCCCGAGTACGCGCATACTGCCAAGCTCGACCGGCTGCGCGCGACCGAGTACGCGCGGCTCGACCGGCAGGGGCACGTCTATCTCGACTACACCGGCGGCGCTCTGTACGCCGAGTCTCAGCTGCGCGACCACCAGGCGCTGCTGAACGACCAGGTCTTCGGCAACCCGCACTCCAAGAACCTGACCTCCCTGGCGATGACCGAGCTGGTCGAGCGGGCGCGCGAGTACGTCCTGCGCTACTTCAACGCCGACCCCGACGAGTACCTGGCGATCTTCACGCCGAACGCCACCGGCGCGCTCAGGCTGGTCGGCGAGGCGTACCCCTTCGCGCCGGGCGGCAACTATCTGCTGACCTTCGACAACCACAACTCAGTGAACGGCATCCGCGAGTTCGCCCGCTCGAGCGGCGCGACCGTGACCTACATCCCGATCGTGGCGCCCGATCTGCGCGCCGACCAGCGCTCCCTCGAGGAGGCGCTTGAGCTGGCGAAGCCTGGCGCGCACAGCCTGTTCGCCTACCCGGCGCAGTCGAACTTCACCGGCGTCCAGCACCCGCTGGAGTGGATCGAGCAGGCCCACGAGCGCGGCTGGGATGTGCTGCTCGACGCGGCGGCCTTCGCGCCGAGCAACCGGCTGGATCTCAGCCGCTGGCACCCGGACTTCGTGGACATCTCGTTCTACAAGATCTTCGGCTACCCGACCGGCCTGGGCTGCCTGCTGGCGCGCAAGGCCGCGCTCCAGAAGCTGCGCCGCCCCTGGTACGCCGGCGGCACGATCACCTTCTCCTCGGTGGTGGGCGACGGGCACTACCTGACGCCCGGGCCGGCCAGCTTCGAGGACGGCACGGTCAACTACCTCGGCATCCCGGCAGTCGAGCTCGGCCTGAAGCACATCGAGGCGATCGGCATCGAGACGATCCACACGCGCGTGACCTGCCTGACCGGCTGGCTGATCGAGCAACTCGTCGCGCTGCGCCACAGCAACGGCCGACCGGTCATCCAGCTCTATGGGCCGGCCAGCACCGATAGACGCGGCGGGACGGTGCAGGTGAACTTCTTTGACCCTGACGGGCGCATGATCGACTGCAACGACGTCGAGCAGCTCGCGAACCGGCAGCGGATCTCGCTGCGGGCCGGCTGCCACTGCAACCCCGGCGCGCGCGAGGTCGCGCTAGGCTTCAGCGCCGAAGACCTCGCCGTCTGCTTCCAGAACAAGGATCAGGTCAGCTTCGAGCAGTTCCTGCAGGTGATCGACGGCAAGACCACCGGCGCGCTGCGGGCCTCGGTCGGCCTGGCGAGCACCTTCGCCGATGTGTACGCGTATGTGCAGTTCGCCGAGACCTTTGTGGATCGGCCAGCAGAGAGGGCTTTGCGATGAGCAACACGGCAACCGCAGACGGCCTGCGCGTCCTGGGCCTGTTCGCGCATCCTGACGACGAGGTCTTCGTCGCCGGCGGCACGCTGGCGAAGTACGCCGCCGAGGGCGCCGAGGTCATGGTCATCTCCGCGACGCGCGGCCAGGCCGGGCAGATCCGCGACAGCCGGATCGCCACCCGCCGCACGCTGGGAGCCGTGCGCGAGCAGGAGCTGCGCCGGTCCGCGGCCTGCCTGGGCGTGCAGCACGCGGTCTGCTGGGACTACGGCGACGGCGCGCTGCAGAGCCTGGACCGCGAGCCGCTGATCCGCGACGCGGTCGCCGCGATCCGCGAGTTCCGCCCCGACATCGTGCTCTCGTTCGGCCCCGACGGCGGCTACGGGCACCCCGACCACATCGTGATGTGCGCGGTTGCCGAGGAGGCGGTGCGCCGCTCGGGCGACCCCACGCAGTTCCCCGAGCAGCTCGCCGCCGGGCTGGCGCCGCACGAGCCCTCGGACTACTACCAGGGGTACTTCCCGCCCAGCCGCCTGCTGCTGCTGGAGCGGCTGGCGCAGTGGCTGGTGCAGCACAACGATCGCTTCCGCGGCTCGCTCGAGTTCGTCCAGGCGATGCTGCTGCTCTGTGAGGAGAGCACCCTGCTCGGGTACGCCAGCGATTTTGTCGAGACCAGGTGGTATCCGCAGGGCTTCTACATCATCGAGCAGGGTGAGCCCGCCACCAATCTCTACCTGGTGCTCTCCGGGCAGGCGCACGCCGTCGTTGAGGAGACCGACGGCAGCCTGAGGCCGCTGGGGCGCCTGGAGCCGGGGATGTTCTTCGGCGAGCAGGGCCTGGCGCACCGGCGGCCGCGCAGCGCGCACGTGGTCGCGGCCGAAAGCACGACCTGCCTGGTCTTCTCGCCCAGCCAGCCGACGAGCTTCGCCGGGCGCGGCGAGGATGCCGTGCTGGTGGGCGGGCTCCCCGGCGAGGCGGAGGGCCCGGAGGAGATCGGCGCGGATGTCAGCCGCGTCGACGTGGGCGAGCACCTGATGGCGAAGCTCCGCGCGATGGCGGCGCATCGCAGCCAGTTCGTCTTCGACCCGGATATGCTGCCGCTGTCGATCTTGCAGGAGCTGTTCGGCCAGGAGTATTTTGTACAGGTTCACCTGCAGCGCGAGCTGGCGGTGGGGCGATAAGCTGGAGGAGCCATGGCAACGATTCTGCGTCGCGCTCTGATCGGGCTTGTGGGTGCCGTCGTCGCGCTGGCCCTGGTCGCAGGCTACCTGAGCGCCATCTGGCTGCCGCAGGCTGCGCGGCGCGCTCTGCCGCAGACCGGCGGGGAGCTTACGCTGGTCGGCCTCGACGGGCCGGTGGATGTGTACCGCGACTCGATGGGCATCCCCCATATCTACGCCGACACGCCCCACGACCTGTTCATGGCGCAGGGCTACGTCCACGCCCAGGATCGCTTCTGGCAGATGGACTTCTGGCGACACCTCGGCTCCGGCCGGCTCGCGGAGATGTTCGGCGAGGACCAGGCCGAGACCGACGCCCTGATCCGCACCCTTGGCTGGGTGCAGGTCGCCGAGCAGGAATACGCCCAGCTGCCGCCCGACAAGCAGGCCATCCTCGACGCCTACGCCGAGGGCGTGAACGCTTATATCGCCAGCCGCGAGCCGGCGGATCTCAGCCTGGAGTACACGATCCTGACCAGCCTGCTCAACCGCGGCTACCAGATCGAGCCCTGGACGCCGGTGCAGTCGCTGACGTGGGGCAAAGTGATGGCCTGGGATCTCGGCGGCAACCTGGATCTCGAGATCGAGCGCACCGTGCTGCTCAAGTCATTTTCGCCGGAACAGCTGGATGAGCTCTTCCCCGCCTACCCGGCGGATAACCCGCGCATCGTGCAGCAGAGCGGCGCTACGACAGCCGGCGCGCCTTCCAACGCCCCTGACTTGCCCCTCCCCGTCGCCGAGGTCGAGCGGACCGCGGCGCGCCTCGCCGGCCTCAATGCTGTGCTCAACCGCTCCGCCGCAGGCATTGGCTCGAATAGTTGGGTCGTCTCGGGCGAACTGACGGCCAGCGGCAAGCCCATGCTCGCCAACGACCCGCACCTCGGCATCCAGATGCCCTCGATCTGGTATCAGGTCAATCTGCACTGCCGCAGCCGCAGCGAGCGCTGCCCGTTCGACGTGGGCGGCTTCTCGTTCGCGGGCGTCCCGGGCATCATCATCGGGCACAATAACCGCATCGCCTGGGGGTATACCGACATCGGCCCTGATGTGATGGACCTGTACATCCTCAAGCTTAACCCCGACAACCCCGACCAGTACGAGTTCAACGGCGCGTGGCTCGATTTCGAGCGGCGCAGCGAGCGCATCCATGTGGCCGGTGGCGACCCGCTCGCGCTGGAGGTGCGCGTCTCCCGCTTCGGCCCGGTGATCTCCAGCGCCTATGAACCGCTGCTGGACGATGCGGCGGCGGAGGACGAGGAGGAGGCGGCCGTCCCCTTCAGGGATCAGGCCGGGATCGAGCTGCCGGAGCGCTACGCGCTGGCCCTGCGCTGGACGGCGCTCGAGCCGGGCTCGCTCTTCGCGCCGATGTGGGACTTCAACAAGGCCCAGAATTGGGACGAGTTTCGCGCCGCAGCCCGCGCCTTCACCGTCCCGGCCCAGAACCTGATCTACGCCGACGTAGACGGGAACATCGGCTACCAGATGCCGGGCCACATCCCCATCCGCAGGCGCGGTGACGGCCGCCAGCCCGTGCCCGGCTGGACGGACGAGTACGACTGGGCTGGCTACATCCCCTTCGAGCAGTTGCCGTCCATGCTCAACCCGCCGTCCGGCTACATCGTCACCGCCAACAATCAGATCACGCCCGACGACTACCCCTACCTGATCAGCACCGACTGGGACTACGGCTTCCGCGCCAGGCGCATCGTCGAGCTGATCGAGCAGGCCCCGGAGAAGATCGACGTGGCCTACTTCCAGCAGATGCAAGGCGACGGGCTGAACCTCAACGCCGAGGCCCTGCTCCCCGCGCTGGCCGGCGTCGCGGCCAGGTTCAGCGGCGAAAATCAGGCCGCCGCCTACGAGCTGCTCCAGCAGTGGGATCGCCAGGACACCGCGGACTCGCAGGCCACCGCCATCTTCGAGTCCTTCTGGCGCAACCTGCTGATGGCGACCTTCACCGATGAGCTGCCCGAGGCCTCCTGGCCGGCCGGCGACTCGCGCTGGATCGTCGTGATGCGCGCGCTGCTCCAGCAGCCCGACTCGCCCTGGTGGGACGATAAGGCCACGGCCGGCGCGGTCGAGACGCGCGATGATTTGCTCCTGCGCGCCTTCGCTGAGACGGTCGCGACGATGGAGCAGGAGTATGGCAAAGATCCGGCAGGCTGGCCGGTGTGGGGCGATCTCCACTCCGCAACCTTCCGCAATGCCACGCTGGGAGATTCAGGCATCGGGCCCGTGGAGGATCTGTTCAACCGCGGCCCCTTCCCCGTCGGCGGCGGCGAGTCCCTCGTCAACTCCACTAGCTGGACGGCGAGCGAGTCGTTCGAGGTGGACGAGCTCCCATCCATGCGCATGATCGTGGACCTCAGCGACCTGAACGGCGCAGCAGCCATCAACACCACCGGGCAGTCGGGGCACACTGCCAGCCCGCACTACAGCGACATGATCGAGCTGTGGCGCACCAACCAGTACTACCCGATGCTGTGGAGCGAGCAGGCGATCGCCGGTGGCGCCGAGGCGCACCTGAGGCTGATGCCATAACGAGGGCGCCAGCATGAGGAACACAATGACCCTGAGAGGTGGTAAGCCGGACCTGGCCTCTCTCCTGGGGCGGATCAGAGCGATCGCCCACCCGCCGGTGCAGATCACGCCCCTCCCGCCAGGGATCCGCGTCGAAAAAGACGTGATGGTCCCCCTCCGCGACGGCGTGCATCTGGCGGTCAATGTCTACCGCCCCGAGATCCCAGGGCGCTACCCGGTGGTGATGTGCGCCCATCCGTACGGCAAGGACCAGCTCCCCAGGAAAACACCCTTCGGGTATTCGCCGCCCTTCACCTACCGCCTCATGCGCCAGACCGGCCCGGTGCGCTTCTCCGATCAGACGGGGTGGGAGGCGCCCGACCCGGCCCGCTGGGTTCCGCGGGGGTACGTTGTGGTCAACGCCGACCTGCGGGGCTTCTTCCGCTCCGAGGGCGCCCCCGGCCACCTGATGTCCGACCAGGAGGCCCAGGATTACTACGACCTGATCGAGTGGGCGGCGGCCCAGCCCTGGTCCGATGGGAATATCGGGCTGAACGGCGTGTCGTACCTCGCCATCGCCCAATGGAAGGTGGCCGCTCTCAGTCCGCCGCATCTCAAGGCGATCTGCGCCTGGGAAGGGCTTTCCGATATCTACAAAGACCTGATGTACCCCGGCGGAATCCGGGAAGATGGCTTCACAGCGCTCTGGGGGAGACAGGTCAAGTCCGGGGTCGATCTCCGAGACGAGCAGCTCAGGCGCCCGACGCGGGACGAGTGGTTCCGCTCGCTAGTCCCGGAGCTGGAGAAGATCACTGTCCCGGCGCTGATCTGCGGCAGCTTTTCCGACCAGAGCCTCCACACGCGGGGGTCGTTCCGGGCCTTCGAGCGCATCAGCTCACGCTACAAGTGGCTGTACACCCACAGGTCGGGGAAGTGGGCGACCTACTACGGCGAAGATGCCCTGGGCTGGCAGTTTCGTTTCTTCGACTGCTTTCTCAAAGGGCGCGACAACGGGATGAAGGAGGTCCCCGCGGTCCGGCTGGCCGTGCACGACACGCGCACCGAGTTCGTCGTGCGGGCTGAGCCGGCCTGGCCGCTGGAGCGGACGAGGTGGACGGCGCTGTACCTGGATGCCTCGTCGGGTCAGCTCAGGCTCGACGAGCCGGAAGCGTCTTCGGCCGCATCCTTTGACGCGCCTAACGGCGAGCTTCAGTTTTCCTGGGCGGCGCCCTGGGATCTGGAGCTGACCGGCCCGATGCGGCTGGTGGTGTATGTCTCGGTCGAGCAGACCGACGATCTGCACCTCTTCGCCGGGGTGCGCAAGATCCGCGGGGGCAGACATGTGACGTTCGAGGGGTCGTACGGCTTCGCCTACGATCTGGTGACTAAGGGCTGGCTCAAGGCCTCGCTGCGGGCCGTCAACGAGGAGCTCAGCCGCCCCGGTCAGCCCGAGCACGACTTTGATGCCCCTCAGCCGCTCAAGCCCGGCGAAGTCGTCGAGCTTCAGGTCGCCCTGCTCCCCTCGGCGACGTTCTTCAAGCGGGGTGATATCCTGCGCCTCGATCTGCGCGGGAGCTGGTTCTTCGCCGCCAACCCGCTGGCCGGGGCGGGGCCGAGCGCGTATCAGGAGAGCCCGCCTGGGACGTGCGTGGTTCACACGGGGGCGGGGCGCCGATCGCATCTTCTGGTGCCGCTCGTTGCCCCGAGCGATGGCCGATAGGCCGCTGTGCGCGCCCGTGCTCCATCCAGGGGAGGTGTGAAGTCGTAGGAGCGGTACAATACCGGGAGGGGAAGGAGCGCGTTCCAGCGAGGTGAAGCTGATGCTCCCTGATCCGCAGGCGCCGTGGTACCACGGCTCGCCGCTGCTCCTCACCGAGCTGCGGGCCGGCAGCACCATCACGCAGGACCGCGACCTGGCGCGGGTGTTCTCGCATAAGCCGGCGGTCGTGAGCCAGGATGTGGCGGAGGACGGGCGCCGCACGATCCTGCACACCGGCGAGCAGCCGGGCTACCTCTACCGCATCGCCGAGCCGGTCGGGCCGGAGGACGTGCGCCCGCACCCCAGGACGACCATGGAGCCGGGGCAGGAGTGGCTGACGAACCGCCCGCTGCGCCTCGAGCTGGTGGAGCGGACCGCGCCCCGGCCGGAGGAGCGGCTGACCGAGACGATGCTCGCCGCGCTGCGCAGCAAAAGGTAAAGGCAATAAAAGGCAAAAGGCGAAAGCACGTTGATCCTCTGCCTTTTGCTTTTTTTGCCCTGCTTTCTTCCTCAGCCCGGGGTTGCCAACGTTATAGAGCTACGCGGTGGCATCACATCGCGCTATCTGGAGGGGTTTTGCCTTTTCTCCGCAGCGCCGCACAAGGGATCGTGGCGGGCCTGTGACCCTCCACATCTCCCCGCGGAGCGATGACGCAGGCGACTGCGAAAAGTCGTGTTGAGGTGAGCGCCCGCCCCGGCTGAGGGCACCGCCGCTCACCGGCGCGGAGCGTCACCCGTGGGCCAGGTCGATCTTCATGCCGACGTGCGAGGCGACGAAGCCGAGGCGCTCGTAGAACCGGTGCGCGTCCGCGCGTTGGGCGTGGGTCGTGAGCTGCACCAGACGGCACCCCTTCGCGCGCGCCCGGTCGATCAGCCAGCGGAAGAGGTGCGTGCCCACGCCCTGGCTTCGGTAGCGCCGGTCGACGCGGACCGACTCGACCTGGGCCCGCATGCTGCCCCGGTAGCTGAGCGAGGGCAGCAGCATGAGGTGCGCGGTGCCGATCACCTCCCCGTCCAGCTCGACGACGATCAGCTCGTGGCGCGGGTCGCTGTCGATGAGCGCGAACATCTGCGCGTAGGACTCGGGCAGCGGGTCGGCGACCACCTCGCGCTGCTGGCCGAGCGGGTCATCCGCCAGCAGGCGCACGATCGCGGGCAGGTCATCCCGGGTCGCACGGCGGATATTCAGGCGGCTGTGCTCCATACGGTAGCTCCGGTCATCACGAGTTACGCGGTGGCCATGCCCAGATCAGCACGACTCACAACATCTATGGGCACGTATTACAGGAGGTGCAAGCAGATGCGATAAGGGGTGTCGCAACACTGCTAGCAGAGGGCTAAGGTAGTAGGCTGGTTGCCAGAATGGTTGTAGTGAGGGCCAAAAAGAAGCGCCTCAGAGTATAGTGTGAACACTACTCTAAGGCGTCATAATACAGTGGGGTGCCTGATGGGTTTCGAACCCACAACCTCCTGAGCCACAGTCAGGCGCTCTGCCATTGAGCTACAGGCACCGCGAACGCCGGAAAGTATAGCATACGCTCCCCTCGCCGTCAAACCGCACGCGCAGCGCCTCCCGCCGCTCAGCCGCCGCGGGCCGCTACGAAACTGCAATCTCTCTGTAAGCCAGCCGCCTGTACGCCGCGCCGCCTGCCCGCTACAATGCGCGTATGAGGGCGTCTCCGCGCGGCGGCCCCGCGCGGTGGTGCCCCGGAGCTCTCCCCGGCTGCCCGTGCGCCACACTGCAGCCGACGACGTCAGGAGCGAGCGGCGATGGCGGTATTTACGATAGGCGATCAGCCGATGTACGTGCAGGAGTGCGGCCCCGCCAACGGCCCGCTCGCCATCCTCATCCACGGCTGGAGCAGCTCGTCCTTCACCTGGAAGCCGGTCCTCCCGGCGCTCAGCCGCCGCTACCGCTGCATCGCGATCGACCTCCCCGGCTTCGGCCAGTCCCCCGCGCCGCGCGAGGCGCCCACGATCGCCGGCTACGCCGATATGGCGGCGCAGATCATCGAGCGCGCCACCGACCGCGCGGCGCTGGTGCTCGGCCACTCGATGGGCGGCCAGATCGCCGCCACCCTGGCGCTCCGCCACCCGCTGCTCGTCGAGCGGCTCGTGCTGCTCAACCCGGCGGTGAGCGGCAGGCTCTCCACCCGCGTCAACCTGCTGCTCGCGCCGCACGTGCTCGCCGAGCGCTACCCGTTCATGGAGTGGCTGCTGTACGTGCTCGCCAAGACGCCGCTCGACTACACCGACTTCCTGCTCAAGCCCTCGAACTTCGCCGAGCGCGCCAAGGTCTCCGAGGAGGACTACCGCCGCATCCGCGCCGACGCGCGCCGCCGCGGGCAGGGCCGCGTGCGCGCCGCGTGCCTCGGCGCGATGCGCCAGGCCGACCTGCGCGGGCGCATGGGCGCCATCGAGCCCCCGGCGCTGGTGATCTGGGGCGCCGAGGATAACATCGTGCCGCTCCGCGACGCCGGCGCGGTCGCCGCCGAGTGGCCCGCCGCCGACCTGCGCATCATCCCCAACGCCGGCCACTGGCCCCAGTTCGAGCAGACCGACGCCACGCTGCGCCATATCGCTCACTTCCTCGGCCTCCCGCCCGAGACGGCCCCCGCCGACGAGGCCGAGCAGGATATGGCGCGGGTGCAGGAGATCGCGCAGTTCCTCAACAACTCTGAGATCGGCGGCAACCTGACGCTCCCCCAGCGCCTGCGGCTGGCCTCGCTGCTGCGCCTCCGCAGCTACGAGCCCGCCGAGGCGGTCGCCAGCGTCAACACGGCCGGCGATGAGATGTTCATCGTCATGGACGGCACGCTCGAGGTCTGGCTGCCGCCCTCCGACGCCGGCGGTGAGCCCATCCAGCTCGCCCTCCTGCAGGCCGGGCAGGTGGTCGGCGAGCTGGCCCTGCTCGATAACGCGGCGCGCAGCGCCGACCTGCGCGCCGGCAGCTCGGGCGTCACGCTGCTGGCCCTCAGCCGCGCGGCGCTCAACGCGCTCGCCGAAGATGACCCGGCCATGGGCATGCGGCTGATGCAGAACCTGGCCGTGTCGCTCGGCAAGCGCCTCAGGCTCCAGAACTGGAAGCACCTGCGCGTCGAGGAGCGCCTCGGGCACAGCGCCGCCTCCGAGGCGCTGCCGAGGTAGGCCGCCCCGATCTCCTCATCGCTGAAGCTCCGCCGGCCGCTCTGTGCCGATCTGTATCGATCTGTACACGAGCTGCTATCGTTTTGTTCCCCTCTCGCGCCGCCCGCGCCACCCCTCATGGGCTAAGATACCCTCACCACTGTCGCGTGCGGTACACCAAGGTCTAGAACCCGAACCAGTCAGCCGGCCGCGGTTCATCCGTACCCCTCGCTATACGTCTTCGCCACGTACGGAGAGCACGTCGATGCCTGATGTTTCTCACCCTTCCCCGCTGAGCCGGCGCACGTTCCTGAAGGCTGCCGCCCTCGGCGGCGCGGCGCTCGTCTCCGCGCAGCTCTTCGGCGCACCCGCGCAGCTCCTCGGCACCCCCGCGCCGCAGCGGCCCGCCCGCTCCTCCGCCCCGCTCCGCGTCGGCGTCCTGCTGCCCCAGCCGACGGTCTACCCGGCGCTGGGCGAGAACTTTCTGGCCGGGCTCCAGATCGCCCTCGCCGGTCTCGGCGGCGCGATCGCCGGCCGGCCGGTGCAGCTCCAGCCCGCCGGGTTTGGCGTCAGCCCCGGCGCGGCGCTCGCGATGACCCGCCAGCTGATCGAGCAGCGCGCGGCCGACCTCATCGTCACCACGGTTAGCTCGGGCGTCGCCTCTTCGCTCCACGGCCTGCTCGCCGAGCACGAGACGCCGCTGATCGTCAGCAGCCCCGGCGCGAATATCACCCGGCACGACCGCGAGAGCCCGTACCTCGTGCGCAACATGCTCGGCTACTGGCAGTCCAGCTTCGCGCTCGGCGCCTGGGCCGCCCGCAGCCTCGGCGCCTCGGCCGTTATCGCGACGTCGTTCTACGACAGCGGCTACGACGCCAACTACGCGTTCCGGATCGGCTTCGAGCGCATGGGCGGCGCGATCGTCGACACGCACGTCACCCACCTGCCCGCGCGGTCCACCGACCTGGTGGAGCTGTGCCGCGCCATCGACGCCGCCCGGCCCGACCTGGTCTACGCCGCCTACTGCGGCCGCGAGGCGGTCGAGTTCGTGCGCGCCTACGCCGAGGCCGGCCTGGCCGGGCGTGTGCCGCTGCTCGGCTCCGGCTTCCTGACCGACGAGAGCATCCTTCCTGAGCAGGGGCCGGCGGCGCAGGGCATCCGAACGGCGCTGGCCTGGGCGCCGTCGCTCGACACGCCCGCCAACGCCTCGCTGGCTACCGCGTTTGCCGAACGCGCCGGCCGCCCCGCCGATGCCTTCGCCGCGCTGGGGTACGACACGGCCACCCTGCTCGCCCAGGGCCTCGACGCGGTCGACGGGCGCGTCGAGCAGACCGACCGGCTCCTCGACGCGCTCGGGCGCGCCACCTTCGACGGGCCGCGCGGGCGGGTCACGATGGACCCCGCGACGCGCAGCGCCGTCAGCCCGATCTACCTGCGCGAGGTGCGCAGCACCCCCCGCGGCCTCGCCAACGCCGTGCTCGCCGAGCTGCCGCACCCCGCCGACGACGAGCGCCTGGCAGCCGTGCGCACCAGCGTCCTCTCCGGCTGGCAGAACGCCTACCTGAGCATCTGAGGAGTGCCAACGATGGCCGAGCCGTTTCTGTCCGAGATCCGCCTCATGAGCTTTGTGTTCGCGCCGAAGGGCTGGGCGCTCTGCAACGGCCAGCTCCTGCCGATCAACCAGAACCAGGCGCTGTTCTCGCTGCTCGGCACCACCTTCGGCGGCGACGGGCGGGTGAACTTCGCGCTGCCGGACCTGCGCGGCCGCGTCCCGATCCACGTCGGGAACGGCCACACGCTCGGCGAGCGCGGCGGCGCGCAGACCCACACGCTGAGCATCGCCGAGCTGCCGGCCCACACCCACCCGGTGAGGGCCTCGTCGAACGAGGGCGACTCGTCGGTGCCGACGTCGCGCCTGCCGGCGTCGGCCCCCGTGGATCTGTATGCGGCGCCCGGCAATGGCGTGGCCCTGGCGGGAGGCATGGTCACGAGCACCGGGGGCAACCAGGCGCACCTGAACATGCAGCCCTTCCTGACGCTGAACTTCTGCATCGCGCTCCAGGGCATCTTTCCGTCGCCGAGCTAGTACTGGTTCCAGGAGGTCACAATGGGACAGCCCTATGTCGGCGAGATCCGCATGTTTGCCGGCAACTTCGCGCCGGTGGGCTGGATGTTCTGCGAGGGCCAGCTCCTGCCGATCAGTGAGTTCGAGACACTCTTCCAGCTGATCGGCACCACCTACGGCGGCGATGGTGAAAGCACCTTCGCGCTGCCGGACCTGCGCGGGCGCATTCCGATCCACCAGGGCAACGGCTTCATCCTGGCCGAGACCGGCGGCGTCGAGGCGGTCACGCTCACCGTCAACCAGATCCCGGCCCACAACCATGTCCTGCTCGCGTCCGGGGGTAACGCCACCCTGGCCAGCGCCGAGGGCGCGGTTCTGGCGCGCCCGACGACCGCCGACCTGTACCGTCTCGCGGCGCCGACCAGCCAGATGGCGCCGGTGATGATTAGCTCGGCCGGCGGCGGCCAGCCGCACACGAACTTCCAGCCCTATCTGTGCGTCAGCTTCATCATCTCGCTCTTCGGGATCTTCCCCTCGCCGACGTAGTGCGGGCGCTGAAGGGGTATGGCGCCGATGATGCGCCCCACACTCCAGCCGGCGGAGAAGGTTCCTGAAGAGCCGGCGCGGCCGGCCCGCTGGGGCGACCGCGCAAGCTGTCAAATCGAAGGAGAAAGCAGTGGCCGATCCGTTTGTTGCTGAGATCCGAATCTTCCCGTTCAACTTTGCGCCGAAGGGCTGGGCCTGGTGCGACGGCCAGCTGCTGCCGCTCTCCCAGAACACGGCCCTCTTCGCGCTGCTCGGCACCACCTACGGCGGCAACGGCAAATCGAACTTCGCGCTGCCGAACCTGCAGGGCCGCGCGCCGATGCACCCTGGCCAGGGGCCTGGGCTGAGCCTGCACGACCTCGGCGAGACCGGCGGCAGCGAGACAGTCGTCCTGCAGGAGAGCGAGATCCCTGCCCACAGCCACGGTGTGATGGCTTCACCTTCGATGGCCAACCGGCGTGACCCAAGCGACGCGTCCCTGGCGCGCTCGGTTGGCGTCGGCGCGTACCAGACCAACACGGCCCAGAACCTGACGGCGATGCATCAGCAGGCGCTGTCCCTAGCCGGCGGCGACCAGCCGCACAACAACATGCAGCCCTACCTGACGTTGTACTTCTGCATCGCCCTGCAGGGCGTGTTCCCGCCGCGAGGATGATGACGACCACCGACCAACCCATCTGCCCGCAGGTCGCCGGGCTCCCGGTCGCGCTGCGGCCGATCTCGAACGCCGACCTGCCCTTCCTCCGCCGGGTCTACGCCTCCACCCGCGCGGACGAGCTGGCGCTGGTGGACTGGAGCGACGAGCAGAAGGATGCCTTCGTCTCGATGCAGTTCAACGCCCAGCACGCCTACTACCAGGAGCACTACCGCGGCGCGTCGTTCGACCTCATCCTGCTCGACGGGCAGCCGGTCGGCCGGCTCTACCTGGCCCGTTGGGAGGACCAGATCCGCATCGTAGACATCGCGCTGCTCCCGGAGTACCGCAGCCGTGGGATCGGGACGGCCTTCCTGCAGGCGATCCTGGCCGAGGGGCAGCGCGCCGGCCTGCCGGTGACCATCCACGTCGAGCGCTACAACCCGGCGCTGCGCCTGTACCAGCGGCTCGGGTTCCAGGTCGCCGCTGATAAAGGTGTGTATCTGCTGATGAAGTGGACGCCAGGAGCGCAGCCCTATGCTGGATAGTCTGACGAGCGCCGACTTCGTGCCGCGCCTGCAAGAGGCGTTCTGGCTCTCGTACGAGCCGTCCGCCCCCGCTGTGGAGGTCGAGCTGATCGAGGTGACCGATCTCGGCGACCCGCCGCCGGCCGGCTACCCGATCCGGCGGCGCCCCTTCTCGCTTGTGTTTCGCGCGCCGCGCACCTGCCACCTGCCACAGCGGATCTACACGCTCGAGAACCACACGCTCGGCCAGCTCGACCTGTTCCTGGTGCCGATCGGCCCGGACTCGCGCGGGATGTGCTACGAAGCGGTCTTCACCTGATAACGAATAGGAAACACTGTGCCGCCACACCCACGACTACGCAGCCCGCGGCAGATTCTCCGATTCGTTCGTATCGCCACCCTCCTGGCGCTGCTGCTGTCGAACCTCGCGCCTGCGCTGCCCAGCGCCTCGGCGATCGAGCGAGCCCAGGCCGCGCCCGACCTCAGCGTGTCGATGGTCGACGCGCTTCTGGACGATCGTGACGGCGACGGCCAGGCCGATGCCGGCGAGACGGTGCGCTACACGCTGGAAATAGCGAACCAGGGCACGGCCGATGCCCTCGACGTCGGCGTGACGGTCGACCTCGACCCGAACACGTCGCTTGTTCCTGGCTCCGAGCGCGTCAGCCCGCTGGCGCTGCCCGACAGCTACACGGCGCTCCGCGATACCCCGCGCACCGTGCCGGCCCCCGGCGTGCTGGCGAACGACTCCGGCCTGCCCGCGCCCACTGTCGTGCCTGCCTCTGGTCCGACCGCCGCTGGCGGCACAGTTTCGATCGCTGCCGATGGCAGCTTCACCTACACGCCGCCGGCCGGCTTCACCGGGACGGACAGCTTCAGCTACACGGCGACGAACGAGCTCGGCAGCGATACCGCCTCCGTCACCATCAGCGCCGAGGGCGCGCCGCGCATCACCGGCACGACTCCGGCGGACGGCGCGGTGGAGGTGCCGGCCAACAGCAGCATCACGATCGTCTTCGACGAGCCGGTCAACCTGGACGCGCAGGCCATCACCCTCGGCTGCCCGGCGCCGCAGCCGTTCACCATCTCTCCGGCCGCGCCCGCCAGCACCTTCACGATCGACCCCACCGGCGACCTGCCGGCGAGCGCCACCTGCACCGTCACCATCACGGCCGCGCTGGTCACCGATGCCGACACGCTCGATCCGCCCGATACCCTCGCGGCGGACTACACCTTCTCCTTCACGACGACGGACGCCGCGCCGGCGGTGACGAGCACGACGCCGGCGAATGGCGCGACCAATGTGGCGCTGGACGTGACCCTGACGGTGGAGTTCAGCGAGAGCGTGAACGTGAGCGCGAGCTCGTTCGCGCTGAGCTGCGGCGGGCCGAGCCTGGACTACACGCTCTCGGCGACGACGGGCACCAGCTTCACGCTCGACCCGACCGACGACCTGCCGCCGGGAACGATGTGTAGCGTGACGGTGGTCGCGTCCGAGGTGAGCGACACAGACGCGGTCGACCCGCCGGACACGATGGCGGCCGACTACGCCTTCAGCTTCATGACCGACGCCGCGCCGGAGGTGACGAGCACGACGCCGGCGAACGGCGCGACCGGCGTGGCAGTGGACGCCAACCTGGTGGTGGAGTTCAGCGAGAGTGTGAATGTGAGCGCGAGCTCGTTCGTGCTGAGCTGCGGCGGGCCGAGCCTGGACTACACGC
>CALJIC010000006.1 GCA_937974195.1 uncultured Roseiflexaceae bacterium | reverse complement strand
GTGAGGTGGCACGGGGTATAGCCCCGACCGGGAAGGCGAAGCCCGCCTCGCACCCTAACGCACGCCGCAGCGTGTGAGGTGGCACGGGGTATAGCCCCGACCGGGAAGGCGAAGCCCGCCTCGCACCCAATCACAGGCGACCAAGAAGCAAGAGCACGAGCGGGCCGCGCCCGCAGGGACTACCAGAAGAGGCTAACGTGACCGTCACCGTCTCGACCGAGTGGTCATACAACGGCATCGCCACCGTGATCATCGAGAACCGGCTGCTGCGCGCGGTGTTCATGCCCGGGCTCGGCGCCAAGATCTGGCAGCTCACCTACCTGCCGGCCGGCCGCGATCTGCTGTGGCACCACCCGCGCATCAGGCCCCGCCCGCTGCCGTTCCACTCCACATACGACGATGTGTTCTTCGGCGGGTGGGACGAGCTGTTCCCGAACGACGCGCCCGAGGAGCTGAGCGGCGAGCGGCTGCCGGACCACGGCGAGGTGTGGACCCTGCCGTGGTCGTTCGCCCTCGAGCGCGTCACGCCGGACGAGGTCACGCTGCACCTGTGGGTCGAGACGCCGATCAGCGCCTGCCGGGTCGAGAAGTGGGTGACGCTGCGCGCCGGGGAGGCCAGGCTGCGCTTC
Source organism: uncultured Roseiflexaceae bacterium (assembly GCA_937974195.1). GTDB lineage: Bacteria > Chloroflexota > Chloroflexia > Chloroflexales > Roseiflexaceae > CALJIC01. Next base: position 26,562 of record CALJIC010000006.1, on the reverse strand, counting down.
CGCCACCGCATCGCCAACCTCGGCCAGCAGGACCAGCCGTTCCTCTGGAAGCTGCACCCGGCCCTCGCGGTGGACGAGCACAGCCGGATCGATATGGGCGCGGAGGAGGTGTACGTCGAGGACTTCGGGCCGCCGCGCAACGGCCGCACCGGCGTGACCTACCGCTGGCCGTTCCTGACCGACGACAGCGGGCGCCGGCACGACATGCGCCGCTGCCTGCCGATCAGCGCGCGCGTCAACGAGTTCCAGTACGCGACGCGGATGAGCGCCGGGTGGTGCGCGCTCACCCACACGCGCGAGCGGCTCGGCTTCGGGCTGGCGTGGGAGCGCGAGGTGCTCCCCTCGTGCTGGATCTTCGCCAGCTACGGCGGCTGGCGCAACCTGCAGGTCGCCATCCTCGAGCCGTGCAGCGGCTACCCGATCAGCGTCGGCGACGGGGTCGCGCGGGGGACGCACCAGGTGCTCGCGGCCGGCGCCGAGCTCAGCTGCAGCGTCACCGCGGTGGTGTACGAGGGGCTGGCCGGTGTGGCGCACATCGATGCGGACGGGGGCGTGACGGCTGCTGAGGAAGAGGTTGAGCCATGAGGATCGAGGCGGTCGACTTCTTCTACCTCTCGATGCCGGAGGTGCTCGACATCGGCGACGGCAGCCAGGACGCGCTGCTCGTGCGGGTCCAGGCCGGGCCGTACGTCGGCTGGGGCGAGTGCGAGGCGTCGCCGCTGGTCTCGATCGCCAGCTACGTCTGCCCGATGTCCCACAGCGCGTGCAAGCCGGTGCGCGACTCGGTGCTGGGGCAGCGGATCGACGGGCCGGAGGACATCGGGCGCATCGGCGACCTGGTGCGCGAGAACAGCCTGGACCTGCTCCAGGCCGACCACACGCTCTCGGGCATCGACATGGCGCTGTGGGATCTGCTCGGCCGGCGCTTCGACGAGCCGGTGTACCGGCTGCTCGGCTACGAGCGCGCCTTCCCCAAGCTGCCCTACGCCTCGGTGCTCTTCGGCGACACGCCCCAGGAGACGTACGCCAAGGCGCGCCGGGCGCGCGAGGGCGGCTACCGCGCCGCCAAGTTCGGCTGGGGGCCGTACGGCCGCGGCAGCGTCGAGGCCGACGCGGAGCAGGTGTACGCGGCGCGCGAGGGGCTGGGCGACGACGGGGTGCTGCTGATCGACGCCGGGACGGTCTGGAAGGAGGACGTCGCGGCGGCCGCCGCCCGGCTCGCGGCGCTGCGGGAGTGCCGCGTGGAGTGGCTCGAGGAGCCCTTCGTCTCCGGCGCGCTCGGCGCGTACCGCGAGCTGGCCGCGATGAGCGGCAGCGTGAAGCTGGCCGGCGGCGAGGGGTGCCACACGCTGTATATGGCCCGGCATATGCTCGAGCACGCCGGCCTGGGGTACATCCAGATCGACGCCGGGCGGATCGGCGGGATCAGCGTCGCCAGGCAGGTCGCCGCCGAGGCGCACGCCCGCGGCGTGACCTACGTCAACCACACCTTCACCTCGCACCTGGCGCTCAGCGCCTCGCTCCAGCCGTACGCCGGCCTTGAGGGCCACCTGATCTGCGAGTACCCGGTGGAGCTGAAGCCGCTGGCCTGGGAGCTGACGCGCGAGCACATCCTGCCGGGCGACGACGGGCTGGTGCGCGTCCCGGAGGCGCCGGGCCTGGGGGTCACGCCGGACCTGGCGGCGGTGGAGAAGTATCTGGTGGACGTCGAGATCGTTGTGCGCGGGCGCGTGCTGTACCGCACGCCGGAGCTGGAGCGCGGGAGCTAGGGGCGAGCGCTCGCAGCGCCGAGCCGTTGCGCCCGCTCATGCCATCGGAGGCTCTACGATGACCAAAGAACAGCGCCTTGCACAGACTGTTGCCCTGGTCACCGGCGCCGGGCGGGGGATCGGCCGGGCGATCGCGCTGCGCTTCGCCGCCGAGGGCGCCGCTGTGGCCGCGCTCGACCGCGACGGCGAGGCGGCGGCGGCGACCGCCGGCGAGATCAGCGCCGGCGGCGGGCACGCCCTCGCGCTCCAGGCCGACATCGCCGACCAGGCGCAGGTCCAGGCCGCGGTGTCGCGGGTGGTGGAGCGCTTCGGGCGGCTGGACATCCTGGTGAACAACGCCGCCGTCTCGGCGGCGGGGGACTTCATCGACGGCCCGTACGACGCCTGGGACCGCGTGGTGCAGATCAACCTGTACGGCGCGATCCACTGCGCGCGGGCCGCGGCGCGCGAGATGATCCGCGCCGGGCGCGGCGGGCGGATCGTCAACATCTCCTCGATCCACAGCACGCGCGCCGAGCCGGGAGCCTCCAGCTACGACATCGCCAAGGGCGGGGTGGACCAGCTCACGCGCGCGCTGGCCGTCGAGCTCGCCCCGCACGGTATTCGCGTCAACAGCATCGCGCCGGGGTTCATCAGCACCAGCATGTCGATCGGGCCGGACGGCGTGAACGAGCTGGAGACCGACTGGTTCCGCGACATCTACGTGGCGCGGCGCAAGATCCCGCTCGCCCGGCCCGGCCAGCCGGAGGAGGTCGCCGCGGCGGCGCTGTTCCTGGCCTCGGAGGAGTCGAGCTACATCACCGGGGCGGTTCTGGCGGTGGACGGCGGCCTGTCGGTGACATTTTGAGCCGCGGGCGCGGCGGGGCGATCACGGGACAGGAGCGGAAGCGTGAAGACACTTGATCAATCAGGCGGCCTGGCGGCTCCGGCCACCAGGCGAAAGCAGCCCAGTCCGTGGCGGCGCGAGGCGATCCACGCCTACGTGTTCATGTCCCCGGCGATCCTCGGCCTGCTGCTGTTCACACTGGGGCCGATGGTGGCCTCGCTGCTGCTCAGCTTCACCGAGTACAACCTCCTCCGCCCACCGGTGTGGATCGGCCTGGAGAACTACCGGGAGATGTTCACGGAGGAGCTGTTCTGGCAGGCGTTCAGAGTCAGCTCGATCTACTCGGTGGTCAGCGTGCCGCTCGGCCTGATGCTGGCGCTGGGGCTGGCGGTGCTGCTGAACCACAAGATGCGCGGGCGGATGCTGTTCCGCTCGATCTACTACCTGCCGACCGTCATCTCGGGCGTCGGCGTGGCGATGCTGTGGCGCTGGCTGTTCAACGCCGAGTTCGGCATCATCAACGTGCTGCTCGGGTACGCCGGCATCCAGGGGCCGGCCTGGCTGCTCGATAAGAACTGGGCGCTCCCGGCGCTGATCATCACCAGCCTGTGGGGCATCGGCGGGACGACGCTGATCTTCCTGGCCGGCCTGCAGGGCATCCCGCAGGAGCTGTACGAGGCGGCCGAGATCGACGGCGCCGGGCGCTGGAGCCAGTTCCGCAATGTGACGCTGCCGCTGCTCTCGAACGTCACCTTCTTCAACCTGGTGCTCGGCATCATCGGGGCGCTGCAGGTCTTCACCGACGCGTTCGTGATCACGCGCGGCGGGCCGAACCACGCCACTCTCTTCCTCTCCATGTACCTGTACCAGCACGGGTTCCTGTACCTCAACATGGGCTACGCGGCGGCGATCGCCTGGTTCATGTTCCTGGTCGTGATGCTGCTCACCCTGCTGGTGTTCAAGTCGTCGCCGCTGTGGGTCTTCTACGAGAGCGAGAAGAAGGGGGGCAGATCATGAGCGCGCGAAGCCAGTCCATGCCCTTCTGGCGGACCCGCAAGGGCCAGGATGCGATCGTCACCGCCGCGGTCTACGCGGTGCTGCTGGCCGGCACCGCGGTGGTGCTGCTGCCGTTCTTCTGGATGCTCTCCACGGCGCTCAAGCGCCCGGAGGAGGTCTACATCTCGCCGCCGATCTGGATCCCGAGCCCGCCGCAGTTCGAGAACTTCTGGACGGCGCTCACCCGCGTGCCGTTCCACATCTACGCCGTCAACACCGCGATCATCGTGGCGGCGGTGATGATCGGCACGCTGCTCTCCTGCTCGTTCGCCGCCTACGGCTTCGCGCGGCTCAGGGCGCCCGGCAAGGACCTGATCTTCATGATGGTGCTGGCGACGCTGATGCTGCCCGGCGCGGTGACGCTCGTGCCGACCTACCTGATGTTCAACGCGATCGGCTGGGTCGGCACCTTCCTGCCGCTGATCGTGCCGGCCTACTTCGGCAGCGCGTTCTTCATCTTCCTGCTGCGCCAGTTCTACATCACCATCCCGGCCGAGCTGGAGGAGGCGGCCAAGATCGACGGCGCCAGCGTCTACCGGATCTGGTGGAGCATCATGCTGCCGCTCAGCAAGCCGGTGCTCGCCACCGTCGCGGTGTTCACCTTCGTGGGCACCTACAATGACTTCTTCACACCGCTGATCTATCTCTCGCGCGATGAGCAGCGCACGATCGCGGTGGCGCTCTCGTACTTCTCGGGCTCGCCGCGCATCGGGCCGCAGATGCACCTCATGATGGCGGCGGTCACCGTCTCGATCATCCCGCCGCTGCTGCTCTTCATCGCCGCCCAGCGCTACTTCGTGCGCGGCATCGTGATGACCGGTATCAAGGGATAGCGGCTGCAGGAGGGGCGCGTCGCGCGCCGCGCCCTTCCGCGCCCGCTGCCCCGGATATAGCTCCAGACACCAGATTCCACACTAAGGAGGAAAACCACATGTCGACGAGGACAGACGAACAGCCCAGGGCGTCCCTCAGCCGCCGACGGTTCCTGCAGGGCGCCGCGGCGTTCGCGGCCGCCGGCGTGCTCGCCGCGTGCGGCGGGAGCACCCAGTCGCCGGGCGCCGGCGAGGCGCCGGGCGCCGAGGGCCCGGCGCAGACCTCCGGCCAGCCGATGAAGATCACCGGGATGATGTGGAACAACAGCCCGGTGCTGGACGAGAACTTCCGCATCCGCGCCCAGATGTTCAACGAGGCGCACCGCGGCCAGTACGAGATCGACCTGCAGCTCTTCCCCTACGACCAGTACTGGTCCAAGCTGGACCTGGCCTACGCCGCCAACCAGCCGATCGACGTCTATATGTGGGACGTGCAGGCCTACACCCACTACAAGAACGGCCTGCTGCGCAACCTGCAGGAGGACATCAACCTGGTCGCGGACTTCTCCGATGCCAACCAGTACCCGCTGGATCTGTACGAATTCTGGCGCTTCGACGGGAGCAACCTCTACGGCATCCCGGAGAACATCCAGATGATGGCCCTCTACTACAACAAGGACATCTTCGACAAGGCCGGCATCCCCTACCCGGACGCGACCTGGACCTACGAGAAGCTGGTGGAGGTGGCCAAGGAGCTCACGATCACCGAGGGCGACCGCGTCGTGCAGTGGGGCTTCGACCGCGGCGCGCTCGGCGCGTGGTGGGGCGCGCAGACCTTCGGCTGGGCGGCGGGCACGGCCTGGTTCGATAAGATCATCGAGCCGACTAAGTTCACCGTCAGCGACCCGCGCAACGTCGAGGGGCTCAAGTGGCTCCAGGATATCGTCACGGAGTACAAGATCACCCCGGACGCCACCCAGGCCTCGGCGCTCGCCCAGGATGTGTCGCTGTTCCAGACCGGCAAGCTGGCCATGGTCGCCGATGGCACCTGGTACATGTCCAGCAACGCGGACTCGCCCTTCAACTGGGACATGGCGCCGCTGCCGATGTGGAAGGACGCCCGCGCGCTGCCGTTCTGGTTCGGCGGCTGGGTGGTGGCGCAGGGCTCGAAGGCGCCCGAGGCGGCGATCGCCTGGGCGGTCTGGTCGGCCACCGAGTACCAGAAGGAGCTGGCCAAGAACCGCGACTGGATCCCGATCCGGCGCGAGCAGCGCGAGGACCCCGGCTACCTCCAGGGCCTGCCGAGCGGCTTCAAGTCGGTGATGGACACGCTGCCGGACGCCAAGATCGGCGACCTGTACCACGGCAGCGCGGCCCAGCTCGTGAACGAGATCATGGGACCGACGCTCGACGAGGTGTGGTCCAACAACATGACGCCAGAGGATGCGGCGGCCACGATCGACGAGAAGGCCAACGCGCTGCTGGCGAAGGGGTAGGGCCGGCCAACAGCCGGCGCCCCTTCCCGTACGGGGAGCTGTGGAGGGCCAGTGGCCCTCCACAGACACTTTGTTCCGCCGCTCTGCAGCGACAGAGTCATCGCAGAGCGGCGGAGTTAAGCAGATCCTGGGGAGGCTGCGCCTCCGCAAACCCTCGAGAAGGACTCCCATGGCTTCCATTCAGGTTGAAACTTCCCCCGCCACCTGGTCCCTCCGCAACGAGGCTGTCACCGCGACCCTCGCCCTGGCCGACGGGCGGCTCACCTGGCGCCTCGACGGGGCGGCAGGGCTGGCCACACAGCCCGCCGACCTGAGCATGCCGACGGTGGACGGGCGGCCGGTGCGCTGGGCGCGCTGCCTCGGCGCCAGCTCTCACGACGACCCGGACGGCGCGAAGACGCTGAGCGTCACGCTCGAGGACGCCAGCGGTCGCCTGCGGCTCGCACAGCACCTCCAGCTCTTCCCGGGCCGCCCGTTCGCGCGCCTGTGGGCCGAGCTGACCAACTCCGGCCCCGAGCCGGCCCGTGTGACGGAGTGCGCCATTCTGTCGATCTCGGTCGCGGCTGCGCCGGCCATCCTGTTCCACGTCGACCAGTTCAGCTGGACATACCGGCGCGATTTCTTCACCCAGCACCAGGCGCAGATCTGGCCCGGCCGCACCCCGCTCGAGGTGCGGATGGGATCGTTCCCCTCGCACCTGGCCGAGCCCACCAGCTGCGCGTGGTTCGCGCTGCGCCCCGGCGCCGCAGGCGACCCGCCCGACGGGCCGCCCGGCACCGGCCCGGGGCTGGTGTGCGGCATCGAGTTCAACGGCAAGAGCCGGCTGCGGGCCTGGGCCGATCCCGGCGCGACCCACCTGGCGAGCACGATCGACGAGCTGGCGCACGTCCTCGCGCCGGGCGCGGCGTTCGACATCCCGGCCTACTTCGTCGGCCAGTTCCACGGCGACTGGGACGAGGCCGGCTACGTGACGCAGCGCTTCGCCGAGGCCCACGTCCACCCGCCGATGCCGGACGAGCGCTACCCCTGGGTGCAGTACAACTCCTGGCGCTACGAGCAGAACATCAACGAGGCCCAGCAGCTCGCGGCGATCGACCGCTGCGCCGAGCTGGGCGTCGAGGTGGTGGTGATAGACCTCGGCTGGGCGCGCGCGATCGGCGACTGGCGGCCGGACCTGCAGAAGTTCCCGCGCGGCCTGGCCCCGCTCGCCGAGCGCGCCCGCTCCTACGGCATGCGCTTCGGCGTGCACATCGCCCTGGCGCAGTGCCACCCCAACGCCCCCGTGGCGCAGCAGCACCCCGAGTGGCTGATCAGCGGCTACGACGACTACTTCGGCGCCGGGATGCTGTGCCTCGGCCACGAGCCCTGCCGCGCCTGGCTGATCGACGAGCTGCTGCGGCTCGTCGACGAGGAGGGCGTCGACTACCTCATCCAGGACGGCGAGGATATGGTGAAGCGCTGCACGCGCGCCGACCACACCCACGCGCCCGACGACAGCAACTACGCTGGCTCGACGCGCGGCCTGGACGTGGTGATCGAGACGGTGCGCCAAAAGCGGCCGCACGTCGTCTGGGAGAACTGCGAGGATGGCGGCTGCATGCTGACGTACAAGATGGCGCGGCTCTACCACACCACCATCACGGTGGACAACATCGCCACCTACGCCACCCGCCAGGGGATCTACGGCGCCTCCTACCCCTTCTCGCCGCGCTACAGCGTGCGCTACATGCAGGACGACCCGACCCCCTACACGCTCAGGAGCGCGATCTTCGGCGGCCCGCTGATCCTGATGCAGCGCATCACCGAGTGGGACGCGCAGCAGATGGCGGATACGAAGGCCGCCATCGAGCAGTACAAGGCGCTGCGCCTGCTGGTGCGCGACGCGAAGATCATCCACCTGCGCCCGCCGCGCTATAACATCAACGGCGTCGGCTGGGGCTGGGACGCGATCCAGGCCGTCGCGCCGGACCAGTCGCGCAGCGTGGTGATGGTGTACCGCGCCCAGGGCGATGTGCCGCGCTACACGGTGCGGCCGCGCGGCCTCGCGCCGGCGGCGAGCTACCGCGTCCGCCTGCAGGACGCGGGCCGGACGCTGAGCATGAGCGGCGCGGCGCTGGCTGAGGAGGGCGTGACCCTGGCGCTGGACGAGTTCGCCTCCGAGATGATCTGGATCGAGCGCGAGGCTTAGCATGCTCCACGGCAAGGTGGCGCTGGTCACCGGCGCCGCATCGGGCATCGGCCGGGCCACCGCGGCGGCGCTGGCGCGCGAGGGGGCGGCTGTCGCCATCGCCGACCTGCCGGGCACCCAGGGCGAAGCGGTCGCCGCGTCGATCCGTGACGCAGGCGGCTCGGCCGCGTTCGTGCCGGGCGACGTGACCCGCGACGCGGCGGCGATCGTCGCCCAGACGGCCGCCGCCTTCGGACGGCTCGACATCCTGGTGAACAACGCCGGCGTGTTCTACGAGGTCGACTTCCTCTCGGTCGAGCTCGCCGACTGGATGCGGGCGGTGGAGGTGATCTACCTCGGCGCGTTCGCGGTGAGCCAGCGGGCCGCGCGCCAGATGGTGCAGCAGGGCGAGGGCGGGCGCATCGTCAACATCTCTTCGGTGAACAGCTTCCTCGGGCTGAACCGCGCCACGCACTACAACTCCGCCAAGGGCGCGCTCGACCAGCTCACGCGCACGCTGGCGGTCGAGCTTGCGCCGCATGGTATCCTAGTCAACAGCGTCGCGCCGGGCTTCGTCGAGACGCCCATGGCCGTGACCGACGGCGTGAACTACCATCAGACCGAGGAGTTCCAGGAGTTCTACGTCCGGCGGCGGCGCATCCCGCTGGCGCGCCAGGCCGAGCCGGCCGAGATCGCCGAGGCGGTGGTCTTTCTGGCGTCGCCGCGCAACACCTACATCACCGGCCACACCCTTGTGGTGGACGGAGGGCTGTCGATTACATTCTGAGCGCTATGGACATTCTCGTCATCGGAGCGGGCGTCTCCGGCCTCAGCAGCGCCATCCGGCTGCTCGAGGCCGGCCACCAGGTGCGCATCATCGCCCGCGATCTCCCCCACGCCACAACCTCGGCCGTCGCCGCGGCCGTGTGGTACCCCTACCGGGCCTACCCCGAGGAGCTGGTGCTCGGCTGGTCCGCCGCGACCTACCGCGAGCTGATGCGTCTCTCGGGCGATCCGGCCGCCGGCATCATCGTGCGCCGCGGCCTCGAGCTGTTCCCCGAGCCGGTTGGCGACCCCTGGTGGCGCGACGCGGTGCCGGACTTCCGCCGCGCGCAGCCGTCCGAGCTGCCCCCGCAGCACCGCGACGGCTACGTCTTCTCGGCGCCGGTGGTCGAGATGCCGCTGTACCTCGAGTTCCTGCTGGCGCGCTTCCGGTCGCTCGGCGGCACGCTCGAGCAGGGCACCGTCGCCAGCCTGGACGAGGCGCCGGGCGACGCGGACGCGCTGGTGAACTGCACCGGCCTGGGCGCCCGCGAGCTGGTCGGCGATCCCGCGATGCTCCCCATCCGCGGCCAGATCGTGCGCGTGGCGCAGGTCGGCGTGGAGCAGTTCACCTTCGACGACTACGGGCCGGGCGGCGTCACGTACATTGTGCCGCGCTCGCGCGACATCGTGCTCGGGGGCACCGACGAGGAGGGCGACGAGCGCCTGGCGCCGGACCCGGCCACGGCGGAGGCGATCCTGGCGCGCTGCATCGCGCTCGAGCCGCGGCTGCGCTCGGCCGCGATCCTCGAGCACCGCGTCGGGCTGCGCCCCGGCCGCCCCGCCGTCCGGCTGGAGGCGGAGCGCAGGGACGGCCGGCTGGTGGTGCACAACTACGGCCACGGCGGCGCCGGCGTCACCCTCTCCTGGGGCTGCGCGGACGAGGTGGCGCGCCTGGTGGAGCGCGGCTGACGAGCGCAGGTAGCAGGCGGCTGCGGGCGCGCGCCTGGGGCGTGGTATACTGCGGCGCCGGCGCCCGCTCCAGATCGCACGCGATTCGCAGAAGGGCGTGTACGGATGTGGCGGCGAGGCCGCGATATCCCTACACGCCCTTTCCAATGACTACTTGGAAGGTATCACTGCCATGACCATCAAATCCGACCGCTGGATCAAACGAATGGCCGAAGAGCGGGGTATGATCGAGCCCTTTTCCGCCGATCAGGTGCGTAATGGCGTGATATCGTACGGCCTGTCGTCGTACGGGTATGATATGCGCATCGCCGATGAGTTCAAGGTGTTCACGAATGTGTTCAACACGCTCGTCGACCCGAAGAACTTCGATCCGCGCTCGTTCGTCGATGTGAAGGGCGATTACTGCGATATCCCGCCAAACTCCTTCGCGCTCGCGCGCTCTGTCGAAAAATTCCGCATCCCCCGCAACGTCCTCTCGATCGTGCTGGGGAAGTCGACGTACGCGCGCTGCGGGCTGATCGTCAACGTCACGCCCCTGGAGCCGGCCTGGGAGGGGTACGTGACGATCGAGATCTCGAATACGACGCCGCTCCCCGCGCGCATCTACGCCAACGAGGGCATCGCGCAGGTGCTGTTCCTCGAGAGCGACGAGGAGTGCATGGTCTCGTACGCGGACAGGGCCGGCAAGTATCAGAACCAGCAGGGGGTCGTGCCGCCGCGCATGTAGCGGGTGCGAGACACGAAAAGGCCGCCCTGTGGGCGGCCAGAAACGAGGGGAGCGGGCAGCTGCCTCAATACTTCAACTGGCAGCTGCGTCATATCTGAGGGCGCCCGGCGCCCCCCCCACAGCTCTCTACTCTGCAGGTTGACCTGCAATGCTCAACTGGCGGCCGGAGACTCAATCTGCTCAGCCCACTCGCGCGTCTCACACCCAAGCACCTAACGCCGCCCCGGGCCGCCACCGCTCTGTTCTTCACACAGTATAACGATGGCGCCCGCCGTTTTCGTCCGCCGTTGGCGGGAAGCGGCCCTCAGCCTGTGGGCTGACCGCGGATAAGGCTAACCGCACGCCCGAGCAGCTCGCGCATATCCTGGTAGCCGATGCGCGCCAGCGCCTCGTCGGGCGGGAGCCAGCCCGCCTCGCTGATCCCCTCGCCGGCCTCGGGGACGATCTCCGCGGTGCGGGCGCGCATCAGGAAGAAGGCCACCCGCTTGATGTAGCGCTCGCCCCGTCTCGACGTCACCGGGTAGCTGATCTCGCCGACGAGCGGGCCGAGCTCCCCGCCGACGCCGGTCTCCTCCAGCACCTCGCGGGCGGCGGCGGCCTCCGCGCTCTCGCCGGGCTCCAGGTGCCCCTTGGGCAGCGTCCAGTAGCCGTACTGGTCCTTGATCATCAGGATCAGCGGCCCGCCCCGCTCGTCGTGGCGGTAGACAACGCACCCCGCGGCGTGCGGCGGGGTGTGCCCGTGTGCTTGCACAGCTCCTCCAGATGTTCCGAGCGATCCATGGAGAGCACGGGGGGCGCGGAGGGGGACACAGGAGCCACGCGGGCCAGCCGGCCCGGCCTCCGCAGCCTGTTGCGCCCCTACCTCTGTGGATCGAAGAAGAGGATCGCTAGCGCCCCTGCACCCAGCGGCTGATCGCCTGCTCGAAGGCCAGCGCCCACTGCGCCAGCGGGGTCTGCTGCGTCCACTCGCTGATCGCCGTGAGCTGGCCGGTCGCGAGCAGCGCGCCCATCGCGATCAGCAGCAGCCCGCTGAGGACGCTGGTGGTGTGCAGGTAGAGCGTCGCCCCGCCGACGCGCACCTCGAAGCCGCGGCCGCGCATCAGGCGCCAGAAGCGCGATCCGGTGCCGAGCCGGCTGAAGAACGAGGCCACCACGATCAGCGGCGTGCCGAGGCCGAGCGCGTAGAGGAAGGCCAGCACCGCGCCCTGGATCACCGCGATGCCCTGGGTGGCGAGCAGCGTCAGCAGCGCGCCCAGGATCGGCCCGACGCAGGCCGTCCAGCCCAGGGCGAAGGTGGCGCCGTACAGGTAGGAGCCGGCCACGCTCGCGCTCGGGCGGTCGAGCAGCCGCACGCCGCTGAACCCCTTGCCGAGCAGGCTGAGCACGCCGAAGGCGATGATCACCAGCCCACCGATCAGCGTGATCGTCTCCAGGTTGCGGAAGAGCAGCTGGGTCAGCGCCGTGGCGGTGGCGCCCAGCAGCACCATCGTCGTGGCGAGGCCGAGGAAGAAGGCGACGGTCATCAGCACGATCCGCTCGCTGCGCGCCTGGAAGGTGAACGCGAAGTACGCCGGCAGGATCGGCAGCGTGCACGGCGAGAGGAAGCTGAAGACCCCCGCCAGGAAGGCGGCCGGCGCCAGGATCAGCAGGTTGCCGCCGCGCGGGGCGACGAAGCTCTGGCTGTTGCCGATCGCCAGCACCGCCACGGCCCCCAGCGCCAGCACCGCCAGCAGGCCGAGGAGCAGCGCGCGCATCGACCCGCCGGCGGCCTGCGGCTCCGCCGGGGCGGGTGTTCGGATGTCGGGTGTCGCCATACGATCCCTGCTCGAGCACTGTCCGATATCGCTGCGCGACATTATACACCGGCGGCGGCTGGATTCGAAGGGGCCTCCAACACCACCGCGCTACTGCAGCGCCCCGGCTATCAGCTCCGCCGCGCGCCGGCCGCTCTCGAGCGCCAGGTGCACGCGCCCCTGGCCGGCCGTGTAGTCGCCGGCGAAGAACAGGCCGCTCCCGGTCCCGTTGAGCGCCGCGAAGTCGCTGCGGCCGTCCGGCAGGGCGTAGCGCCACGCCCGCCGGTCCCACCAGAGCGGCCGGCGCAGCTCCTCGCCGAGCAGCTCGCTCACCATCTCGGCCACCTCCGCCGCCAGCTCGCCCTCCGGCTGCTCCCAGCGCTCCTGGCTGGAGCCCGGCGCAAGCTGCGCGACCAGCAGGCTGTGGCCCGGCGGGCAGCGGCCGCTCCCCTTGGCGTGCTCGAGCCCCAGCCAGGAGATCGGGTGCGCCCGGTCGATGTTCAGCAGCGCGTAGTAGGGCCGCTCGAGCGGCGTGTCGTACGCCAGCGCGAGCGAGATGCAGCGCCGGTAGACTCCCTTCGCCAGCTCGCCGAGCAGCAGGTCGCGCAGCTGCCCGTCGATGTCGCTCCTGGCGAGCAGCTCCGCGCTCTCGCCGGCCGGGGCCGTGAGCAGCACCGCCTCGGCTTCGGCGATCTCCCGCCCGGCGTCGTCCTCCAGCCGGTAGGCCGCTCCCCGTCCGACATTGAATGGTCGACCATTCAACCTGCTCACCCGCACCCCGCGGCGCACGGCGAGCCCCTCCGCCAGCAGCTCCCCCAGCCGGCTGTTGCCGCCGCGGTAGTACCAGCTCGCCTCGGCGTTCATCTGCTCGTCGCCGGGGGTGATCGCGCCCGCCGAGCTGAACAGCCAGACCGGCAGCTGCATCCGCCGCAGGTCGCCGGACGGCAGCTCCTCCAGCAGCAGCCGCTCGATCTCCGGCGTCGGAGACTTGATCACCTGGGCGCCGTGGTCGAAGGCGAAGCCTTCACGCCTGCCCGTCGCAGCGCGCCCGCCGAGATCGGCGCTCTGCTCGTACACCGTGACCTCGATGTCGGGGCGCGTCGCGCGCAGCGCCCGGGCGGCCATCAGCCCTGCGGCGCCGGCCCCGATGACTGCCAAGCGCATGATCTTCCCTTTCTGTCAGGACGAACCCTGCTCCCGCGCGGCGACCAGGATCGTGATGTCGTCGCCCTGCGGCTCCTCGCCGACGAACTCGGCGACGGCGGCCAGCAGCGCCGCCTGGACCGCCTCGGCGCCGCGCTCACGGCTCGCCTGGACGGCGGCCAGCAGCCGCTCCTCGCCGAAGAACTCCCCGTCCCGGTTCTGCGCCTCGGTGACGCCGTCGGTGTACATCACCAGCGTATCGCCAGGCTCGACCTCCACCGTCTCGGTGCGCCAGGCCGTCTCCAGCGCGATCCCCAGCGGGATGCCGGTGTTCGCCAGCGCGCGCGGTGCGGCGTTCCCGCGCAGGAGGTACGGCGGGTTGTGCCCCGCGTTGCAGTAGGTCAGCTTCCCGCACGCCGGGTCGAGGACGCCGTAGAACACCGTCACGAACATCGAGCTGCGCGAGTCGCGCAGCAGGCGCTTGTTCGCCGCGTGCAGCGTCTGCTCCGGCTGCTCGGGGTACTCGAAGGCGAAGGTGCGGATCAGCGTGCGGCACAGGGCCATGTACAAGGCCGCGCCGGTGCCCTTGTCGGTCACATCGGCGACCACGAGCCCCAGCCGCCCGCCGGGCAGCTCCAGCACATCGTAGAAGTCGCCCGACGTCTGCCTGGCCGGCCGCAGCGTCGCCGCGAGCTGCCAGCCGGGGAGCCGCGGCAGCGTCTCGGGGAGGAAGCTGGCCTGGATCTCGGCCGCCATCGCCAGCTCCTGCACCATCTTCTCGTGCGCCAGCGCGCGGTCGTACTCCTCGGCGCGGAACAGCGCCGAGGCGACCTGCGCCGCAAGCGACTGCAGGGCCGGCAGCGCCTCGGCCGGGTCCGCGACGGCCGGCGAGAAGCGCACGCAGATGCCGCCCAGCACGGCGCCCGAGTCGATCGCCAGCACCGGGGCCAGCGCGAGCGGCTGCCGCGCCGCCGGGCCGGGCCACGGCGTGGGCGCGCCCGCGGCCACCGCGTACGGCTGCGGCGCGCCCCGCAGCCACTCCCACAGCGCGTCGGGCAGCGGCGGTGCCTGGGGCGGGGTGTGCAGCAGCGTCTGCCCCGAGAACAGCCGGATCTCGATCTGGTCCGCGCGGAACATGGGCGGCACCGATGCGGCCAGCACTGGGGTGAGCGCATCGATCTTCGGCGGGGCCGCGATCAGCGCCCGCCCGAGCTCCTCAAGCTGCGCGAGCTCCCGCGAGCGCTGCGCGCTCCGCTCGACCGCCGTGCTGAGCCGCTGGGCCAGCAGGCTGACGAGCAGCGCCCCGCCGATCAGCGTCAAGAACGCCCCCGCGCCCATCTGCACGTACACCGCCGCCGCCAGGATCGCGAAGAACTCCGGCAGGTAGGCGATGATCTCGAACAGCGCGAACAGGCCGAGCTCGCGGATGCCGGCCAGGCTCATCAGCGTCCAGCCCGCCATCAGCAGGTAGCCCGACCAGATCAGCCAGTCGATGGCCAGCAGCGTCGCCACGGCCAGCGCGGCGAGCAGCACCGGCTGCGCGGCGAAGCCGGGCAGCGGGTAGGTGCCGCCCAGCCGCTCGTACAGCGCCAGCCCGAGCAGCGAGCCGAGCGAGAGGCAGGCCAGGCTGAGCACCAGCGTGCGCGCCACATTCCAGCGCTGGATCGCGAGCGAGGCCCTCTGCCAGGCGCGCGCCGAGGAGACCAGCGCGGCGATGATCCCCAGCCAGAGCGCCGTCGGCCCGAACACAAACACGGGCGCGATCGTGACCAGCCCGCCGAGCGGCGCGCTCCAGCGCTCGGCGGCCCCGCCGTGGCGCTCGACGATCCAGAAGAAGTCCAGCTGGTTCAGCAGCACGGCCAGGAGCAGGAGCCACAGCAGCGTCGGCCACGACGCGCGCACCACGCCCGGGTCGGTCGCCCCGATCAGCCACGCCAGACCTATCGCTGTCAGGGCCGAGCCGTACAGGATGCCGACCAGCTCGCGCATGAGGTGCGTGCGCTCGGTCGCCTCCATGGTGGACAGCTCGCCCCGGAGTTTGCTGACAATGCGCATCATGCCAGTGAAAGCAGCGCGATGGGGCCGGCGCGAAGCCGCGGCCCCGCCTCGCCCATCGTACATCGAAGGATTGCAGATTGCGATACGACGTAGGCCTGAATATCGCTACGGGCGTCTCTTCGACCGGCGCCTGGCCGTGCGTATGGCGAGCGCGGAGCATGCGGCCAGCAGCCCTACGACCAGCAGTTGGCGTGCCGTGCTCGCCACGTACAGCATGGCCCGCATCGCTGCGGCGAGCGGCTGAGCCATCCCGCCAGACGATGTGCCTGGTACGCCAGCGTGGTCCGGAACGGACCGCTGCCGGCCGGGAAGCGCCCGTAGCGCCGGTAGAGATAGTCGCAGTACGCGATCGCCGCCGCCAGCGTAGCGTAGGGAAGCTCGCCGAGCGCGTACCCGGTGGTCCCGCACGTGGCGAAGGCCCGTCCAGCGTCAGGGGCTGGGGCGGCTGCTCGCTGCGGTAGGCGGGCGGTCCACCGTTCAGATGTGCGCCCCGGGCGAAGCGGCGCGACCGGCGGCCGATGAGGGAGTCGAGCAGGGGGAGCGGAGGAGTCGGTCGAGGGGCGATATGTTCCGCGATGCTTCAGCCTCGCCTGGCATCGGCGATCCCTCCGCGCTGGACAGGAGCGCAGCCCAGCGCGAGGGCTGGCGCTCAGCCGCGCTCGTGCGCCGTCGGCCTCTTCGCCAGCCAGCCGGCGGCGATCTGCTCCGGCGGGCGCCGCCGGGGCCGCGGGCAGCCGGGTCGGGCGCGTGCGGAGCTGGCGATCGGGAGCTGGGAGCAGACAGAGCGCGCCGAGAGCGGCCTAGCTTCCGCCGCCGGAAAGGTCGAACTCGAACACCAGCATATCCCGCACCTGGATGCCGTTCTCGAAGATCGGGCCGCCGTAGTGGCGCTCGTAGTAGGAGAAGTAATCGCGCCGGATGTGGTCCATCCGGAAGCCGCAGCGCTGGTAGAAGCAGATATTGCCGAGGGCGGCGTTGCTGGTGCCGACGAGCATCCGCCGCTTGCCCCGCCGCCGCGCCTCATCCATCAGCCACGCGATCAGCTTCCGCCCGTAGCCCTGCCCACGCCGCTCCGGGGCGACGGCGAGCTCCATGATCTCGCACGGGTCGCCGCGCCACTGCATCGTCGCCGCGCCGACCAGCTCGCCGTCCGCGTCCATCCGGTAGACGGCGTCCACGAGGTTGGCCAGCCCCCACCTGAGCGCCCGCTCCGACACCTCAGCCTGGAGCAGCAGCGGGATGACGGCCTCCACCTCGGCTGGTTCAACCTCGCGTACGGAAATAGACATAGGAGTAGGACGCAAAACAAGAAGTAGTTCTGTAACAGCCGGGCCACCGGCCGGGCCTCGACGTGCAGTATATCACACCGCCCGGCGCGCCACCCGGCGGCACCGTCACTGGACCTTGGTGATCGTATCGACGTCGACGAGGCAGACGTTCTCAGCCACCAGCAGCTTGCCGCTGATCGTCACCCTGTCGCCGATGCGAACGTCGCTCCCGTCCGACGCGTGGATCAGGATCGCCTCCGGCGTGAAGTCATCGGGGATCGGCTCGACCTGGTTGGGGCCGGTGCCCTGGGCAACATCGGCCGTGAAGCCATCTTCTTCGTCAGGCGAGTCGACGAACTCGAAGCCGCACTGCACATGGCTGCTGCCGATGTTCGAGCAGAAGATCGAGCTGCCGACCGCAAAGTACCCCTCGGTCTGCACGAGCGTGCCATCCGGCTGCTCGCAGACTTCGTCGTAGGCGACGACCTCGGGCGTGGCGCCGCAGGAGGCGAGCCAGACGGCGCAGGCGGAGAGCGCGACGAGGGCGATCAGGTAGCGCATCGAGTCCTCCTTTCCGACGGCGATGACGCGCACGACGTTTCGGAAGTTCGTCGCTGGTGAATGATGGCCGCCCGCCGCTCTTCCGCAGGGATGCGCCCCCTACTCCAGCCGCAGCAGCGGGCGCAGCTCCTGCTCCTCCACCGACGGGCCGATCACCGCCATGTGCAGCCCGTCCTCGCGCAGCACGCGCCGCGCCACGCGCAGCACATCCTCCTGCCGCACGGCCTCGACCTCGGCCACCACCTGCTCGACCGGGATGACCCGGCCGTAGCGCAGCTCATGCGAGCCGTTGCGCGACGCGACCGCCCAGGTGTCCTCGAGCGAGAGCAGGATGCCCCCCTTGACCTGCTCCTTGACCTGCGCCAGCTCCTCGGCGGTGATCCCCTCAGCCCGGCCGCGCCGCAGCTCGACCATGATCGTCTCGACGCACTCGGCCAGCTTGTCCGGGTCCACGCCGCCGTACACCACCCACTTGCCCGCGTCGTGGTGCTCGCGGCTGTACGAGCCGACGTTGTAGGCCAGGCCGCGCTCCTCGCGGATCTCCTGGAACAGGCGCGAGGACATGCTGCCGCCGATGACCGTGTCGAACACCAGCATCGGCCACCGGTCCGGGTCGCCCAGCGCGACGCCGGGGAAGCCGATGCAGAACGAGACCTGCTCGTTGTCGTCCTCGCACAGCACCAGGCCCGGCCCCGGGTTGTGCGGGCCGCTGGGCAGGCACAGCATGGCGCAGCCCTCGGGCATCTCGTCGAACGCCCGCCCGATCGCTTCCACCGTCCGCTCGACGTCGACATTGCCGGCGACCGAGATCACCGTGTTGCGCTTGGTGTAGTACGCGCGCCAGTGCCCGATGATCTGCTCGCGGGTGAAGGCGGCGACCGTCTCCTCATCCCCCGCGATGTCCCGGCCGAGCGGCTGGTCGCCCCACATGTGGCGGTCCAGCAGGAGGTGGACGAGCTCCGAGGGCGTGTCCGCCGTCTGGCGCAGCTCCTCGGTGATCACCCGCCGCTCCTTCTCGATATCGCGCGGGTCGAAGCGCGGGCGGAGCAGCATATCGGCCAGCACATCGAGCGCGCGGTCGAAGTGCAGGTCCGCCACTTTGGCGTAGTAGGTGGTGTACTCGAAGCTTGTATAGGCGTCGAGGATCCCGCCCACGCCCTCGATCGCGTCGGAGATCTGCTTGGGCGTCGGCCGGCCGACACTTCCCTTGAAGAGCATGTGCTCGATGAAGTGCGCGATGCCGCTGTGCGAGCGGTCCTCGTGCCCGGCGCCCGCGCCAACGAAGCAGCCGATCGAGACCGAGTGCGTGTGGGGCAGCGGCTCGACCAGCACGCGCAGACCGCCGGGTAGTGTGAAGGTCTGTAGCATGCTGCCATTATACACGTCGCGCACGCCCCTGTCTGAACGGCCGCGAGCGCCCTGTCTGAACAAACGTTAACCAAACGCCCGCTCGCGTGAAAGCTCCTTTACATCTCTGCTTGCTAGCATACTGCGTAAGCTGCACCAGAGTCCCCCAGACCTGGTCACTACTCTGCTTTCGTTCCGCAATGAGGCCAGGATGACACGATGATCTACGATGCGACCGAGGCAGCGATGCTTGCCGGGGAGCGAGTCGACGATATTCCACTGCTCATCGCGCATCTGCAGCAGATGGGCGTGCCGTCACTGCTGGACACCCACCTGAACGGATTCGACCGGGGAGCGCGCCTGAGCCTCGGATGGCTGGCGACGCTCTGGCTGACCCACATGCTCTCGCAGAGCGATGCGAAGGCGCGCTCCGTACAGCTGTGGGCGGCGGCCCACCCCGAGACGCTGCGCTGGTGCACCGGCCAGGAGGTGCTACCCGGAGACGTGCAGGACGCGCGGCTGCGCGACCTGCTCAGGCTGCTGAGCGACGATGCGCGCTGGCAGGCCTTCGAGGGGGCGCTCAACCGGCGGCTGCTGGAGCGCTACCAGCTCGATGGCGCGCAGGTGCGCGTTCACCACGTCGAGCACAACAGCTGGATCATTCAGCCGGACGGCGCGCTGCAGCCGTCTAACGGCCGCGGGTGGCGCCCGGGAATGCTGCGGGTTCAAGTAGTCCAGGCCGAGATCGAGCCGTACGGGCTGCCGCTCGCAACCTGGGTATCAACCGCCCGCGACAGCGCCGGGGCGGCCATCGAGCTGATCGAGCGCGTTCAGTCCTATCTGCCCTGCGCCGGCGTGCTCTACGTCGGCCAGGAGCTGGGCACGCTGCAGATGCGAGCGCTGGTTCAGGCGGCCGGGAGCGTCTACCTGTACCACCTGCCCGACACGGCCGGCGTGCTGCCGCCGGCGCCGGTCATCGGCGGCGAGCTCGAGCCGCTGCCCGTCGGGGACGAGGCGGCCGGCGAGCCCGCCCCGCGCGGCTACGAGTGGCGCGAGCCGCTGTCGGCATCGGTCTACGGGCACACGGTCCAGTGGGTCGAGCGGCGGCTGCTCGTGCGCTCCGCAGAGCAGGCGCGCGCCGCCGAGGAGCTGCTCCGCCAGCGCCTCGGCCAGGCCTGCGCGGCGGTGGCGGCGCTCTGCGAGCGGAAGCGGGGCAAGCGGCGGCTGCGCACCCTCGCGGCGCTGCAGCGGGCGGTCGACGATATCCTTGAGCTCCACGAGGCGCGCGGCCTGCTCCGGCTGGAGTACGAGGAGCGGTCTGTGGAGCGCATGGTGCGGCGCTACCGCGGCCGCCCGACCACGCTGCGCGTCGAGCGCGAGATCCTGGCGCGCGCGGAGGTGGACGAAGAGGCGGTCGCCGCCGCCGTGCGCCAGCTCGGCTGGCAGGTGTACATTACCAACATGCCACAGGAGAGGCTGCCGCTGGCCGTGCTGCCGGCGCCGCACACTGCGGCCAGTGGCTTCCAGCGCCTCAGCGGCCGCCCGCTCTCGCTGACCCCCGGCGCGATGCAGCGCGACGACCAAGTGATCGGGCTGGTGCGGCTGCTCACGATCGCGCAGCGGGCGCTGGCGCTCCTGGAGGTGGCTGTCCGCCAGCGCCTCACCGACGATGCCGAGGTGCCGGCCTCCCACGAGCGGCGCCTCGCCCCGCAGCACGCCGGCGAGCGGCTGCTCGATGCCTTCCGCGACATCGTGCTCGTCCGGGGCGGCAGCGGCGCTGAGGCTCAGATCACGCAGCTGACGCCCCTGCAGCACCGCGTGCTGTACCTGCTGGCGCTGCCGCCCGAGGTGTACCGCCAGAGCGCCTAGCGGCCTCTGAAGTGCAGCAGCCGGTGGAGCGGGCGCGCCCGCTCCACCGGCTGCCTACGTCGCACTAATTCGTGGTATCATAGGGCGCAACCGTGTGAACCCTGTGTGAGTGCCAAGGTATATAGCCCTATGTCGAATCAGGTGCTGCGCGTCATCATCCTGGTGGGGGCCCTGTTCCCCTTCGTGGTGCTCGGCTACAAGTTGTTCGAGAAAGAGTCGCTGATCACCGCCGGCCTGTACGCGGCGATGGTCATCGTCCTGTTCGGCACGGTGCTCGTGGCCTCGCGGGTCGGGCCGGCCTCGGACTCGCCGCGCGAGCCGCGCGACCAGTAGGCGCGAAGATCCTCTTCTCATCGCTCGGGCCGCTCCCACGCAGCCGCATGCAGCCCGGCGCGGGATCGCGGCTGCACTGAGCCCGGCGGCTGGCCTGTGGCGGCTGGGCTCAGCGCAGGCCGCTGTCAGTCCTTGTACGGGTCCTCGACATCCTCCGGCGCCATCGCCACCCCAAGCGGCTTCAGCGTGTGCACCACGCGGATCGAGTCGGCGTGCTCGGCCAGCACCTCGGGGAGCCGCCGGTACACGTGCGGGCTCTCGTCGGTGCCGCCGCCCCGCAGCTCGACGCCCTCGCGCCGCAGCCACTCCAGCATCATCTCGCGGCTGATCGCCCCCGGCTTCACCACCTCCTGCACCCGCCGGCCGTTCCTGCGCACCCAGCGCCGCTTGCCGGCCGCCTGAGTGCGGCTCATCACCCGGCCGGCGCCGTGGATCGTGCTGTGCAGCGCGGCGCGCGCCTCGTCGGTGTCCACGCCCTCGGCGATCACGCTGATGTCGCCCATCGAGCCACCGATGAAGCTGCGCTGCCCCGGCCAGGCCGGGGTCGCGCCTTTGCGGACCACGATCAGCTCCTCGCCGTTCAGCCGCTCGCGCCACGCGAAGTTGTGGTTGTTGTGCACCTCGTCCAGCGCCCGGGCGCCGAGAATGTCCAGCACCTGCTGCACCACGAAGTCCCGGCCCGCGTAGGCGTAGCGCCCGGCGAGCTGCATGGCCTGCCAGTACGCCTGCCCCAGCTCGCTGGAGAGCGGGATCACAGTCGCCGGCTGGTCCATGTGCTCGCCGGGCGTGCGGTCGTCGAACGCGCGCCCGGCCGCCAGGTTCAGAAAGCCCGAGCAGGTCTTGAAGCCCAGCCCGCGGCTGCCGAAGTGGACGCCGACCCACACCCGGCCCTGCTCGTCCTCGAACAGGTCGACGAAGTGGTTGCCGCCGCCCACCGTGCCGAGCTGCTCGCGCGCCAGCGTCTTCAGCCGCCCCAGCTCCGGCACATCGCGCCAGGCCGGGTCGTCGAACAGCTCGTGGTCGCGGGCCTTGCCGCTGGTCTGCCCGACCCCGAAGACGACCTGGCGCGCGATCTCATCCATGATCTTCGAGAGCTGCGGCCGGATCTCGTCGGCCCGCAGGTCGGTGAGCACCGCCTTGTTGCCACAGCTGATATCAAAGCCGACCGCATTCGGGCTGATGGCGTCTCGGTAGGCGATCACGCCGCCGATCGGGATCGCGTACCCCAGATGGCCGTCTGCCATGAGTGCTGCGGCGGCTGCGGCGGGGTGAGCGCGGCAGCGCTTGATCTGCGCGATCGTCCGCTCGTCGTGCTCGCCCCACACCGGGATGCCGTCTATCACTCGCATTGGACACCTCCCTAAGATCCCGAGGCTCCCCTTCAGCCCGTGATCTCTTAACAATTGTACACCGAAGCCCCGGATATGCGCAGCAAGAAACGCGTAACCGACACTTCGTCTCTGTTAACCCCTGGCGGGCGGCGAAGCCCTCCGCAGCGCGCGGAGACGCCGTCTGCATCCCGCTGCGCCCGCTCCGGCCGCGGCCCGCAACGTTTCGTTACGCGATTCACAACGTTGACATATCTGTGCCGGAGTTCTATACTTTCTTGCACAGTTTTAATAACTTCATTGCACAACCCCTCACCCACGTCCCACCAACTGCCACTATGCAGGCGGCTTGATGCCGCCCACGCAGAGGAGGGAACCGTGAGCGCTTTCAACAATACGAATCAGATACCACAGGCAGAATCCGTCAGCGGCCTGAGCCTACCGGCGCGCAGGATCGAGGTCGCCGGCGCGATCGCCGGGATCATCGGCGGCGCAGCGATGGCGATCGTCGGCGCAGTGCTGGCCTTCGCGATGAACACCAGCATCTGGCTCACGCCGGAACGCATCGCCGCGTTCGTGCTCGGCCCGGGCGCGGCGGCGACGCCCGAGTTCGACGCCGTGCCGGTGCTGGTCGGCACGCTGATCCACTTCATACTCTCGGCCATCTTCGGCATCATCTTCGCGCTGCTCGTGAGCCGCGGCCTGCGCGTGACGACCGAGTACGGCGCGCCGGTGGTCGCCGGCCTGGTCTACGGCGGCCTGATCTGGCTCGTCGCGTACTTCATCATCCTGCCGATCCTCAACCCGCTGCTGCTCGAGGTCTACGCGCCGTCGTTCATCATGCAGAACCTGGTGTACGGCACGGTCCTCGGGCTGGCCTATATGCTGGTGCGCCCCGAGACCTACACCTACGTCGTCCACCCGCTCGGCACCCCGGCGACACCGTCCCGCAGCGCGAGGTAGCGGCCGGAGCACCTAGCAGGCCCGCCGCCGCCCTAGGCGCGAGCTAGCGATCGGCTGTCTGCGCACCACCGTGTGGCGCAGGCAGCCGATCGTGTATGATGTCTCAGATCTCGCCCAGCCATCTGGAGGAATAGCGTGGAAGACATCAAGGAGTCGGTCAGGCGCCAGTTCAGCCCGGTGGCGGCCGCCTACGCCGCCAGCCCGGTCCACGCCGGCGGGCCCGACCTCGCCGCGCTCGTGGCGGCCGCAGAGCCCACCGGCCGCGAGCGCGCCCTCGACGTCGGGAGCGGCCCCGGCCACACCGCCCTCGCGCTCGCCCCGCACGTCGCAGCGGTCACGGCGCTCGACCTGTCGCAGGAGATGCTGGACCAGGGCGCGGCCCTCGCCGCGGAGCGCGGGCTCAGCAACGTGCAGTTTCTGCGCGGGGACGCCGAGCGGCTCGACCTGCCCGACGCCGCGTTCGACATCGTGACCTCGCGCTACAGCGCGCACCACTACCCGCGCCCGGCCGCGGTGCTGCGCGAGATCGCCCGCGTGCTGCGCCCCGGCGGCCGCCTGCTCCTGGTGGACGTGGTCGCCCCCGAGGAGCCGGCCCGCGACACGTTCCTCAACGCCATCGAGCTGCTGCGCGACCCGTCGCACGTGCGCGACCACTCGGTGAGCCAGTGGCAGGCGATGCTGCGCGAGGCCGGCCTCGCGCCGGACCTGCTGGAGACCTGGCCGCTGCGGCTCGAGTTCGCCTCCTGGACCGCGCGCATGCGCACCCCCGAGCCGGCGGCGGCGCAGATCCGCTGGCTGATGGACGTGGCCGCCGAGGAGGTCCGCGCCGCCTTCGCCATCGAGCCAGACCACAGCTTCACGGTCACGGTCGCGCTCCTGCGCGCGCGCCGCCCGGATTCGGCACCCTGACCCAGACGGCCCCGCCCTGAACGTCCAGAGACGGACGACCGACCACCGCTGGTCCTCGGCAGTGGCCGGTCGTCAGTCGTTATGAAGACCGACACCCAGAAACGCCACGGCCGAAGCGATATCCGCGGCCCCGGCGGCGCTTTCGCACCCCGGATCGATGGTACAATCAGATGCTGGCTGGCGCCGGCGAGCACCGGAGGTGGCGATTGACCAGAGAGCAAGAGACGATCCTTGTGCGCGGGGCGTGCCCGCACGACTGCCCCGACACCTGCGCCACGGTCACCGAGGTGCGCGACGGCCGGGCGGTGGCCTTCTACGCCGACCGGCAGCACCCGGTCACCGACGGCTGGCTGTGCGCCAAGGTCCGGCCCTACCTGGAGCGCGTGTACAGCTCCGACCGGCTGCTCTACCCGCTGCGCCGCGTCGGCCCCAAGGGCAGCGGCGCGTGGCAGCGCATCACGTGGGACGAGGCGATCGCCGAGATCGCAGATCGCTGGCGGCAGATCATCGCCGAGTACGGCGCGGCGGCCATCCTCCCCTACTCATACAGCGGCACGCTCGGCCTGCTGCAGAACGCCATCTGCGCGGCGCGCCTCTGGAATCGCATGGGCGCCAGCGGCCTGGAGCGCTCGATCTGCGGCGCCGCCGCCGAGACGGCGGTCGAGGCGACCCTCGGCGCCCGCTGGGCCCCCGACCCGGCCGATGTGCTGCACAGCCGGCTGGTGCTGATCTGGGGCCACAACCCGGCCTCCACCGGCCCGCACTTCATGCCGCTGCTGCGCCGCGCGCAGCGCCAGGGCGCGCACGTGGTGGTCATCGACCCGCGCCGCACGCTCACCGCACGCTCGGCAGACGAGCACATCCGGCCCCGGCCCGCCACCGACGGCGCCCTGGCGCTCGGGCTCATGCACGTGATCTTCGCCGAGAATCTGCACGACGAGCCCTGGCTCGAGGCGCACAGCCTCGGGTGGCGCGAGCTGCGCGAGCGCGTCCGCGCCTACCCGCCCGAGCGCGTCGCCGAGATCACCGGCGTCCCCGCCGAGACGATCGTCGCGCTGGCCCGCCGCTACGCCACCACGCGGCCGGCGCTGCTCAAGTCCGCCGACGGGCTGCAGCGCCACGGCAACGGCGGCCAGACCTTCCGCGCGCTCTGCTGCCTCCCGGCCGTCACCGGCCAGTACGGCGTGCTCGGCGGCGGCCTGTCGTACAGCACCAGCGGTTACGTCAAGTGGGACGCCGAGGCGGTCGGACACGCCTCGGAGTGCCCGCCGACCCCGCGGGTGATCAACATGAACCGCCTGGGCGCGGCCCTCACCGGCGAGGCCGCCGACCCGCCGGTGATGTCGCTGTATGTCTTCGCCGCCAACCCGGCCACCTCGTCGCCCAACGCCGGGCTGATCGTCAAGGGCCTGCAGCGCGAGGACCTGTTCACCGTCGTCCACGAGCAGTTCATGACCGACACGGCCCGCTACGCCGACATCGTCCTGCCGGCCACGACGCAGCTCGAGCACGTGGATCTGCACAAGGCCTACGGCCACCGCAACCTGCAGTACAACCACCCGGCCATCCAGCCGCTCGGCGAGGCCAAGAGCAACTGGGACGTGATGCGGCTGCTCGCCGGGGCCATGGGCTACACAGAGCCCTGGCTGCACGAGAGCGCCGAGGAGGCGATCCGCGGCGTGCTCGACGCGACCCGCGCGCACAACCCGTATCTCACAGGGATCACCCTGGAGCGGCTGCAGGCCGAGGGGACCGTGCCGCTGCACTTCAAGCCCGAGACAAGGGTGCCGTTCGCCGACGGCCGCTTCCCGACGCCCTCCGGCAAGGTCGAGCTCTGGTGCGAGGCGATGCGCGCCTACGGCCTCGACCCGCTGCCGGACTTCGAGCTGCCGCACGAGTTCCAGCTCGCCGACGGCGACAACGACCGGTCCGCAGGCTCCGGCCCGCAGGCCCCGCTAGTGCTCATCAGCGCGGCGCCGCACCACTTCGTCTCCAGCAGCATGGCCAACCAGCCCAGCCTGCAGGCGAAGGAGGGCGCGCCCTACGTCGAGCTGCACCCGCAGGACGCCGCGGCGCGCGGCGTGGAGCACGGCGCCGATGTGATCCTCGCCAACGGGCGTGGCTGGTGCCGCCTGCGCGCCGTGGTCACCGAGGACGTCCCGCCGGGCGTCGCGGTGGCGCCCAAGGGCCGGTGGGCGCAGCACTCGCCGGACGGGCGCAACATCAACTGGACGACGTCGGACGCGCTGGCCGACCTCGCCGGCCAGAGCACCTTCCACTCGAACCTGGTGTGGGTGCGGCCGGCCGCAGAGGGGTAGAAGAGTGACGCGGTCCCGCCGACCGCTCTCCCTCGCCGGGAGGCTCGGAGGGCCGCTCTCCGCCAGGTGGTGGGGTCGCGGGGTG
>CALJIC010000005.1 GCA_937974195.1 uncultured Roseiflexaceae bacterium | reverse complement strand
GGGGGCGCGGGGGGCGGCTAGCCC
Source organism: uncultured Roseiflexaceae bacterium (assembly GCA_937974195.1). Taxonomy (GTDB): domain Bacteria; phylum Chloroflexota; class Chloroflexia; order Chloroflexales; family Roseiflexaceae; genus CALJIC01. Next base: position 27,071 of record CALJIC010000005.1, on the reverse strand, counting down.
GCCCGCATCCAAACGCACGCTGCCCCCGGCACGGCAGCGCAGACAGCCGCCCGCGCGGTTCAGGAGCGCGCGCCCCTGGCGCGGTAGTGCAGATCAGCCGCCCGCGCGGTTCAGGAGCGCACGCCCGCGGGCCCAGCAGCGCCTCCTGGCGCGTACTGGCGAAGCCGACGCCCCCTCACTCCAGCTCCAGGAGATAGTCGCAGAGCACCTCGTCCTCCCCGTCGACCTGTAGCTCGTAGTCCACCCGCACGCCGTTGACGAGGATCTCGCACTCGACCACCCCGCCGATGATCGGGTTCGTCGCCACAACCAGCAGGTCGGCCTCGCCCGTGACGTCGAACTCCAGGCTCCACGGCAGGTTGACCCGCTCCGCCTGCGTATCCTCGTCGCTCGTCATGTACAGCACATCGGCGCTCGACACCGTGCCGGCGACGCGGTAGGTGACGCGCGCCGCCGCCGGGGTCGGCGTCATCGTCGCGACCTCGGGCGTCGGGGTGGCGGTCGGCGCGACGGTGCTGACCTCGGGCGTCGGCGTGGGCGGGATCTCAGTGGGCGTGCTGACGGTCGGCTCAGCGACCGGCGAGGGAGTCAGCGACTGGACGACGGGAGTCGGCGGCTCAGCGGTGGCCGTCGGGACGGTCGCGGCGACCGTCGCGGCCTCCGTGGGCGCCTCTACTGGGGCGCTCGGCGCGGTCGGGCTTGGCTGGGCGTCCGCCGTGAGATCCGGCGCGGCGGTCGGCTCTGCGTCGGCTGTTTCGGCCGGCGCCTCCACCGCGGCGGTCGGCGGAGGCGGCTCGGTGGGCGACGCGGTGGGCACCACGGGCTCCAGCGGCGGGTATGCCTGCGCGGCAGGCAGCGGGCTGGCGGCTGGCGTGATCGTCGCGGGGGGCTCCTCCGGCACGACCACGATCCCCGCGGTCAGCGTCGGTGTGGCTGCGGTCTCGCCCGGCGCGGCCGGCGCCGGACGGGCGAACGTGCGGTACAGGATCACTACGCCTGCCAGAAAACAGAGCGCGGCAAGGGCAAGTTGCGGGCTCAGGCGCCACGACCTCCAGCTCATCCACTATCCCCCATCGCCTCGGTGCTGCGCCGCCCCGGCGGCGCCCGGCGACATTATACCCGCTCGCCAGGCGCGAAAGGCCGCGGGGCGCAGGCGCAGCGGCTCTGGCGGTAGGCGGTGAAATCACCTCACGTCGAAGCGGCGCTCGCCTCGCTTCCAGCTCCTCGCGCCCGCTCACGCCACTGAGCCGACATCGTCGCGCGCGACTCTGGCGGGCGGTGGGCAAAAAACCGACACCTGCCCGCGGAGCGGCGGTCCATCGATGGCGGCTGTGCACTCGTGCAAGCGGAGGCTGGCTCAGGGGCTAGATGGCGGAGGAGCGTGCCCGCGGGGGTCGGGGCAGCAGAGCCGGGTATGTCGCTCTCAGGCCGGCGGCTTCATCGCCCGGCAGAACAGCGCGCGGCGCGTCACTCGCGCTCGTCCTCGATCGTGCGCTGCCAGGCCCAGATGCTGGCGCTGATCAGCATGAGGCAAATCATCACTTTGAGGCAGCCGTCGGTCGGCGTCAGCAGCGTGACCCCTGCGAGCCCCGAGAGCAGGAGGACGAGCCCGTGGTCGCGGGTGGGCACGAGCGTGCGGATGGCGCGAGGCGACACCAGCGCAGCCGCGTAGAGGAGCCCGCTTGACAGCAGAAGCTTGACGAATAGCCCGAGCGAAGAGAAGATGATAGCGGTCAGCAGGCCGGCAATGATCACCAGGCGCACAACGTCGTGCATGGCATCACCCCGCGTGACACGCCGGGACAGTGCGATGCGCGCTACGCCCAGCCCGCATCAAGGCGACGCAGCTTTGCCGCTGCTGTCCAGGCGAAGAGCAGGTTCGCTAATCTCCAGTATACCATAGCTCCACAAGCCGGCGGTCGCCCGTCACATCTCCCCGCCGGGCGCTGACGCGGGCGACCGCCCTTCTCTTCCATCCGCTTCTTGCGGTGCAGTGCTGCGGCATCTGCCGCAGGAAGGCTTCGCCTCCCCGCCACCGTGCAGGCCGTGTCACCAACACAAAACGCCGGCAGGTTACCTGCCAGCGTCTTGGGGAATTGGTGCCGGTGACTGGGATCGAACCAGTGACCTAACGATTATGAGTCGTTCGCTCTAACCACTGAGCTACACCGGCGCCCTTTCGCGACAGTGAATGGTAGCACACCAGAGCGCCGCTGTCAACCGCTCGCCACCGGCTGACGCGCGCAGGCGTAGATCACTTCGATCAGCATCTGGCCGTGCCGCACCAGGTCCGGCAGCGGGATGTGCTCGTTCGGCGCGTGGGCCCCGCTGTCCGGCCGCGCGCACCCCACCGCCGCCACCGGCATGCCGAACGACTCGGCGAAGAAGAACAGCGGCTGGCTGAACGGCCCGCGCGGGAGCAGCGTCAGCGGCGCCCCGTAGACGTGCTGCCCCACGTCGCTGACCAGCATCACAAACGGGTGGTCGAAGGCCGTCGAGGCCGCCGGGTACCCGCCGGGCAGCCGCTCGGCGATCACGTCGGCGAGGCCCTTGGCCGCCAGGTGCTGCTCGAGCAGGTCCAGGATCTGCTGGGGGTGCTGCCGCGGCACCAGCTGGAAGTCGAGCCGCGCCGTGGCCGCTGTCGGGATCGCCGGCGTATCGCCCCCCGGCTCGGTCGTCACCGAGGTCACGTTGCAGGTCGGCAGCGACACCTCGGACTGCACCAGCGCCGCGCCGCTCATGTCGAACAGGAACTGCCCGATGCCCCACGCCGCGATGCGCGCCGCCTCGTCCACCTCGGTGCTGCGCAGCGCCCGGCTCTCCAGCCGGCTCGGCCCATCGATCGTGTCGTAGAACCCGCCGATCAGGATCTCCTCCTGATCGCTCTTGATCTGGCCGAGCGCCCAGATGAGCCGCCACAGCGGGTTGGGGACGCTGGCCGCCATTCCAGCCGGCAGCGGGAGGTCGGCGCCGGTCACGCGCAGCCGCAGCTGCAGCAGCCCCTTCGACCCGCTGTAGCAGAAGGGCAGCCCGCGCGAGTCCCGCTCGCCGGCCGTCGCCAGGCACGCGTTGGCCTGCAGAAGCGCCCGGCTGTCGGCGACCACCGGGCCAAGGTTCGGGCTGCCGGCCAGGCACTCGCCCTCGGCGACCACCACGACGCCGCAGGGGAGCTCGCCCTCGGCCTCGATCAGGGCGGCGATCGCGTTCAGGTGAGCGGCGAGCGGCCCTTTGCCCTCGGAGACGCCGCGCCCGTACAGCGTGCCGTCGCGCTCGGCCATCTGAAACGGCTCGTGGTGCCACACGCGCCAGGGGCCGGCCGGCGCAACGTCGTAGTGGTGGTAGAGCAGCAGCGTGAACGGCACCCTGCCGGCCCGCCGGCCGATCACCACCGGCGCGCCCGGCGTCGTGACCGTGCTCACCGACAGCCCGCAGCTGCGCATCATCTCCGCGACGCGCCCCGCCACTGCCTCGAGCGCCTCGTCCTGTCCCGCGCTGCCAGGCAGCGCGATCAGCTCGTCCAGGTCACAGACCAGTCGGTCCGTCGAAATAAAGGCGGGCTCGGTCACGAGGCTCTCCAGTGCGTAAAACACACCAGGTTCATTATAGCACAGCGCAGTTACCGCGACGTGTTGGACAAATACAGGCGATCCTGGTAGACTCCCGGTCTTGCGAAACACTGATGCAACCTTCTTTATACATATGAGATATCGCTTCCGAGCGCCGCAGCTAGCGCGCATACTCCTGGCTGCGCTCGCGCTCCCGCTCATTCTTGCCGCCTGCGCGATCGAGGGCGGGGTCCCAGAAGTCACCCCGACCGTCGAGCAGGTGCTCGGGCCGCCGCCCACCAGCGCCGCGGTCGCCGAGCAGCTCGCCACCCGCCAGGACACGTGGGAGATCGGCCTGCAGGACGCGATCACCGACCTGTACCCCTACCCGCAGAGCGCCGCCGCCGCGCGCACCTCTGCTCCGGTGGTCGAGCTGCTGTTCCCCTCGCCCATCCTGACCTACGGCTACGGCTACACGACCACGGGTGTGCTCGAGCGCATCCCGACGATCGAGAACGGCGACGTCGAGGTGCGCAAGGCCGATGTCTACCTGGACATCGCCGGCAACATCACCACCACCGTCACAGACGTGATCACGCAGGTCGAGCAGCTGGCGGTGACCTTCCGCTGGAACCCACGGCTGACGTGGTCCGACGGCACCCCGGTCACCGCGGACGACTCGGTCTTCGCCTACGAGGTGGCGAAGGCCGCGCCGCCCGGGCCGGAGGCCCGCGACCTGCTGAGCCAGACGGTCAGCTACGAGAAGCTGGACGACCACACAACGCGAGCACTGCTGCAGCCGGATTACACCGGGCCGACGTACTTCCTCAGCTACTGGACCCCGCTGCCGCGCCACAAGCTCCAGGGCACCCCGCCGGAGCAGATGCGCGAGGCGTTCGCCAAGGCGCCGCTCGGCTACGGCCCGTACGCGGTCGAGCAGCAGGGGCCCAACGAGCTGCGCATGGTGCGCAACCCGCACTACTTCGGCACGGCGCCGGCCGCCACCTATCTGCGCTTCCACACGATCGGCGACCTCGAGCTGCTGCGCGCCAACCTGCTCAACGGCAACCTCGATGTGATCGCCGCGGATAAGTTCACGCCCGAGATATTCGACCCGCTCAGCGCGGACGCTGCGCAGGGCGTCCAGGTCACCTACCTGCCCGGCCCGGTCTGGGAGCACATCGACTTCAACCTGGACCTGCCGATGCTGCAGGATATCCGCGTCCGGCGCGCGCTGGCCTTCGGCACGGACCGGCAGGGCATGGTGGACGAGCTGTACGGCGGGCGCACGCCGGTGCTCGACAGCTGGATCCTCCCCGAGCAGGACGCGGCCGCGCCGCCCGACCAGCTCACGCGCTACCCCTTCGACCCGGACGAGGCGCGCAGGCTGCTGGAAGAGGCCGGCTACACCGACCCGGACGGCGACGGCCTGCGGGTCTCGTCGGACGGGGTGACGCTGACGCTGCAGCTCCTCACCACCGAGGGCAGCCCGGTCCGGCAGGTGGTCGCCGAGCGCTTCCGCGAGAACATGCAGGCGATCGGGGTGCAGGTGGTGGTCGAGCAGATCCCCTCCGAGAGCCTCTTCGCCCCGGACGGGCCGCTGTACCTGCGGCAGTTCGACCTGGCGCTCTTCGGGCGCATGGCGCGCGCCGAGCCGAGCGGCCTGCAGCTCTGGAGCTGCGCCGCCGTCCCGAGCGAGAACAACGGCTGGACGGGGGATAACTTCGCGGGCTGGTGCTTCCGCGACGCGGACCGGGCGGTGCGAGAGGCCGCGACGGCGCTCGACCCCGAGGAGCGGCGCGAGGCCTACCTGCGGCAGCAGCAGCTCTGGACGCAGGAGCTGCCGTCGCTGCCGCTCTTCCAGCGCCTGCTGATCGTCGCGGCTGGGCCGGATGTGCGCGGCCTGCGCCCGGACGCCCTGGCCCCCGTGACGTGGAACATCGCGGAGTGGCGCCGCGCGCCGTAGGCTCCCGCTCGCTGCCCAGCGCCGCACCGGCACATCCTGGTAATGCCCCCCGGCTACACTGGAGCCGCTGGTCGTGTGGCCTGGCGCGCCGACGCCTCCCCTTTTCGGTAGCCCGCCGCTCGGCAGCAGGAAGTGCGGTCATCAGCGGTGCCGCTTCGCCGGTGCCGCTGGTGACCACACGCATCTTTCTGAAATCCCACCGACCAAGGGCTACCGTGCAGCGTACAACCGACACCACCCGCTACTACCTCGGCTTCAACCGCGTCAACGGCATCGGGCCGGCCCGCCTCGAGCGCCTGATCGAGCGGCTCGGCTCCGTCGCGGCCGCGTGGCACGCATCGCCCGGCGAGCTGATGGCGGCCGGGCTGGACCCGAAGGCGATCAAGGCGCTGGTGGCCGCCAGGGGCTCGATCGACCTCGACGCCGAGCTGGAACAGGTGAGGCGCGCCGGCCTGACGGCGATCACCCGCGAGCACCCAGACTACCCGGAGAACCTGACGCACATCCCGCTGCCGCCGCCGCTGATCTTCGCGCGCGGCCGCCTCACCCCCGACGACTCCTGGGCCGTCGCGGTGGTCGGCACCCGCTCGCCGACGAGCTACGGGCGCGAGGTGACGCGCCGCCTGGCGTCGGAGCTGGCCGAGGCCGGGGTGACCGTCGTCTCCGGCCTGGCGCTCGGCGTGGACAGCATCGCCCACAGCGCGGCGCTCGAGGCCGGCGGCCGGACGATCGCCGTGCTGCCGTGCGGCCCCGACTACGTGTACCCGGAGCGCCACCGCGACCTCGCCGCGCGCATCGCGGGCAGCGGCGCCCTCGTCAGCGAGTTCCCGCTCGGCCAGCGCGCGACGCCGCAGCTCTTCCCGGTCCGCAACCGGCTGATCAGCGGGCTGGCGCGCGGCGTCGTGGTGGTGGAGGCCGGCGCCGCCAGCGGCTCGCTGATCACGGTGGAGTACGCGCTCGACCAGGGGCGCGACGTGTTCGCCGTGCCCGGCAGCATCTACTCGCGCATGAGCGAGGGCACCAACCAGCTGATCCGCAACGGCGCCATGCTCGTCACCTGCGCCCAGGACATCCTCGACGCGCTGAACCTCGGGGCGGCCGCCAGCCAGCGCGAGGTGCGCGCGGCGCTCCCCGAGGACGAGACCGAGGCGACCATGCTCGCGCTCGTGACCTACGAGCCGCAGCACGCCGATGCCCTCGCCCGCACGGCCAACATGCCGATCGCCACCGTGTCGGCCACGTTGGCCGTCCTCGAGCTGAAGGGTCTGGTGCGCCAGGCCGGCCCCATGCAGTACGTCCTCGCACGCTAGGCCACCACGCTCACGACAGCGGGCGGCGCGATCGCGCCGCCCGCTTCCCTTCGTAGAAAAGAGCGCAGGCGCCCGCTCCCCACACACGCCTTCTTCCGCCGCAGTGCGGCGAGGAGGCAGGAGATTCTGGGGATGCGCAGCCTGCGCGCCTCGAGCCGGGGCAGCGCCGAAGAAGCGCCGGGCGGCGCCGGCGCACCCAAGATTCTGGCACACAATTTGCTACCCACTGTACTACCCGCGCGACGCTCGACAGCCGAGCGCGACAACGGCTCGCAGCCATTCTGCCCAATCATCGAAGGAGGACTCCATGTCTCAGACGGCGAACAACTCACTCCTCGACCGTGCCGTAGGCGCGCCCGCAGTCAGCGGAGCACCTCAAACTCGGCAAGTGGAGGTGCTCAAAGTCTCTGCGCAGTCACGCCCCAATGCGGTCGCCGGCGCGATCGCCGGCGTTATTCGCGACAGCGGCGTCGCCGAGGTACAGTCGGTGGGAGCTGGCGCAACCAACCAGGCTGTGAAGGCGATCGCTATCGCCCGGAGCTACCTGCGTGATGAGGCAATCGAGCTGATCTGTACTCCCTCATTCACAGATGTAGTGATCGCCGGCGAGGAGCGTACGGCGATCCGGTTGTTGGTCGAACGGCGCCCAGAAGGGATGTAAATCGGGCTGCGAGAGAGCACGCGGGTCGGCAGGCCGGCGGGCTGCGGGGCACACGCCTCAGCCGCCGGCCTGTTCGTTTTGAAGAACCTACGCGGTCGCCCTGTGGGTCGCCCGCGTAAGCGCTCGGCAGAGAAGTTCGAAGGGCCGCTGGCCCGCCACGATCCCTTTCTTCCTGGCTCAGCGGCTGCAGAGCCGGGAAGAGGGGATACCTCCTCACCTCCTCCAGAGAGCGTAGAGTCGCCCCCACGCTACGCCACGAGCCCCTTGACATCCCCCTCCCGCGCATGGTACATTCGCCACCATGTTATGCATATATTTGCATATTTGCAAAACCGGAGGGAGGCATGGAATTCGGACCATTCGAGGTGGCAACGGCGAGCCGCGTGGAGGCCACGGTCGAGCTCCAGCCGGCGCTCAACGCGCTCAACAGCCTGTCGCTGCTCAACAGCGCCCACCGCCTGCCCGCGCTGGACAGCTGGGTGACGGAGACGGCCGACGTCCTCCCGCCGGAGGTGATGCACGCCAACCGGCTGCTGCTCGGGCTGCTCGGCCACGCGCTGATCATCGCGGGCGACTGGCCGGACTTCCCGGCCTACCTGCGCGCGCTGGCGGAGCAGGACCCGCTGCCGCTGCGCGATCGGGCACTCGCCCACCTCGTGCGCGGCACCGGTGACCCGGAGGCCGACGCGCAGCGGCTGCTGGAGGACCAGCAGGCGTTCGTGGCCCGCGTGGCGCGCCTGGCCCCCGAGAGCCCGCCGGACGCCGCGCTGCTCCACGACGCCCACGCGCTGCTGAGCGACCCGCCCGCGCTCCGCGACGCCGCAGTGTCCCACCTGCAGGCGATGTGGGAGACGTACCTGGCCGCCGAGTGGCGCCGGGCGACCAAAGAGCTCGACGCCGAGATGAAGGGGTTCGCCCAGCACGTGCGCAACTGCAGCCCGGCGACCCTCGAGAACCTGCGCGCCTTCATCGGCGGCGAGCTCGTCGAGTCGGTCACCGCGCAGGAGGAGCCGGTGCGCCGCCTGGTGTTCGTCCCATCGCCGCACACCGGGCGCCACGTCACGCGCCTGGCGGTCGACGGGACGCTGTACCTGTTCTTCCACGCGCCGCGCAACGTCGCCGCGCTGTGGCGCCAGGCGCCGGTGGGGCGCAACGAGCTGGTGCTGCGGCTCACGGCCCTGGCCGACGACACCCGGCTGCGGATCCTCGAGCTGTTCGCCAGGCAGGACGAGCTGACGCAGCAGGACATCCAGGAGCGCCTCGGGCTCACCCAGTCCACCGCGTCGCGGCAGATCAAGGGCCTCGCGCCCTACGTCGTCGAGCGGCGCGTCGAGGGCGCGGCCAAGGCCTACCGGCTCAGCCCGGCGCAGTTCGATCTGACGTTCCGCGCGCTCAAGCGGCTCTTGGCCAGCGAGGACGACGCCGAGCAGGATCTGCGGCAGGACCAGCCCGGCGACCTGCGCCGCTTCATGGACCGCCGCGGGCGGATCGCCACCTTCCCGGCGCGCCCGCGCGACCAGCTGCTGGTGCTCGAGTTCCTGGCGGAGCACTTCGAGCTGGGGCGCACATACACCGAGAAGGAGGTCAACGAGGTGATCAGCCGGTACATCGCCCACGGCGACTTCGCCACGCTGCGCCGCGAGCTGTACGACCGGATGTTCCTCGGCCGCGAGCCCGACGGCTCGCGCTACTGGCGCATCGACCCTGCCGAGCGCGCCAAGCATTATCCGTCACATTGAGAGGTGTGGAGGGCCGCTGCCCTCTACGGGGGGTGAGGGCGAGGCCACCGCGCAAGCGCCCTGCGGGAGGTATGGAGGGCCTATGGCCCTCCACGGACACCTTTCTGCCGCTCTGCGCCTGCTTCGCTGCCGCAGAGCGGCGGAGAAAACGAGATTCTGGGGAGGCTTCACCTTCCAGACCCCTCCAGCGGATGCGGAACCGCGTACGTTGTCAATACTGAGATCATTCAGCAATGAACCCGACAGAGAACAATTCTTAAAATCTGGTAAGATCCTCAGCGGGCTACGGTTTCGTAGCCCGCCTTTATTTTTCAGACCAGGTTTTGTCCGGCACCGCCGGCAAGCCGCCGTCATCAGACTGTGACTCGACAGCTCGCCATCAGGCTACCGCTTCAGCGAGCCGTCGCAGCGCAGCAATAGGGATACGATGCGCGTTACACTCCTGCGTCTTCTCCTGCCTGTGCTCCTGCTGCCGCTCATGGCACAGCCGGTAGCGCGGGCGGAGGACCAGTTCGAGCCGCAGGCCACCGAGCGGCCAGTCGCCTATCTTCCGCTGGTCATTCGCTCCACGGGCAGTAGCTCCCAGCCAACAACCGAGACCGTCGAGCAGCAGGTCGTCACCCTGACCAACGCGCTCCGCGCTGCAGCCGGCTGCCCGCCGCTGACCGTCTCGCCCGAGCTCACCGCCGCCGCGCGCAGCCACAGCCGCGACATGGCCGAGAACGACTTCTTCTCCCACACCGGATCGGACGGATCATCGGCGTTCGACCGGATCAAGCGCAGCGGGTACACCTACCGGATGGCGGCCGAGAATATCGCCGCCGGCTACAGCGACGCGCAGAGCGTCGTGGACGGCTGGTACAACAGCCCGGGCCACCGCGCGAACATGCTCAACTGCGAGCTCCGGGAGATCGGTGTGGGCCACGCCTACATCCCCGGCACGGAGTACGGCCACTACTGGACGCAGGACTTCGGAACGCGCTAGGGATCGCTACACACGAATGCACGCGGCGAGCTGATCCCGCTTGCGCTCCAGCTGCGGATCGGTGTGCCGGCAGGCCTCAACAGCCAGCGGGCAGCGCGGGTGGAAGCGGCAGCCGGGGGGGATCGCGATCGGGTTGGGGGTCTCGCCCTGCAGGATCAGGCGCTCCTGCCGCAGCTCCGGGTCCAGCCGCGGGATCACCGAGACCAGCGCCCGGGTGTAGGGGTGCTGCGGCGCGCTCAGCACCGCGTCCGCCGAGCCGATCTCGACGATGCGCCCCAGGTACATCACCGCGATCCGGTCGGCGAACAGCGCGGCGGTCGCCAGGTCGTGGGTGATGAACAGGATGCTGATGCCGCGGCGGCGGCGCAGCTCGTTGAGCAGCAGCAGGATCTCGGCGCGGATCGAGACGTCGAGCATGCTGACTGGCTCGTCGGCCACCAGCAGGCGCGGCTCGCACACCAGGGCCGCGGCGATCACCACCCGCTGGCGCTGCCCGCCCGAGAGCTCGTGCGGGCGCCGGCCGACGAACTCCTCCGCCGGGCGCAGCCCAACCTCCTCGAGCGCGGCCAGCACGCGCTCGGTGCGCGCAGCGCCCTCGGCCAGCCTGTGGACCACCAGCGGCTCGGCGACGATCTCGCCGACGGTCATGCGCGGGTTCAGCGACTCGTAGGGGTCCTGGAACACCATCTGGATCGCGCGGCGCAGCGAGCGGTCGCGGCGCAGCGTCTCGTGGAGCGGGCGCCCCTCGAAGCGCACGCTCCCGGCGCTCGGCTCCACCAGCCCCAGCACGCTGAGCGCCGTGGTGGTCTTGCCGCAGCCGCTCTCGCCCACCAGCGCCAGCACCTCCCCGCGCCCTAGCTCGAAGCTGACGCCGTCGACGGCCCGGATGACGTAGCGCTTATCGCGCCTGAGGGCGCCGATGATACCGCGCGGCACCGGGAAGTGCTTGGTGAGGCCCTCGACCTCGAGGACCGGGCGGCCGTTTCGATCTGCAGGAACGTGCACGGAAGCTCTCGCTCGATATCAGTCGACTCACTCAGCGAAGTGGCACGCCGCGTACTGCTCGGGCCCCACCAGGCGCAGCGCCGGGGCCTCGGTGCGGCAGCGATCCGCCGCCAGGTGGCAGCGCGGGTGGAACCGGCAGCCCGCCGGCAGCTCCGAGAGACGCGGCGGGGCGCCGGGGATGCTCACTAGCTCGCGGCCGCGGCTCAGGTCCGGGAAGGCCCGCAGCAGCCGCTGCGTGTACGGGTGGCGCGGCGCGCGCAGCACCTGCTCGACCGGGCCGTGCTCCGCCACGCGCCCGCCGTACATCACCAGCACGCGCTGGCAGCTCTCCGCCACCAGGCCCAGGTCGTGGGTCACCAGGATCAGCGCCAGGTCCAGCTCGCGCCGCAGCCGGTCGAGCAGGTCCACGATCTGCGCCTGCACCATCACGTCGAGCGCGGTGGTCGGCTCGTCGGCCACCACCACCTGCGGGTTGCACGCCAGCGCCATGGCGATCATCGCGCGCTGGCGCATGCCGCCGCTGTACTGGTGCGGGTACTGGGCGGCGCGCCAGGCCGGGATGCCGACCAGCTCGAGCAGCTCGCCGACGCGCCGGTCCACCTGGTCGCGCGGCCAGGGGAGGTGCGCGCGGATCGCCTCGCGGATCTGGTCGCCGACGCTGCGCACCGGGTTGAGCGCGTTCATCGCCCCCTGGAAGATGATCGACAGGTCGCGCCAGCGGCGGGCGCGCAGCTCGTCCGGCGGCAGCTTCAGCAGGTCCTGGCCGTCGAACAGCACCTCGCCGCCGACGATCCGCCCGGCGTGCGGCAGCAGCCGCAGGAGCGAGAGCATGGCGGTGGTCTTGCCGCAGCCGCTCTCGCCCACGATCCCCAGCGCCTCGCCGCGCTCGAGGCTGAAGCTCAGCCCATCCACCGCGCGCAGCCGCGCGCCATCCGGCGTCACGAACTCGGTGGTCAGGTTTCTTACGTCAAGTAGCGCCATGTCGTAAACGTTTCGATTGCCCCGGCGCGCTAGCGCTCGACGCTCTGCTCCGGCATCAGGTGGTGGGTCTTCAGCCGCGGGTTCACCGCCTCTTCGATCACATACCCGAGCAGCGTCCAGGCCAGCACCACCCACACGATGCCCAGGCCGGGCGGCAGGATGGCCCACCATGCGCCGACCGAGACCGCCCCGCGGCCGAAGGCGAAGTTGAGCATCGTGCCCCAGCTCACCTGGCGCGGGTCGCCCAGGCCGAGGAACGCCAGGCCGGACTCGCTCAGGATCGCGACCGAGATCACCAGCGCGTTCTGGGCCAAGATCAGCGGCAGCACCTGCGGGAAGATGTGCCGCCGGATGACGTACAGGTTCGAGGCGCCGAGCGCCCGCGCGCGCGTCACGAACTGCCGCTCCTTCACCGAGAGCGTCTGCGCGTACACCAGGCGCGCGGTGCCGGTCCAGCTCAGCAGCGCGATCGCCAGGATGATATTCCACAGGCTCGGGCCGAGCAGCGCCACCAGCACCACGTACAGCGGCAGGTCCGGGATCACCAGGAAGATATCGGTGAAGCGCATCAGCAGCGTGCCGATCCGCCCGCCGTAGAACCCGGCCAGCATCCCGACCGCGCCGCCGATCGTGACCGTGATCAGCGAGGAGACGAAGCCGACGATCAGCGAGACGCGCGCGCCGTAGATGAACGCGCTGAGCACGTCCTTTCCGCCGTCGTCGGTGCCGAGCGGGTGCTCGGGGCTCGGCGGCGCGAAGATGGTGTCGATCCGCGCCCGCACCGGCGCCGAGGGGTCGTACGGCGCCAGCCAGGGGGCGAAGATCGCCATCCCCAGCACGACGAGCAGCATCGCCAGGCCGATCAGGCCCATCGGGCTGCGGCGCAGGTGGCGCCAGATCGCTCGGAGGCCGAGGATGCGCTGCGCTACCTGGGCGGAGCCGGTTTGTGGAAGCGTGGTAGCCATGCAGATGTTCGAGCCTATGCGATCTTCACCCGCGGGTCGAGCACGGTGTACAGCAGGTCGGCCACCATGTTCGCCAGCACGACGCTGACCGTGAACAGCAGGAACGCCCCCTGCAGCATGGGGTAGTCGCGCCGGCCCACCGCTTCGAACACGGCCGAGCCGAGGCCGGGCCACGAGAAGACGCTCTCGACCAGGATCGAGCCGCTGACGGTGAAGCCGAGCGTGAGCGCGATCAGCGTGATCATAGGCAGCATCGCGTTCTGGAAGGCGTGCCCGCGCAGCACCTGCGCGTCGGTCAGCCCCTTGGCGCGCGCGGTGAGGATGTAGTCCTCGCCGAGCACCTCGAGCAGCGAGCTGCGCATGATCAGGATGAACTCGCCGAGCAGCACGATCGTCAGGGTGAGCGTCGGCAGCAGCAGGTGCCGCCCGACATCGAGCGCCTGGTCCCAGAAGGACGCGTAGCTCGCGCCCGGCGTGCGGATGCCGCCCACCGGCAGGCCGAAGTAGGTGCTGCCGATGATCAGCAGGATGATGCCGAGGAAGAACGTCGGCAGCGCCCAGGTGAACAGGCCGAACACCAGGATGCCGACGTCGAGCCGCCGGCCGCGCCGCCACGCCGCCAGCACCCCCAGCGCGATGCCGATGCCGATCGCCAGCAGCTCGCCCACCAGCACCAGCACCACGGTGTTGTACAGCCGCTCGCGCAGCAGGTCCGCCACCGGGCGGTTGAAGTTGTAGGAGATCCCCAGGTCGCCGCGCAGCAGCCGCCCGAAGTAGCGGAAGAACTGGCTGTCGAACGGGTTGCCCGCGGTGTTGATCAGCAGCGGCTTATCGAGGCCGAAGCGCTCGCGGATCGCCTGCTGCGCCTCGGCGGTCAGGCGCGGGTCGCGCACGCCGGCCTTGGCTGGGTCGCCCGGCAGCACGCGGAACAGGAAGAAGTTCAGCGTGGCGACGAACGCGATCGTCAGGAGCGCCCAGCCGACCCGCCGGATGATGTAGTCGCTGCGTCCCATACCTACTGCACGGGTGTGATCTCGACGAGCGAGATGCGGTCGCTGAGGGCGAGCACCCCCTCGGGGTCGATCACCCAGCCCTGGAAGCGGTCGGCGCGGTAGGCCTCCACCGCCTGCCCGTAGTAGGGGATGATGTACGGCACGTCGCGCATGATGATCTCCTGCATCTTGAACAGGAGCTCCTTGCGCTGCTCGCGGTCGACCGTCACCAGCTGCTGCTCGTACAGCGCGTCGTACTCGGGGTTGGAGTAGCCGGTCTCGCTGACGCCGGTGGGGATCTGCTCGGTGGTCAGGATGTAGAGCAGCGACGCCGGGTCCACGCCGGCGCCCCAGCCCCACAGGATGACGTCGAAGTCGAACGCCGGGCAGCAGACCGAGGTGAGCGCGTCGGCCTCGAGCGGCTGGACGTTCAGCTCGACGCCGGCCTCGCGCCACATGGCGCTGAGCGTCTCGGCGAAGCGCGTGCCGTCGGCGCCGAACTGGTCAGAGGGATAGCTGAAGCGCAGGCGCAGCGGCCGCGACGGATCGCCCGGCATCTCGCGCACCCCGTCGCCGTCCGTATCGGCGTAGCCCGCCTCGTCGAGGATCTGGTTGGCCCGCGCCACATCGTAGGCGTAGTCCTGCAGCTCGGCGTGGAAGGCCTCGCCGTGGCCGGGCATCACTAGCCCGAGGCCAGGGCTCGCCAGCCCGAGCTTGACGACGTCGATCAGCTGCTGCTTGTCGGTGGCGTGCGCCAGCGCCTGCCGCACGCGCACGTCGCGCAGCGCCGGGTGGCCGGTGCACTGGCCGTCCTCAGGCGGGCAGTTCTCCGGCTCGGTGACGTTGAAGATGATGTCGGTGAGGCTGAGCGCATCGCCGATCTCGACCCTGATGTTCGGATCGTTCTGCAGCGTGCGGATCACCGTCTCGGGCGGAATGATCAGGTCCACCTCGCCGGTGCGCAGCGCCTGAACCATTGCGTCGTCGTTGCCGAACACGCGGTAGATCACCTCGTCGATCTTCGGCGGGCTCAGGTAGTGGTCCTTCACGGCGGTGAGGCGGGTGAACTCGCCGGGCCGGTACTCGGCCATCCGGAACGGGCCCGAGCCGATCATCTCCAGGTTCTCGAACTCGAGCGCCTCCTGCTCGCTCTCGAACTGCTCCCAGATGTGCTTCGGCAGGATCGGCACGCCCGAGAAGCGCTCGTCGGTGTTCGCCACCGTGTCCTCGAAGGCGATCACCACCGTCGTCGGGTCAGGCGCCTCGACCCGCTCGATCAGGGTCGTGTAGTCCTTGATCAGGCCGAACGAATCGAAGCCCTGGATCATCTGGTAGGTGAACACGACGTCCTCGGCCGTCAGCGGCGTGCCGTCGTGCCACTTCGCGCCCTCGTGCAGCTTGAACGTCCAGGTCTTGCCGTCCTCCGCGACCGACCACTCGCGGGCGAGCTGCGGGACGGCCTGGTTGCGCAGATTGGTGGCGATCAGGGAATCGTACACCAGGAAGATGATTTCATACGCCTCCGCGAGGTACCAGACGCCGGGGTTGAGCGAGTCGGGGGCGGCGGTGCGCCCGATGCGCAGCGTGCCGCCGGACGTCGCCGTCTGAGGGGCATCTGTTGCCGCGGCGTCCGGCGCCGGCGCGGCGGTCGGTTCGGCGGGTGCGGCGCCTTCCGCCTGCGGCGGCGCCGAGGGCGTGCTGGCCTGCGGCGCGCCACAGGCCGCGAGCAGCATCGCGGCAATGGCCGCAGCCATGATGACGTGAGACCAGAGGCGTGCGGGCATCAAAGGCTCCTTTCTCGGGCGCTGTGTCGTGGGGTGCGGCGAGGCCGAGCTGCCGCGATTGCAGGTGGGCACATCCGGCACAGGGGCGATTCGTAAAAGCGAGATTAAGTGCGCCCAGCATACAATGAGAAAGAATCACTGTCAACGACACAATTGTTACGTTTGTTAAGAAACTTAAAAGTACGCAGTAGCATCGCGTCCGCGGTATCCCGAGACGGAAAAAACCGAGGTGCTGCTACGGCGACAAAGCCGCAGCAACACCTCACAGCAGTCCAGTCCCGCTAGCAGGGCTCGAGGCTACTCCTGACCGCCCTCGTCGGGGGTCTCCGGGCGCGGCAGCCTGAGCCTGCGGGTCGCACCCGGGCGGCCAAACGAGGAGCGTGACCGGCGCTCAGGCGGCTGGTCCTGGCCCGGCCGGCGCTCGGTGTCGGGGCGCCCGGCATCGAAGCGGTTGCCGCGGCCGCCCTGCCCTGCGTCGCGCTGGCCGCGCGGCGCCCCGCGGCTCTGGTCATCGCGCGGGCCACGCGCATCGCGGTACCCGCCGCGCGCCCCCCGGTCCTCGCGGTACCCGCCGCGGCCCCCGTAGCCGCCCCGGTCCTCGCGGTAACCCCCGCGCGCTCCCCGGTCTTCGCGGTACCCGCCGCGATCCTCACGGTACCCTCCACGGTTGTCGTAGCCACCGCGATCATCGCGCCGCGGCCCATACCCGCCCCGCTCCTCGCGGTACCCGCCGCGCGCTCCCCGGTCTTCGCGGTAGCCACCGCGGTCATCACGCCGCGGCCCATACCCGCCCCGGTCCTCGCGGTACCCACCGCGCGCTCCCCGGTCTTCGCGGTAGCCGCCGCGATCTTCACGGTAGCCACCGCGCTCTTCGCGCCGCGCCCCGTAGCCGCCGCGGTCGTCGCGGTAGCCACCGCGGTCATCACGCCGCGGCCCATACCCGCCCCGGTCCTCGCGGTACCCTCCACGGCTGCCGTAGCCGCCCCGCTCCTCGCGGTAACCCCCACGCTCCTCGCGATAGCCGCCGCGGCTCCCGTAGCCGCCCCGGTCCTCGCGGTACCCACCGCGCTCCTCGCGATAGCCGCCGCGGCTCCCGTAGCCACCCCGGTCATCGCGGTACCCGCCGCGGCCGCCGCGCTCCTCGCGCCGCGCCCCGTAGCCGCGATCGTCCCGCCGGTTGCCCCGCTCCGCCTCCCCGCGATCGCGCGGCCGGCGCTCCTCGGCGCCGCGCTCCACCCGCGGCTGGTCCCCGCGCGGCCCCGCGCCCCGCGCGCCCGGGCGCTCCGGCTCCGGCCGCCGCCGGCGGCGCTCCTCGGCCTGGACCTGCTCGGCGCGCTCGGCGTGCTCGCGCAGCTGCTCCACCTCCTGCTCGCTCAGGAGCCGCCACTCGCCGGCGGGCAGGTCGCCCAGGGTCAGCGGGCCCTCGCGCACCCGGATCAGCCGCAGCACCTGGTAGCCGAGCAGCTTGGCGACCTCGCGGATCTGGCGCTTGCGCCCCTCGTGCAGCACGACGCGCGTCCAGACGCCCTCCGGGGCGCGCTCCAGCACCTCGACCCACGCCGGGGCCGTCCGCACGCCGTCGAGCTCGACGCCCTCGCGCCACTGCCGCAGCGCGTCCGGCGACGGCGCCCGGTCGAGCAGCACGCGGTACTCCTTCTCCACCTGGTGGCTGGGGTGCGTCAGCCGCTGCGTCAGCTCGCCGTCGTCGGTCAGCAGCAGCAGCCCTTCGCTGTCGAAGTCGAGCCGGCCCACCGGGAAGAGCCGGGCGTCCACCTTCACGAGGTCCACCACCGTCGGCCGCCCCTGCGGGTCATCGGTCGTCGACACGACCCCGGCGGGCTTGTGCAGCATCACGTACGTGCGCGGGCTGATCGCGCCGATCGGTTTGCCATCTACCGAGATCTCATCCTGCTCGGGGTCAACGCGCGTTCCGGGGACGCGCACAATCTTGCCGTTGACCGCGACGCGGCCCTCGGCGATCAGCACCTCACAGTCGCGGCGAGACGCGATTCCGGCGCTGGCCAGCACTTTCTGCAATCGTTCGGGACTCAACGAGGCTCTCCTCTGGTGCCGCGTGCACAGCGGCGTAAGACACACGCAATAGGACAGGTGGCGCGATGGCTCGCGTCGAAGGAAGCGTGGGCCGACGTACGATACAAGTGGTGTCGTTCCCTGCGGCTTGCGCCGGGGGCTTCTGTTTCGCGTCGCTGGCTCAGTGCAGATGCGGCGGGACCGCGAAGCGCAGATTCCCCTGTACTATAGCACAGATCGGGCCACCCGTGTGATGCCCTATGGCAAGGGGAACTCCGCCAGCAGCAGCGCGTTCGGCCCGCTGAGCTCCGGCGGCGCCGGCTCGTCGGCCACGAGCGGCAGGCGCCGGCCGGTGTCCGGTTCGTACAGGCCGACCACCAGCCGGTAGACGCCCGGGGCGACGTCGGCCGGGATCGGCACCGGCAGCTCCGTCGTGACGAAGCGCCCCGCCTGCCAGCCGCTCGTCGGGTACGGCAGGTCGACCTGGGATACGCGGCCGCCATCCGGGCCGATCAGGTGCGCGAAGAGGGTGTAGTCGGCGGGCGGGGCCGCGCGCGCCTCCCACACCAGGCGCAGCATCGCCATCTCCCCCGGCGTCGGAGCGCTGTCCACGCTGTAGCCCAGCAGGCCGATCGCGTCGCCGAAGGATGCCCGGCGCTCCTGCTGGACCGGCGGGGGCGCCTGGTAGATCCAGGCATACTCGACGCCGTGAATCCGCACGGTGTGAAGCGGGACGGCCCGGCCGTAGAACTGGTCGAACGGCGGCGACGGCGCGCCGCGCTGCACCTGCGAGACATACACGACGACGTAGCCGGTGTCCGGCGGGAGCCGGCCGGCGTCCGGGGTGCGCGCGAAGGCGCCGCGGCGCATGTACGGGCTCTGGACCACGGGGATGCGGCTCACGGTGACGACGCCGGTGATGTCGGGCTGCGCGTTGAGCCAGGCCGCCACCTGCTCGAACCCCTCGCCCCAGCCGATGGCGAAGGCGCGCGCTCCTGCCGGGGCACCGCCGAGGGCCTGGTTGAAGGCGGCGATCCCGTAGGGGTGCCAGGCGGCGACGTTGGCGAGCGCCAGGGCCATCACGAGCGCCGGCGCGGCCGGGCGTACGGCGCGCATCAGCCGGGACGAGCGCGCCGCGCCGCGCGCCAGCCGCCCCAGCTGGTAGAGCCCCGCGGCCGCGAGGATGTCCAGCGCGGGGAAGGCCGGCACGATATAGCGGTTGAACTTCTTCGGGAACAGGCTCAGCGCCAGCACGAACAGGACGACGAACAGCGCCAACGCGGCGTAGTCCTGCAGCGCCCGGCGGTCAGCCTCGAGGGCCGAGCGCAGGCCCCGCGGCGACGCCCGCAGCTCGTAGAGCGCCCAGAGCAGCAGCGCCCCGAGCCCCGCGAGCGTGATCGGGGTGAGCCGCAGCGCCAGCGCGACCGGGTAGAACAGCGGGCCCGGCGCGTCGTCCGCGTGGCCGAGGAAGAAGTTGCCGAGCATGTGCGGCTGCGCCCCCTCGGCCTCAACTCCGGTGCGCAGCTGGGCGAACGCGCCGAGCGGGTCGGCCCACAGCGCCGGCCAGAGCACGAACGCCGTGCCGGCCGCGGCCGCGCCCCAGAGCGCCAGCGGTCGGGCGAGCGAGCCGGCCAGCTGGAGCCAGAGGCCGGCGGAGGGCTGCGCGCCGGCCGAATCCCGGCCCTGGAGCTGCCGCCAGGCCGCGAGCGCAGCCACCAGCCCGACCGCCGGCAGCAGGATCAGCGCCGGGGACTTGCTGAGCAGCGCGAGCCCCGCGGCGATCCCCGAGAGCGCGAGCAGCCGGCGCGGCTGGCCGTGATGCCAGAAGCAGCAGGCCGCCAGCAGGCTGATCGTCATGAACGTGCCCGCCAGCGCGTCGACGTGCAGCAGGCGGCTGTAGGCCACCACGAACGGGTCGGCGGCCCACAGCACCGCGGCGAGCAGCGCGGCCGGCCGCGCGATCATCCGCCGCAGCAGCCCGTAGCCGAGCACCACCGCGCCGGTGTGGACCAGCGCCCCCGGCAGGCGCATGAGCGCCAGCGCCGTCGGGAAGTCGCCGGGGAGCCAGCCCGGGTCCACCAGCGCCTCGCGCAGCAGCAGGCCGGCCGCGCCGAGCCACATCGTCGTCACGCCGGGGTGCGTGGAGATCGCGGTCGCCGCCCAGTCCCCCCGCCGCAGCGCGTCCAGAAAGGTGGCCGAGCGGTCGAGCCAGAAGTTCGCCTCGTCCACCGTGATGAACCCGCCGAGGTCGAGGAGGCGCGGCAGCAGCGCGGCGAGCCCGACGGCGAGGTAGGCGAGCAGACTGAGCGCCCGGGCGCCGGCGGCGGGCACGGCGCGCGCGAGCGGTTTGGATGTCACAGCCATGCCCGGTAGTATACCCCAATGCGCTGCGGCGGCACACTTCTCGCTGTGGCCGCCGGCATGGCACGCACACGCTCGACAATCCATGCCGGGCGGCGGGTGGACGTCCCGCTGGCTGCGGGGCTGCTCGCGCTGCTCGCCCCGCTCACGGCGGCCCTCCTGTGGGTGAGCCTGGCGCAGCTCGCGGCGCTGCACCGCTACCCGTACCCCCACGACGGGCTGGAGGGGACGCTGCTCCACGAGGCCCGGCTGCTGCGCGCCGGCGAGCCGCTCTACGGGCCGCTGGAGCCGCACCGATTCATCTCGGCGCCATACCCGCCGCTCCACACCCTTGCGCTCGCGCTCGCCGACCTGTACCGCGGCCCGCACATCTTCTGGAGCGGCCGGCTCCTCTCGATGCTCGCGCTGGCGGCCACAGCGGTCGGCGTGGCGCTGCTCATCCGCCGCTGCTCCGGGTCGTGGCCGGCGGCGCTGATCGGCGCGACGCTGTTCGTCAGCGCGCCGCCGGCGCTGCTGTGGGGCTCGCGCGTCAAGCCGGACCTGATGGCGCTGGCTTTCACCACCTGGGGGCTGCTCCTCACGGCGCGCGGCCTGGAGCGCTCCACGCGTCCTTCTATTTTGAATGAACGACCATTCAATACATCACTCGTGCTTGCGGCGGCCTGCTTCGCCTGCGCCTTCTTCACCAAGCAGACGGATGTCGCCGGGCCGCTCGCCGCCGGCCTGGCGCTGCTGGCCGACGACCTGCGCGCCTGGCGCGGGCTGCGGTCCGAAGGCACGCCCGGCCAGCCCGCGCGTGCTCGCTCGCCCATCCGCGCTCGCACGCTCGGCTTCGCCGCGCTGTACCTGGCGCTCGCCCTGGGCGGCTGGGCACTGCTGGACGGCCTGACGTCCGGCGGCTACACCCTGCACGTCTGGTGGAACTTCCAGCGCACCTCGTGGTGGTCGCCGGGGCTGTTCGCGAAGCTCGTCGGGCTGCTGGCGTTCTGGTGGCCGGCGGTGGCCCTGGCCGTCACCTGCGTCGCGCTCGCGCCGGTTCGGCGGGCGCTGACCGTGCCGGCGGCCTACGCGCTGGTCGGGCCGCTCACGCTGCTCTACGCCGGCGAGGTCGGCGCGAACCACAACCACCTGCTCGAGACGCACCTGGCGCTGGCGATCGCCGCCGGCTGCGCCGTGGGGTACGGGGCGGAAGAGCTCATCCGGCGTCGGCGGCAGGCGGCGCTGCTGGTCGGGCTGGCGGGCCTCCAGCTCTGGCTCGCCTTCAGCCCGCCGGCGTGGTACGAGGGGCAGCTGGCGCCGAGCGACCCGCCCGAGCGCTTCCTGGCGTTCATGCGCGCTACGCCGGGCGAGATCCTGGCCGACGACACCGGGCTGCTGCTTCAGGCCAGCAAGCCGCTGCGCTACGACGACCCCTCCACGATGGGGCCGGCCGCCGCGAGCGGGCTGTGGGACCAGCGCGGCCTGCTGCAGGAGATCGCCGCGCGGCGCTTCAGCGCGATCATGATCCCGGTGAACGCCGCCGAGACCACGCTGGACCCCAGCGGGCGCTGGACGCCCGAGATGCTCAGCGCGATCCGCGAGCACTACGAGCTGGCGTACCGCGACCGCATCTACACCTTCGTGCCGAAGTAGGGCGCCTACCAGCGAGCGGGCCGCCGGCGCGAAGCGGCCGTTTGCCGCGCTGCGTCATGCATGCTATGATGACGCACAGCATCATGCAGATGCGCCGCCAGACGCGCCAAGGAGTACCTTATGTCGGCCAGCAGCAACCCCGACCTTCCGCACTACCGCCTCTACATCGATGGCCGCTGGGTCGACGCGGATGGCGGGGAGCTCATGGCGGTGAACGAGCCGGCGCTGGGCCAGCCGATGGCCTACGTCGCGCGGGGCCGGGCCAGCGACGTGGACCGGGCGGTGCGCGCGGCCCGCGACGCGTTCGACCGGGGGCCGTGGCCGCACACCCCCGGCCGCGAGCGGGCGCGCATCCTGAACGCGATCGCCGACCTGCTCGAAGAGCGCACCGCCGAGTTCGCCGAGATCGAGACGCGCAACCTGGGCGCGCCGCTGCGCAAGACGACCTTCGTCGACGTGCCCTGGGCGGTGGAGCACCTGCGCGTCTTCGCCGAGCTGGCGAACACCCCGCCCTACGAGCCGCTGCCGTGGATGGACGTCCCGTCGGTGAGCTGGAACTTCGTCTGGCGCGAGCCGATCGGCGTCTGCGGGCAGATCATCCCCTGGAACTACCCGCTGCTGATGGCGGTCTGGAAGATCGCCCCAGCGCTGGCCGCCGGGAACACGATCGTCCTCAAGCCGGCCTCCTACACCCCGCTCACCGCGCTGATGCTCACCCAGCTGATCGACGAGTCCGGCCTGCTGCCGCGCGGCGTGCTCAACGTCGTCACCGGGCCGGGCGACGAGGTCGGCGACGCGATCGCGCGGCACCCGGGGGTGGACAAGATCTCGTTCACCGGCTCGACCGACACCGGGCGCCACATCATGCGCCTCGCCAGCGACACGATCAAGCGCGTCACCCTGGAGCTGGGCGGCAAGTCGCCCAGCATCGTGCTGCCGGACGCGGACCTGGAGCTGGCGACCGACGGGGTGCTCTTCGGCGTGTTCTTCAACGGCGGGCAGAGCTGCGAGGCCGGCACGCGCTGCCTGGTGCCGGAGCAGCTGCACGACGAGTTCTTGGAGCGGCTGGTGGCGCGGGCGAGCGGGCTGCGGCTGGGCGACCCGCTGGACCTGGAGACCGACCAGGGGCCGCTGGTCTCGGAGCGGCAGCGAAGGACGGTGGAGGAGTATATCGCGCTCGGCAGGCAGGAGGGCGCGCTGCTCGCCACCGGCGGGCGCCGCGCCAGCGTGCCCGGGTTCGAGCGCGCCCCGTTCGTCGAGCCGACGATCTTCGCCCGCGTGCGCAACGACATGCGCCTGGCCCAGGAGGAGATCTTCGGGCCGGTGCTGGCCGTCATCCCGTACCGCGACGTGACCGAGGCCATCCAGCTCGCCAACGACAGCCGCTACGGGCTGGGCGCCGCGATCTGGTCACGCGACATCCAGGCCGCGATCGAGGTCGCCAAGCGCGTCCGCGCGGGCACGGTCTGGATCAACGACCACCACATCATCCAGCCGCGCGCGCCGTTCGGCGGGTACAAGCAGAGCGGGGTCGGCCGCGAGCACGGGCTGCAGGGCCTGCTGGCCTACACCGAGACCAAGCACATTCACGTCGACCTGCTGCAGCGGCGCGCCGGCCGGCTGCACTGGGACGTGCTGCTGCCGGAGTAGCGGGGGGCGCGGAGGGCCGCGGCCCTCTACGTTCCCTGTTTCTCCGCACAGCGGCGGCGCGCGGGGCTCCCCGCCCACGCGCGCCGCGTACCGGTCACGGCTCCTCGGTAACCACAGCGACCTGGTGGGGGTAGAACAGCGCCGGCCCCTCGTTGGGCGGGAGGTCGTCCATCTGAACGGCGACGTACTCGACACGGCCGCCGCCGCACGAGCGGATCGTCAGCACCGTGCCGTACACGCCGTAGAACGGTTGCAGCGTCGGATCGCAGAGCCGCACGCGGACCCCTGGAGCGAGTGCGGCGCAGCTGCCCTCATCAGTCTGACCCATAGCTGTCCCCCTTCGACGCATGTTCCGAGTGCTGTCACAGGTCGCCTGTGGCCGCGCGCTCCTCGCGGCGCTCTGCCAGCGCCGTCCGGCCGATCAGCCCGAGCGCCAGGTCGTCCTGCGGCGGGTTGAACAGCCCGGCGCGCGCATCGCGGAAGTAGCGCTCGAGCGGCAGGTCGCGCGTGAGGCTGAACCCGCCCGCGACCCGCAGCGCCTTCTCGCTGGCGGCGCAGGCGGCGTTGGTGCAGAGGTACTTGGCCGCCGCGATCTGCGGCCCGAGCTTCGGGCGCGCCTCGGGGTGCTCCACCCACGTGCGCGCGGCGCTGTGGAGCACCGCCCTGGCGGCATCGAGCGTCACCTGCATCTCGCCGATCCACTGCTGGATGTGCGGCAGCTCGGCGATCGGCTTGCCGAGCGACGACGGGACGCGGCTGCTGGCGTAGTCGCACGCGGCGTCGCAGGCGGCCTGGCCGATGCCGAGGTAGACGGCGGCGATCGCCAGGCCCCAGCCGTTCACGCCCGGCGGCTGGGCGGGCGCGCCGACCGGGCGCCGTGCGACCAGCCACTCGTCGGGGACGAAGACGTTCTCGAAGTACACGTCGTAGTTCCCCGACGTGCGCAGGCTCAGGCTGTCGCTCCAGGTATCCACCAGGCGCAGCCCGGGCGACCCGGCGCGCACGATCGCGCTGGCGGTCTCGCCCTCGGGCGCCCCTTCACGCGGCGGCAGGCGCACACCCGTGACGAAGAAGCGCAGCGCCGGCGCGCCGGTGGCGAAGCGCTTGTGGCCGTTGATCAGCCAGCCGCCTTCGACCGGGGTGGCGGTGGTGGCCGGGACGCCGCCGCGCGAGATGCTGCCGAGCTCCGCCTCGGTGACCACGTTATTGATCAGCCCGCCCTCCGTCGCGATCGTCCGGCAGACCGTCTCGAAGACCGGCTCGGGCCAGGTGAGCTGCGTGGCGTTCGAGCCGATGATATTGATCAGCATGGCGGTCGGGAGGGCGGTCGAGCCGTCGCCGCGGGCGAGCCGCTCCTGCGCCAGCACCATCTCGTACACATCAGCGCCCTCGCCGCCGTACTCGCGGGGGATCACCAGGCGCAGGTAGCCGGACTCGTGGAGGTCGGTGTAGTTCTCGTAGGGGAAGGTGCCTTCGCGATCGTAGACGTTGGCGCGCTCCGCAAACCGCGCCGCCAGGCTGTCCGCCAGGGCGACGAACCGCTGCTGGCGCTCGGTCAGCGTGTAGGGAAGTTTCATGCGCTGCTCCTCCGCGTCGCGGCGCCGGCGGCGCCGCTGTCTCGACCCGGCCGACCTGCGCTGTGCGCTCGCACAGGTCGCGGTGCGGCCCATGAATCATACCTGAAAACCCTTTCGGGTATCAAGCATCACCTGCGCCAGCCACGGCGCGGGTGACGCGGCCCGCCCTGTAGCCTAGCACAGGATGCGATTTTTGTAAACTAACTGAAGCAACATTCGCAACAATAGCAGTTCGGTCGCTGTCCAGACAGGCGGTGAAGCGATTCGCAGAAAACTTCTTGACAATGTTGCGCAAATAAAGTAACATCCAGCGCAACAGACAAGGACGCGCTTATCCAGAGCGGCGGAGGGACCGGCCCGACGAAGCCGCGGCAACCCGACGACGGGTGCCAAGTCCGGCAGGGAAACCTGAGAGATGAGCGCCGCCAGGAATGAGACACAGAGCAGCGCGATACGGCGCGGCTCAGCTCAATGAACCAGGCGGAGGCTGCTCTCAGCGGCCTCCGCCGAATCTATTTGGAGCGCGGTGCGCGTGCCGCCGCCCGCCGCGCCAATGGGGAGGGCGCGTCCACAAGCGAACGCTCGTAAGGAGTCACCTATGAAGGCTCTCGTTCCAGCCCGTCTCGCAGGCGCGATCGTTCTCCTTGCCTCCCTGCTCATCGCGGCCTGCGGCGCGCCTGCAGCGCAGACGCAGGCGCCCACCGAGCCCGCCGGCCAGCCCGCGTCCGCCGGGAGCGCGAGCCAGCCGAGCGGCGAGCCGATCCTGATCGGCGTGAGCGGGCCGCTCACGGGCCAGAACGCCCAGTACGGCGCCCAGTGGAAGAAGGGCTTCGACCTGGCGCTGGAGCAGATCAACGGCCAGGGAGGCATCAACGGCCGGCCGCTCGAGTACCTGTTCGAAGACTCGCAATCGGACCCGAAGCAGGCCGTCGCCATCGCGCAGAAGTTCGTCAACGACCCGCGGATCGTGATCGAGCTGGGCGACTTCTCGAGCCCGGCCTCCATGGCCGCCTCGCCGATCTACGAGCGCGCCGGCCTGGTGCAGTTCGGCTTCACCAACTCCCACCCGGACTTCACCAAGGGCGGCCAGTACATGTGGAGCAACTCGGTCAGCCAGTCCGACAACGCCCCCATGCTCGCCCGCTACGCCGTCAGCGACCTCGGCCTGAAGCGGCTGGCCGTGCTGCACCTCAACACCGACTGGGGCCGCACCACCACCGACCTGTTCCTGCCGGCCGCGCAGGAGCTGGGCGCTGAGGTCGTGGCGGTCGAGGGCTACCTGCCGGAGGAGAAGGACTTCCGCTCGACGCTCACGCGCGTGCGCGACGCCAACCCGGACGGGATCATCCTGATCTCCTACTACGCCGACGGCGCGCTGATCGCGCAGCAGACCCGCAGCGCCGGCCTGAACCAGCCGCTCGTGGCGATCAGCTCGGTCTACTCGCCCAAGTTCATCGAGCTGGGCGGCGAGGCCGTGGAGGGCGTGTACACCAACACCAACTTCTTCCCCGGCGACCCGCGCCCCGAGGTGCAGGCGTTCGTCAGCGCGTTCAAGGCCAAGTACGGCGAGGAGCCCGACACCTTCGCCGCCGTCGCCTATGACACGATGATCCTCGTCTCCGAGGTGATCAAGCAGTACGGCACGGACCGCAAGGCGATCCGCGACGGGCTGGCGCAGATCGAGGATGTGCCGAGCGTGATCTTCGGCAAGGTGAGCTTCGACCCGGAGACGCGCCGGGTGCGCGCGCCCCAGGACGTCAAGATGGTCGTCAAGGGCGGCCAGTTCACCCTGTGGGACGGCACGCCGATCGCCACCCGCTGACGTTCCATTTGGCCTGAGAAGTGACGCGGCCGTGCCGCCCTCCTAGAGGCGTGGCGGGCCGCTGG
>CALJIC010000004.1 GCA_937974195.1 uncultured Roseiflexaceae bacterium | reverse complement strand
TGCACCCGGGCAGGAGGGCCTGCGCCGGCCCTCCTGCACCACCCGCGCCAGGGCCGCAGGCCCTGGACCCGCAAGGGAACGCGTACGCCGCTCGTTTGCCCGTGATCATGCCCACCTCCACCGATGCCCGTGCCCCAGGCGCACACTGATGCGCTGCTCTCGCCCTGAACCACGCTCTGACCGCACGGCGTACCTCCTATCAGCTCACCTCCGGTGAGGCGAAGCCTTCCCACATTCCTCCGGGTTTGCAGGGCCAAGCCCGCCGGGATTCCCGCTGTGGGACGCGCGGCGGTGTGCTCACACCGCTGCGGGCGGGTGAATCCGCGGGCGGGGCCATCTGCTATAATGCGCGTCAAACCCCGGTAGCTAACCGACAGAAGGAGCTGTCATGACTGCGACGCGCTCTCGGGCGCCTGAGGGCGACCCGATCACGATCCAGAACGGGCGCCTCCAGGTGCCCGACCATCCGATTATTCCGTTCGTCGAGGGTGACGGCACCGGGCCGGATATCTGGCGCGCCAGCGTTCGCGTGTTCGACGCGGCGGTGGAGCGGGCCTACGGCGGCCGGCGCAAGCTGATGTGGTACGAGGTGCTGGCCGGCGAGAAGGCCTTCAACCAGACCGGCAGCTGGCTGCCGGATGAGACGGTGGAGGCCTTCAGCCGCTACCTGGTGGGCATCAAAGGCCCGCTGACCACGCCGGTGGGCAAGGGCATCCGCAGCCTGAACGTCGCGCTGCGCCAGCTGCTCGACCTCTACGTCTGCCTGCGCCCGGTGCGCTACTTCCAGGGCGTGCCCTCGCCGGTGAAGCGGCCCGAGCTGGTGGACATGGTGATCTTCCGCGAGAACACCGAGGACATCTACGCCGGCATCGAGTACGCCGCCGGCACGCCTGAGGCCGAGCGGGCGCTGGCCTTCCTGCGCGAGGCGTTCCCGAAGGACTTCGACAAGGTCCGCTTCGGGACGGCCGAGAAGACGGACGCCTTCCTCGGCCAGGCCGGCCTCGGGAGCGCGGGCACAGTCGAGGTGGGCATCGGCATCAAGCCGGTGAGCCGGGTGGGCACCGAGCGCCTGGTGCGCGCGGCGATCGAGTACGCGATCGAGCACAAGCGCAAGAGCGTGACGTTCGTCCACAAGGGCAACATCATGAAGTTCACCGAGGGCGCGTTCCGCGACTGGGGCTACGAGCTGGCGAAGCGCGAGTACGGCGCGGTCGAGATCGACGGCGGGCCGTGGTGCCGCATCCCCGAGGGCAAGCGCGGCGCGGGGCTGCTGCTCAAGGATGCGATCGCCGACATCACGCTGCAGCAGGTGCTCACGCGCCCCGAGGACTTCGACGTGATCGCGACGCTGAACCTGAACGGCGACTACCTGAGCGACGCGCTGGCGGCGCAGGTGGGCGGCATCGGCATTGCGCCGGGCGGCAACATCAACTACGTCACCGGCCACGCGATCTTCGAGGCCACCCACGGCACGGCGCCCAAGTACGCCAACCAGGACAAGGTCAACCCGGGGTCGGTGATCCTGAGCGGCGACATGATGCTGCGCTACATGGGGTGGACTGAGGCGGCCGACCTGATCGTCTCCGCGCTCGAGAAGACGATCGCGCAGAAGATCGTGACCTACGACTTCGCGCGTCTGATGACCGGGGCGACGGAGGTCAAGACCTCGGAGTTCGCCGACGCGATGATCAGGAACATGTGATCCGGGCGCGGAGCCCAAAGGAAAGCGCCGCCCCGTCCGGGCGGCGCTTCGCGTTGGTCACCCGCGCAGCTCGAGCTGGTCGGGCGCGGTGTTGATCATGAAGGTGGCGCCGCGCTCGAAGTAGTCGATCAGCACCTGGCGGGCCGGCTCCGGGAAGCCGACCTCGTCGATCGCGGCCAGCATGTGGCCGACCCATGCGTCGCGCTCGGCCTGCCCGATCGGGAAGGGGAGGTGGCGCGCCCGCAGCCGCGGGTGGCCGCGCAGCTGGCTGTAGCGTGGCGGGCCGCCGAAGTACTGGGTCAGGAAGAGAAACTGGTACTCCTTCCCCGGCTCGAGGTTCTCGGGGAACAGCGGGCGGAGCAGCGGGTCGCGCTCGATGCGCGCGTAGAAGGCGTCCACCAGGCGGCGGAACGTCTCGTCGCCGCCGACCTGCTCGTAGATGGTGCGGTGATTGGTTGTCATAGCAGGATATTATAGCGCAGCCGGCGGACGTTCGCCCTGCGTTTGGTGGCGCTTCCGGGGCGGCGCCTTCACGCCACCCGGCGCACGATCAGGTCGCCGCTGCTGTAGAGCGCGTAGATCAGCCCCATGATGTTGTTGTGCTCGTCGCGGTACTTGCGCCGCAGCTGCAGCATCACCTCGCCCAGCGTCTTCTCGCCGCGGGCGAACTCGGCGACGAACTCGGCGCCGAAGGCGGCGGCGAAGTTGACCGGCGTGTTGACTTCGGTGCCGATCGCGCCGCGCGCGCCGCGCTGCATCAGGTAGGGCAGCAGCCCGTCGTACTGGCCGGGCTGCAGCTCGGCGCCCTGGCAGGCGTTGAGGAAGACGAGCGGGGCGTTCTTGAACGGCGGCAGCTCCACGCTGGCGCGGCGCTTGATGTCCCTGAGCAGCAGCTCGCCCTCGCTGGTGGTGATGCGCGAGCCGTCGGTGCCCATCGGCACCGGGGTGTCCCTGCGGGACCGGTCGCTCTCGCCGGGGAACATGCTCTCGTTGTGGACGTAGAAGTACAGCAGCGGCGCGGCGTTCTGGCCCGGCTGCGGCTGGTCGCGGAACAGGTTGATCACCTCAGCGGTCCTGGTGAGCTCGCTGACCTGGATCTCGGGCAGCGAGCTGAGGATGCGGTGCTGGTCGGCGATCACGCTGACGTTCTCGAACTGCGCGTCGATCCGCTCGTCGAAGATCACGTTGACCGGGAGCGGCCCCTCGCAGACGATCTCGTTCCCGAAGCCCACCAGGCCGCTGGCGCTGAACTCGGGCATGTACTGCAGGATGTGCTTGAAGCCCCAGAAGCCATCCGGGTCCACCTCGCTGCCGTCGTCGGGGCGGTCGTACATGAGCTGCCAGGGGAACATGAAGCGGTCGGCGACGATCTTGATGTCCAGGGTGTTGTTCTTGGACAGCTCGCGCAGCCGGTCGCCCATCGCCACCGCGTCGGGCGTCTTCTCGCCCATCCGCCCGTAGAAGATCGTCTGGTACAGGTCGCGCCCGATGAAGGACAGCTCCTCCAGGTCGGCCCGGTAGATCTCGGGCGGGATCGTCAGATCCGGCTCCAGGTAGACCCACACGCCGTCGACCTTCTTGAGCACGAACTTGTCATAAAACTCCTGCCGGGCGTTGGCGATCGCCGAGCGGATCGACTCCTTATCGATCCGCACGTTGGCGCGCATGACGGTGGCGCCGACGAGCAGGAACTGATAGCCGGTGCTCTGCTCGGTGATGTAGAGGCTGACGCGCTCGTGCTCGGACTGGCGAGCGGCGCGGGTGAGCGCGGCGCCGACTTCGATCCCGCGCTCGGCGACGGTGACGGCGTTGCGCTGGCCGCCGGGCACGGCCCGCTCGGGCTGGTCGGTGGTGGTGACGGTGAACTCGATCTCCTGGAACACTTCCCGGAAGGCGATGAAGACCAGCTTGATCTTCAGCTGGCCGACCTTGAGCGGCTCGAGGCTGAACGTGACCCGGTTGCGGGACGGCTGCACCTCGCGCGGAACGTAGAGGATGGCGCTCGGCACCTCCTCGTAGAGGCGGAACTCGGTCTCATCGACGGCGAGCTCGACCAGGATCTTGAGCTCGTCCTGGTCCTCCTTCAGGCGCTCGACCAGCGCGGCGACCGGCTTGCTGCTGAAGATGACGTCGGCGCGCGGCAGATCCACCTCGACCTTGAGCTCGTAGGTCCGGCCCACCAGCAGCGGCTCGTCCCTGCCGATCCTGCGCCAGGTGCGGCCCTGGCCGCTATCGCGGCTCCAGCCCTCGATCCAGCCCAGGATGGTGCGGTTGTCCTGCGCGGGGCCCGCGCTCTTCTCTGCGTCGAGCGCCTCGGGCGTAACGTGGCTCGGGGCGGCCGGCGTAGTTTCCGCGAGGATGGCCGGCCCGCGATCGAACGGGTCGCGGGGAAGCCCGGCGCCCGAGAGCAGCTCGCTGATGAACAGGCCGAGGACCTCGCCGTTCTTGAGCACGACCAGGCGGCGCGCCGGGTGGCGCTCCCGGCGGGCGCGCGCATCGGCGAGCGAGGACTCGTCCTGCTCGACGCCTTCGACCGGGGCGAAGCGGCCGGGGAGATCGCTGGCTCGGAACGTCTTGCCGCCCAGGTCCCACGTCGTGCCGGGATCGATCTGCGCGACGAGGCCGGGCAGGTCGGCGAGCGGCGTGCCGGTGATGTCGCGGCCGAGCGCGTCGGCCAGCAGCTCCACTTCGATCCAGCGCGGCACGAGGAAGGAGCCGCGGGCGTCGCCCGCTAGCGGCACGACGACGTAGACGAAGGCGCGCAGGCTGCGGCGGCGCGGCAGCGCGGCGAGGGCGGCGCCGATGGTGGCGTCGGGCGGCAGCACGATAAACTTTGGCGCTTGGTCGCTGGGGCCGTTCAGCGTCAGCTGGTCGGTGGGGATCGGCATGGGCTCCTCTCTGCGACTGCCGAGTGCAGGTTGCAGCAGGTACTGCTCGTGTGTTGCGCACGAGGCCGTGGGGAACCGATAGGAATGGGCTGCGAGCGATCCTAGCATGCGTCAGGGGCGGAGTCAAGAAGATCGCTGGCGGCACGCGAGTTGCACCGTCTGCGGAGCATATTCTTATAGAGGGCGGCGCCTCCCCGAACCCTCCAAGGGCGCGGGGCGGGGCCACCGCATGGGAAGGGGCGAGACAGTGGCGCGAACGATCGTCGGGACTTTCGAGGCGCGTGAGGCGGCGGAGCGGGCGGCGGCGGAGCTGGCGGCCGCCGGTGTGCCGCGCGATGATATGCGCCTGCAACCGCGGGCCGGCGCGGCGGCGCTTGCCGTCACCACCGACGCGATCCTGGGCAGCGCGGTGTACGATACGCTGCGGCGATGCGGCGCGGCGGACACCGAGGTGCTGCGCGAGGCGGAGCACCTCACCGGCTGGGAGCGGCTGGACCCCGCCAACGACCCGCCGCTGCGCGAGCGCGAGCAGGGCGTCGCGGCGGACTGGGAGGAGAGCAGCAAGCTCGGCACGGCCGCCGGGGCAGCGACGGGCGCAGCGACCGGCGCGGCGCTCGGGGCGGCGGGCGGCCCGGTCGGCGCGCTGGTCGGCGGGGTGGCCGGCGCGCTGGTCGGCGGCGCGACGGGCGCGGCAGGCGATGTGGCGGGGAAGGAGGCCGAGGAGCTGATCGAGGACGACGAGGACGACGACCAGGGCGACCGGCGGCCGCAGCCCTAGGGCGATTCGATCGTGATCTCCACCGCCGAGCCGGACGGGGCGGGGGCGATCGTCACGGTGGCGCGCCGGCCCTGCTTTTCGAACTGGAGGCGGGCGGCCTCGCCCTGCTCCGCGGCGCCGGGGACGGCCACCCAGCCGGCGGCCGGCATGTCCACCTGGTACACCTCGCGCACCGCAGATGGGGCGAGCTCGCTCGTGTACACGATGCGCGTGCTCGAGGTGTAGAGCGGCGTGCTGCGCGGCGCGATCGGGATGTCCGCGGGCGGCTCGCCGACCCGCTGCGTCGCGAACGCCTCGGCCGTGGCGCGCGCCGGGCCGCTGAGCTCGGGGAGCGCCGTCGCTAGCGCCATGGCGGTCTCCTGAAGGCCGCTGGCCTGGAGGGTCGGCACCAGCGCATCGAGGGTGGGCAGGACCGCCTGCAAGGTCGGGGCGACCGCCTGGAGCGTCGGGGCGACTGCCTGGAGCGTTGGGGCGACCGCCTGGGCCGTCTGGCCGAGCTCCTCGGCCTGGGCCTGGATGGTGGGCGCCGCCGCCTGGAGGGTTGGGGCGAGCGCCTGCGCAGTGCCCTGGAGCTGGGCGGCCTCGGTGGCGACGGCCTGCCCGGCCTGCGAGGCCTCCTGCAGTGCGCCGCACGCGGCCCCGAGCAGGCCGAGGCTCGCTGCGGCTGTGAAGAGAACGATGAGGCGTCGGCGCACGCTGCTCTCCTTCCTTGACGCTATATGTGCCGGGTGGTGCCCCAGCGAAGCCGGCGCACCACCCGGCACACAGCTCCTATCTCTGCGAGATGCCGCCTGCTACTCGTTCGTGTCGGCGACGATCAGCCCGTAGTTGCCGTCTTGACGGCGGTAGAGGACGTTGACAAGGCTCGTCTCGGCGTCGCGGAACACGAAGAAGTTGTGCCCGAGCAGCTCCATCTGCTCGATGGCCTCATCGCTGAACATGGGCTTGATCTGGAACTCCTTGGTGCGCACGATGCGCGGCCCCTGATCCTCGTCCTCAAATGCCCGGCTGCCGTTGGCCTCGGCGAACGGCGCGACGAACTGGCCGCCCTGGCGGCGCAGCCTGCCCCGCCGCCAGTGCTTGTCCTTGTAGCGCTGGATCTGACGCTGGAGGGTCTCGTGAACCTCGTCGATGGCCGCGTAGAGGTCGGGCGCGCGGTCCTCTGCCCGCAGCAGGATGCCGTGCTGCCCCACGATCGTAGCCTGAACACGGTAGACCGTGCCCTCGCTGCGGTGCTGCTCCTCCGAGAGCTCGACTGTGACCTTGTCGATCTGTTCGAGGTAGCGTGTGAGCTTGGAGAGTTTCTCCTCGATATGGCTGCGCTGGCGGTCCGTCAGTCTCCCGTTGCGGCTCTTGACGATCAGTTCCATGCTCGTCCTCCTATGCTCCTGAGCGCATCGCTGTGGCGGCAACGCTGCCGGCGCGGCTTGCGTCAGGTAGACTGACTGACGCGTGGCTGTGCGCCATGCGCCGCACATCTCCTCGAATGCGCGAAGCCCTCGGACGCGACGTGCGCGGGCGAGGGCTTCGGAGCTCACGATCGACATGCGGCGCACCGGGGCTGCCTCGGTTACCGTAGTGGCTGCAAACGATCCTAGTCACGTTTGACGCCCTTTCCGGTCAGCTGGCCTGTCCCCCGCGCGTCGTGGCATGATTGTACTACGCCCAGAACCGGGGATCAAGGGAAGCGGGTTGTGAGTCCGTAACCTTCGGTTCCAGTCCCCTACTCGGTCGTGTGCCCGGCGTCGGGCGTGCCGCGGCCGATGGCGGTCCCGCCGCCGCCGAGCGGCAGGTCCTCGGAGCTCGTCGGGGTCCGGGCGGCGGCGTAGTCCTCCGCAAGCTCGCGCAGCATCTCCTCGCGCTGGTCGTAGAGGCGCTTGAGTGGCCGCGGGCCCGCCACCTCGAGCGCATAGGCGGCAAGGATCGGCATGGCGATCGTGCTGTCGGTGTAGCAGACGATCGTGTCGGGCAGCTGGTCCGGGTCGACCTTGCCCCAGGTCACCGCTTCCGAGGGAGTGGCGCCCGAGAGGCCGCCGGTGTCCGGGCGGGCGTCGGTGAACTGGATGAAGTAGTCGTGGCCCTTCTCGGCGATGCCCATGATCTCCTGCAGCTGCGGCTCGGTCTGCAGGATGAAGTTCTTCGGGCTGCCGCCGCCGAAGATCACCACCGCGCTCTTGCCGCCGCGCTTCTTGGCGCGGTGGACGATCGCGGTCGTCTCGTTCACGTCGGCCTCGACGTCGAAGCGCAGCTTGTTGCCGGAGAGCGCCATGGCCGCGACGTTCATGCCGATCGTCGAGTCGCCGGGGCTGGAGGTGTAGAGCGGCACGCCGGCCTCGTGGGCGGCGGTGAGCAGCGAGACGTAGCTGGTGCCGAGCGCCCGCTCGCGCGCCTGGGTGTAGCGGCCCAGCAGGTAGTGGAGCTCGGCGGTGCTCATGGGGCGCTGGAACTCAGGGCCGGCGATGCACTGGCGCAGGAACTCGTCCGACTTCAGCAGCACATCCTGGTCGAAGAGGATGTCGTAGATGCGGATGATGTTGCGCTCGCGCAGGTCCATATCGTTGACGAACGGCGTCGAGCCGAACAGCTCGAAGCCGAGCGAGCGGTGCATGTCGTGGTACAGGTTCGCGCCGGTGCTCACGATCCAGTCGACCAGGCCGGCGCGGATGAGCGGCACGATCGCCGCTGTGCCGAGGCCGGTCGGGGTCAGCGCCCCGGAGAGGGTCACCCCGATGGTCACGTCGGGCTGGGCGATCTTCTGGGCGAAGAGCTGGCACGCCTCGCGCAGCCGCGCGGCGTTGTAGGCATACAGGTGCTTGTCCACCAGGTCGCGTACGCTCAGACCGGCCGCGATCGGCGTCGGGTCGAGCTTGACTCCGTAGGCCATGTCTGTCCTCCTCTCAGGCCCGCCGCCCGGGGCGTTTGTCGGGCCGGGCGCGGCGGCCATTGTAGCACAGGCGCGGGCGCGGGCCGGGGGCGCGCCCGGCAAGCCGTGGTACCATATAAAAGGTTAAAGATTGTAAGGCCGCTTTCCACCAGGCGGTGTAGAGAAGGAGCCCTCTTTGGCAACGTACCGAGTCGGGGCGCAGCTGCGCCCGCAGCACACCACCTACGAGGCGTTCGCCGAGGCCGCCCGGCAGGTCGAGGCGCTCGGCGTGGACACGATCTGGAACTGGGACCACTTCTTCCCGCTCTCCGGCGACCCGAACGGCAATCACTTCGAGGGCTGGACGCTGCTCACGGCGATGGCGGTGCTCACGAGCCGGGCTGAGATCGGCTGCCTGGTGACGTGCAACAGCTACCGCAATCCCCAGCTCCTGGCGGACATGGCGCGCACCGTGGACCACATCAGCGGCGGTCGGCTGATCCTGGGCATCGGCGCCGGCTGGTTCCAGCGCGACTACGAGGAGTACGGCTACGAGTTCGGCACGGCGCCGGACCGTCTGCGGGCGCTGCGCCGGTCGCTGCCGCTGATCAAGGAGCGCCTGGGGAAGCTCAACCCGCCGCCGGTGCGCAGCCCGATCCCGATCCTGATCGGCGGCGGCGGCGAGCGGGTGACGCTCAAGCTGACGGCGCTCCACGCCGATATGTGGAACAGCTTCGGCCCGCCGGAGACCTACCGGCGCAAGAACCAGATCCTGAACGACTGGTGCCGCGAGGTGGGGCGCGACCCGGCGGCGATCGAGCGGACGGTGTTCGTCTCCCGAGGCGACCTGGACAACCTGGATGCGTTCGCGGACGCCGGCGCGACGCACTTCATTCTGGGCATGGACGCGCCGTGGGACTACCGCCTGGTCGAGAAGCTGGTGCGCTGGCGGGATACGCGGGGGTGACGGGGTGACAGGGTGACGGGGTGACAGGGTGACGGGGTGACGGGGTGACGCCGGTAACCTGTGCTGCATCGCGAAAACCTTGAGTACCCTATCACCAAGTCACCAAGTCACCTTGTCACCTTGTCACCTTGTCACCTGGTCACCAAGAGCAGAGCGCGCGTCACCTAGTCACCCTGTCACTCGTTTTCCAGATGGCTGAAGATCGTACAGCTGACGGCCCGATCGGCCTGTTCGACAGCGGCGTGGGCGGCGGGACGGTACTGGTCCACCTGCGCCGCGAGCTGCCGGCCGAGGACCTGCTGCTGCTCGCGGACCAGGCGCGCTGCCCGTACGGGCCGCGGTCGCACGAGGAGCTGCGGTCGATCGCGGCCTCGAACACGCGCTGGCTGCTGGAGCGCGGCGCGAAGCTGATCGTCGTCGCCTGCAACACGGCGAGCGCGGCGGCGCTGCGCTGGCTGCGGGGCGAGTTCCCGGGGACGCCGTTCGTCGGAATGGTGCCGGCGGTCAAGCCGGCGGTGCAGCAGACGCGCAGCCGGGTGGTCGGCGTGCTCGCCACGCCGGCGACGATCGAGGGCGGGCTGCTGCGCGAGGTGGTCGCGCAGTGGGCGGATGGCGCCGAGGTGATCGCGCAGCCCTGCCCCGGCCTGGCTGAGCTGGTCGAGGCCGGCGTCCCGGACGAGCGGGAGGCCGATGCGCTGCTGGAGCGCTACCTCGCGCCGCTCGTGGCCGCCCGCGCCGATGTGGTGGTGCTCGGGTGCACCCACTACCCGTACCTGCTGCCGCGCATCCAGCGCCTGGTGGGCCCAGGTATCACGGTGATCGACGCGGCGCCGGCGGTCGCGGCGCAGGCGCGGCGCGTGCTCGACGAGCGCGGCCTGCGCCGGAGCGACCAGGGGCGTGTCGGGCGGACGATCTACGCCACCACCGGCGATCCCGCCCGGTTCGCGGAGCTGCTCGCGCGGCTGCCCCTTCCGCCCGGCGAGATCGTCGCGGCTCGTGTATAATCCTGCTATGGCGCGCGCCCCTGCGGCGCACGCTCGCGGCGTGGCGGAGCTCGTACCATGCTTGTCCCAGACACGCTCCTCCAGCAGCGCTACCAGGTCGTCCGCCTGATCGGCCAGGGCGGCATGGGCGCAGTCTATGAGGCGCTCGACCAGCGGCTCGGCATCACGGTGGCGCTCAAACAGACGCTGGCGTCCAGCGGTCAGGCCGGGCGGGCTTTCGAGCGCGAGGCGCGGCTGCTCGCCGGGCTACGCCACCCCTCGCTGCCGAAGGTGATCGACCACTTCGTCGACGACAGCGGCCGCTTTCTGGTGATGGAGTTCATCCCCGGCGAGGACCTGGGGACGGTGCTGGAGCGCCGCGAGGCGCCCTTTCCGGTGGCCGACGTCCTGCGCTGGGGCGACCAGCTGCTGGGCGTCCTCGAGTACCTGCACAGCCGCGAGCCGCCGATCCTCCACCGCGACATCAAGCCGCAGAACCTCAAGCTCACGCCCGAGGGCGTGCCGGTGCTGCTCGACTTCGGCCTGGCGAAGGGCGCCCACACTCTGCAATCGCAGCTCTCGACATCCGGCAGCGTGTTCGGCTACACGCCGCACTACGCGCCGATCGAGCAGATCCACAACAGCGGGACGGACCAGCGCAGCGACCTGTACGCGCTCGCGGCGACGCTCTACCACCTGCTCACCGGCACCAGGCCGCTCGACGCGCTGTCGCGCGCCACTGCCATCCTGCGCCGCCAGCCGGACCCGCTGCGCTCGCCGACCGAGCTCAACCCGCATGTCCCGCGGGCGGTGAGCGCGGTGCTGGTGCAGGCCCTGGCGCTGAACCAGGAGGAGCGGCCTGCGAGCGCGGCCGAGATGCGCGCGGCGCTCGCCGCGGCGATTCGGGCTCCTGAGCCGCAGCCGTATGACCCGGATGCGCCGACGGTGGTCGCGCCCGGCTCCGGCGCTGTCTCGGTGGCGGCCGCTGCGCCATCCGGGCCGGCGAAGGGCGCGGTGCCGGCTCGCGCTCAGGCGCCGGCGGCCCTGGCCTCGCTCGCGGCGCTGCTGGAGCGGGCGCGGAGGCAGGTGCCGCCGCTGGCAGCGGCCTACGTCGCACAGCCGCTGGGGCGAGCGCGCTGCACGCTCGAGCCGCTGGTGGCGGCCCACATCTCCCCGCTGCTGCAGCGGGCGCGCGGTGTCCCCTGGCTGCTGCCGTCGGTGGGCGGGGCGGCGCTGCTGCTGGCGCTGCTGCTGTTCGCCATGAACGTTGCTAGTGGCGGGCGTGAGACCGCGGCGGCGCCGACGGCCATCGCGGCGACGACCGGGCCGACGAGCGCACCAGCGCAGCGGACGCCAACGGCGAACATCACCGCGCAGGCGCGCCCCCGCGGCACCACGGTGAGCGGGCTGAGCACAACCGCGGTGCGCGACCGGCCAGGCGCGAGCTCGGTGGAGCCGTCCGAGAGCTACGCCGGCGTGCTGCCGCTGGCGCTCACAGTGCGCGGCCGGGCGCTCGATTCCGTGCAGAAGTTCCAGCTCGTTGCCCCGAACGGGGCCGCCGTTGTTCCGGATGTGCGCAGCGTGACGTCCGGCGAGGCGCTGCTCGTCGTCACGGAGCTGCCGGGGCCGCTCGACGGCGAGGCGGAGTTCACGCTGGCCCTCGACGGCGAGCGGCAGCCCGTCGGGGTGGTGCTGCGCGACTACCGGGAGCGGCGCTTGCTGCAGGGCGTACAGGCGGACTACAGCTACACCGGGCGCGTCCGCAGCGACGCGAGCGGGCCCTTCACCCAGATGCTGGCCGAGCCGGACGCCAGCAGCAAGCCGGTGGCGGTGCTGCGCAACGGCGACGAGGTGGACCTGCTGCGCGACGACCGGCCGGGCTGGTACCAGATACGGCTGCGGATCGTCGGCCAGACCACGCAGTTCAGCGTCGTCGGCTGGGTCGAGCGCTGGCTGGTGGACAACCGCGACGTGCCGGAGCCGACGGTGTTCAGCGGCATATTGGGCAAGACGCCGACCGACGGCGCCGTTCGCTGCGGGACGCGCTTCTCGTCGAGCGTCTACGGGAGCGTCGAGCGCCCGGACGGCAGCGGGATCGGCGGGGCCGTGGTGCGCGTCACGTCGTCCGACGGGCGCAACAGCTTCACGCAGCGGACGCGGAGCGACGGCACCTACACGGTCGGCGGGCTCGGCTGCACCACCTGGATCGTCGAGCTGATCGAGGTGCCGGGCCTGGCCGGCTTCAAGGCCAACGCGGTCACCGTCCGCAACCTCAACGGCGGGCAGTACACAGCGGCGGAGGTGCGCTTCCGCCAGCAGCCCTAGATCGCTTTTGGCACTCTCCTTGCTACAGTGCTACGGTTGGGCTGATGTGACTCGGGCTGCCTCCTCGCAGCCCGAGCCTCGCGTCACCCTCCCTAGACCCTTACGCGGAAAGGAGAGTCGATGTTCGAACGAACACGTGCCAACGAGCAGGGTTCGCTTTCGTGGGGGCGGGCGCTGCGCTCCGCCCCGGTGCTCGCGCTCACCATCGCTGTGCTGGCGCTGAGCGCGCCGGCCGCCGCATGGGCTCAGACCGACGAGCGCTGCTTCCCGGAGACGGGGTACTGCATCAGCGGCCGCATCCGCCAGTTCTGGGAGCAGAACGGCGGGCTGCCGGTGTTCGGCTTCCCGATCGGCCCGCAGCAGGAGGAGCAGATCGAGGGCCAGGCGATCCAGGCCCAGTGGTTCGAGCGCACGCGTCTGGAGCTGCATCCCGAGAACCAGCCGCCCTATGACGTGCTGCTCGGCCGCATCGGCGTCGACGTGCTCGAGCGCCAGGGCCGCGACTGGCACGAGTTCCCGACGAGCGAGCCACGAGACGGCTGCCGCTTCTTCCCTGAGACGGGGCACAACGTCTGCGGCGCGATCCTGCAGGCGTGGCAGGCGTCCGGGCTCGAGTTCGACGGCCAGCGCGGGGTGAGCTTCGCCGAGAGCCTGGCGCTGTTCGGC
The DNA here is from genome assembly GCA_937974195.1 of uncultured Roseiflexaceae bacterium. Taxonomy (GTDB): domain Bacteria; phylum Chloroflexota; class Chloroflexia; order Chloroflexales; family Roseiflexaceae; genus CALJIC01. The sequence goes on along the minus strand of CALJIC010000004.1, from coordinate 47,454 downwards.
CTGCCGCTCAGCGACGAGCAGACCGAGACGATCGAGGGCCAGGAGTACACGGTGCAGTGGTTCGAGCGCGCCCGCTTCGAGCTGCACCCCGAGAACCAGCCGCCCTACAACGTCCTGCTCGGCCGCCTGGGCGCCGAGGCGCGCGCTGAGGTGAGCCGCTACATCCTCCCCGGCGACGCGGTGTTCCCGGAGGGCGTCGCCTTCCGGCCCTCGACCGGCCACTTCTTCGTGAGCAGCACCGGCGACGGCACGATCTTCCGCGGGACGATCGGGCGGGAGACTGCGGAGCCGTACCTGGCCGGCGGCGCCGATGGCCGCACGGCGGCGACCGGGATGAAGGTGGACGACGCGCGCGGGCGGCTGTTCGTCTCCGGCGCCGCGACCGGGCAGATGTTCGTCTACGACCTGGAGAACGGCTCTCTGATCGCCAGCTTCGCGACGGCGCGCCGCCCCACGTTTATCAACGACGTGGCTATTCTGCCGAACGGCGACGCCTTCTTCACCGACTCGCAGAGCCCGGTGCTGTACCGCGTCTACACGGGCGGCGACGGCCAGCTGGCGTTTGAGGAGTGGCTCGACTTCACCGGCACGCCGCTCCAGTACCAGCAGGGCTTCAACCTGAACGGCATCGACGCCACGCCCGACGGCCGCTACCTGATCGCCGTCCAGTCGAACACCGGCAAGCTGTTCCGCATCGATACCGGCAGCAAGGCGGTGACGGAGATCGACCTCGGCGGCGAGGCGCTGACGAACGGCGACGGCCTGCTGCTTGACGGGAACACGGCCTACGTCGTTCGCAACCAGCAGGGCCTGATCGTCAAGATCCAGCTGGCCGAGGACTTCGCCAGCGGCAGCGTGGTCAGCTCGACGACCGACCCGCTGCTGGCCTACCCGACGACGGCCGCCAAGGCGGGCGACCGGCTGCTGGTGGTCAACTCGCAGTTCGACAAGCGCGGCGAGGGCCTGCAGCCGGAGCTGCCGTTCACCGTCGCCAGCATCCCGCTGCCCTGACGGCTGTTCTCGCCGCAGGGTAGAATCGTGAAGGGCGTGGAGCGAAAGCCTGATGGCCGCCGCTCCACGCCCTTCGCACGCTCTCGCCTCATCCCTCCTGGCCGACACGCTCGCGCAGCTCGCGCACGTCGATCGGGCGGAGCGACTCGGCGACGCGCAGCAGCTCCTGCTCCTCGATCCCAGAGCCGTAGACGAACAGCGTCCCCTGCGTGCCGGCCAGAATGAGCTGGCGCTGGTCGCCGCTGGTCACCAGGCGCGCGCCGCGCCCGCCGACGAGCACGGTTCTGATGGTGCCGCTGAGCGCGAGCGCCTCGACGGAGCCCCCGCCGACGATCAGCTTGCGCCCATCGCCGTTGAAGGTGACGATGAAGAAGCCGACGTCCCCCTGGCCGAGCTCGCCATCGCGGGCGACGCGCGACTCATCCGGGGACGGCGCCATCCCGTCCGGCAGGTACTCCGGCCACAGGTAGGCGAACGGCGTCTCCGTGGGCGAGGCCGCCTGGCCCGGCGCCGGCGTGCTCGCTGCCGGCGGCGCTGTCGGCGCGATCTCCAGCTCGACGTTGAGCGGCCGGGGCGACGGGGAGATCGGCGGCGCGGTCGCAGCAGGCGATGGTGCCGGAGCAGCCGGTGACTCGGGCGGAGCGGCGGCGGGCGCCGGAGATCCCCCGCAGCCCGCGCAGCTCATCGCCGCGGCGAAGGCGACACACCAGCGCAACCAGTTGTTCATGTCTTGCAGCCTCCTGCTGGCCTCCCGTGTAGCCGGAGGATAGTACCACGAAGTTAAGCGAGAGGTGAGAGCCGCCTCGTGCTATCCGATACCGGGTTGACGCTGGCTGGGCCGCGTGCTATCCTGTGCTCGATTTGCCGGCTACGCAGACGACAGGGTTGTCCGCATGACAATGACGATCGACCGCACGCTGGACCAGGCGCTCCAGCGTTATGGCGATGACCTCTATCGCCTCGCGGTATTTTTGACGCCGGATGTCTCCCACGCCTCCAACGCGCTGCTGCAAGCTTCTCGGCGCCTCGCCGCGGCGCCCGCAGGGCCGCTCGATGCGCGACAGCTCGTCGACGCGCTCCTCGGCGCGCTGCCGGCGGAGGGGCGTGGCGCGCGCCGCACCCCAAGCTGGGCCGAGACGGGCAGGGCGGCCGAGGACGCCGCGCTGCTGGCGGCGGTGGCGCACCTGCCGCGCTCCCAGCGGCTGGCGCTCGGCCTCGGGCTGCTGCGCTCGTTCGAGCCGCTCGTCGAGCACGGCGGCCAGGCGCCCGCGAGCGACGCGCAGGCCCACGGCGATGATCCCTCCCGCGCAGCTCTCGCGCCGGCCGCTCTGGCGCGAGACAGGCTCGCGGCGCTGCACGCGCTGGCCGCAGACGTGCTCTCGGAGACCGAGCAGCGCCTCCTATCCGTCGAATCGGCCCCCGAGGAGTGCCGGCCGGCGCGGGCGGCGCTGTTGCGCGACGACGAGCAGGTGCTCGGCGAGCCGGCGATCCGCGGCCACCTGGCGCTGTGCGCGGAGTGCCGCGCGGCCGCCGCGGCGTGGCGCAGGCTGAACGAGCGCGTGGAGGAGACGCTGCGCGCCGCGCTGCGCAACATTCACATGCCGCCCGGGCTCCAGCGGCAGCTGCAGTCGGCGGCGCTGGCCGGGCAGCAGCGGCGCAGGGCGCTGCTCGAGCGCGTGGAGGTGCGGCGGGCGCTGGTCGCGCTCGCGGTGCTGGCGGCGATCGTCGCGCTGGTGTTCCCGCGCTCGGGCGCGGCGCCGGTGCCGACCGGCGGGTCGGGCCAGATGCGGCCGCCCGAGGAGCTCATACGCCTGGCGCAGGAGCGGCTCTACACGCCGCCGGCGGGCCGGGGCATCTGGCTGGCGCGCTACGCCGTGCGCTGGATCTTCCCCGACGCGAGCTACGCCGACCTGGAGGGCAGCCTGTGGATCGACCCGCAGCAGCGCCGCCACCGGGTGCAGCTCGTCCACAGCGACGGCGGCGGGCCGTTCGAGCTACAGATCGGCGACGGGGAGAGGCGGCTCTGGTACAGCGTCGAGCCGCGCTACGCCGCGTCGATCTACCCGCAGGTCTCCGAGCGCTGGCCGGCGCGCGTCCAGCTCGAGCTGTCGGCGGACGAGCAGGAGCGCATGCTCGCCGCGCGCATGGACTCGGGCGCCTGGGAGCTGCCGAAGGCCTATCTGCGCCAGGCGAGCGAGGCGGAGGAGCTGGGGAGCTGGGGGCGCAGCATCGCGGAGGACGGGACCGAGCTGGCGGTGGTGAGCTTCCAGGGAGTCAGCCCGCTCGGGCTGCCCGATGGCGTGGCGAACGCCTCCCAGGTGACGGTGCTGCTCTCGCTCAGCATCGCGGACGGCACGCTCTACGAGGTGCGCGAGCTGGTCGGCTCGCAGGAGGGCGAGCAGTCCGGGCGGACGGTCTGGCGCTACCTCGGCGGCGAGTGGCTGTCGCCCACTGCGGCGAACGCGAACGTCTTCGAGCCGGGGCGCGCCACGGCGCAGCGAGACTTCGCCCCGCTCGCCGAAGGGGCGGCGGCGCCGGAGCTGCCGATCGTCCCGGCGACCGCGCTGCAGCAGCTCGCGCAGGTGCTCATCGCCGAGTCGCTGCGCCCGCTGGCCCCGCTGGACGCGCCGCCGGGCGCTGAGTACGCGGCGCTGATCGGCGGGATGCGGAGCGCGGTCGTCTTCTACTTCGGGCCGGGCAGGCGGCTCGCGATCCAGACCGGCGGGCGGCGCAGCGGCATCGCGCCGCTCCCGTCGTCCCGTGACACCGAGCGGGTCGAGCTCGGCGAGCGGGTGGCGCTGCTGCGTCCGGGGCTGGTGCAGCGCTACGAGGCGTTCTTCGGGGACGCCACGGGGGAGCGCTACAGCGCGCGTATCAGCGCGCAGGGCTTCAGCCGCAGCGAGCTGCTGGATGTGCTGGCGACCCTTGAGCCGATCTCGATCGAGACGGTGCGCAGGCAGGAGTCGCTGTTTCTTGGGCCGCGCCCGGCGGACCCGGCGGCGTTCGACACGCTGCTGGGCGCGCTGGCGGAGGCGCCGCTGCCCGAGGGGAGCGTGCGCCACACGGTGACGCGCGTCTTCACCCGCCAGCTCGCCGCCGATGACCGGCTCGCCGACCCGTATCACCTGCCGCCCTACGGGGGCAGGCCGGAGACGTTGCTGGCGGAGAGCTGGACGCGCGCCGCTGCTGAGGGCGCGCTGGAGCGGGCCATCGTCCGCCGCGGCGCGGACAGCACTGTCTATGACCGGGCGTACTTCGGGCCGCGGGGCGCATGGGAGTACGACGCGCCGCGCGGCGAGGTGGTTCTGCGGGGCGACGCACAGGCGCCCGATTGGGAGCGGCTCCTGCTGACGCGCATGCTGGTCTGCGGCGGCGCGCGGGTGGTGCAGCAGGGCGGCGACCGGGCGGTGGCGCTGACCGAGAAGGGCTGGCATCAGGCCTCGTGCCTGCTGCCGCGCTACACCGGGATGTACGGGTACCAGCACAGCGGCGTGACCTACGTGCTCGGCCTGCCGGGCGCGCAGGCGGAGTTCGCCCCCTACCTCGCGGATCTGGCCGGTGAGCCGCTGACAGTGACGGCGGCGGTGGACGACGAGGGGCGGCTGAAGTGGCTCGAGGTCTCGGCGGGCGCGCCAGGCGGCGGGCAGAGCAGGGTCGTGATCGAGCGCTGGGAGGTGCTGAGCGACGAGCTGCTGCCGGCGGAGCGTGTGCCGGCCGATGTTTTCTCCAGCGTCCCGCCGCAGACGCTCACCCGCAGGCGCGGCGATGGCGCTGGGCCGGGCGCGCCGAGCGACCTCATCCCGCTCAACCTGGCGCAGGCGCGCGGGCTGCTGGCGGACGCTGTGTACGCCTTTGAGGAGACGCCGGCGAGCGGCGGGAGCGGGCGGGCGCAGGTCGTGCTCCGGAATATCTTCACCTCGCGCTTCGACTCCGACGAGGCGTACGGCTTCTACCAGATCTATCCGAGCCCGTTCGAGAACGCGCTGTACCACAGCGCGGCGCTGCGCTTCGACTACACGGTGACGGACGGCGCCGGGCAGGAGGCGCGGCTCTCGATCTACCAGGGGCGGGCCGAGCGGTTCGGCGCCTACCTGCGCGCCCGCGCGCGCTGGACGGCCAGCGAGCCGCTGGCGGTCACTGTGGAGGGGGAGCCGGTTCAGGGGTGGCTGGTGACGACGCTTAATGGCCAGCAGTGGGCGATTTTCGAGACTGGCGGGACGCTGGTGGCGGCGCCGGCGGGCACGCCGGAGCAGCGCGCGCTCCTGGGGCGCCTCAGGCGCGTGTGAGACGAAGACACAGGCGGATACCTCGGACACGAGGCGTGCTCGCACAGGCTGCGGCACGCATTTTTGTTTCCCGCGAACGTTTCTTTTCATAGACGCTGGGAGCGGTGGCGCTTGAAACGCGGTCTCCCTCGCTGCCGGCCTGCGCTCGTGAATTTTCTGTAATACGTTCTCGGGACGGCGCATTACGAAGTTTTGGTATGATGGCCGCGAGGCACCCAAGGAGCGGGAAAGTTTATAGAGAGGGGGGAGTATGCTGGTCACGGTTCGGCACCGGCGGCTGACTGTCCACCTGGCACTCGTCATCACGATGATGCTCGCGTCGTGCGCCAGCCTGCTCCTCGCGCCGGGGCGGGCGTATGCGGCGGGAACTATCTCCCTCATCGACGGCTCAACATACAGCCAGGATTTCGACACCCTCGCGTCGGCTGGCACGTCGTCGAGTGTGCCCAACGGCTGGGACTTTGTCGAGCAGGGTACGAGTTCGACTGCTAACGGACTGTATACCGCCGGCACAGGCTCGAGCAATACTGGCGACACCTACAGCTTCGGGCAGGCCGACTCGACGGAACGGGCTTTTGGCGGCCTCCTGAGCGGCACTCTCATCCCCACCATCGGCGCCTCGTTCACCAACAACACCGGTATGCCGATCACGGCGCTCGACATCGCCTACACCGGCGAGCAGTGGCGCCTCGGCGCTACCGAGCGCGCCGACCGGCTGGACTTCCAGTACAGCCTTGACGCGACGAGCCTCACGACGGGCACCTGGACGGATGTCGATGCACTCGACTTCGTCGGCCCGAACACCGCGGGCACGGCGGGTGCGCGCGACGGAAACGCGCCCGAGAACCGCGCGGAGATCAGCTTCACGATCACTGGCCTGCATATCCCCGACGGCTCGAGCTTCTGGATTCGCTGGTCCGACTTCAACGCATCCGGCGCCGACGACGGCCTGGCGATCGACGACTTCACGCTCACGCCCATCTTCACCGTGACGCCCACCAACCCGTCCGGCGCAGGATCGGCCACGCCCAGCAGTGTCGCCGCCGGCGGCCAGACGCTGCTGGCGGTCTCGGTGACGCCCGGCGCAAACCCGGACAGCACCGGCCTGGCGGTGACCGCCGACCTGACGGAGATCGGCGGCGCGGCGTCGCAGCAGCTCTTCGACGACGGCACGAACGGCGACGCGGCGGCGGGCGACAACGTCTTCTCGTTCCTGGCGACCGTCGACCCGGCGACGGCCGCCGGGCCGAAGAGCCTGCCATTCACGATCACCGACGCGCAGGGCCGCAGCGGCGGCGGGTCGATCGCCCTCACCGTGGGCGCGGCGCCGGCTGACCACGTCGTGATCAGCCAGATCTATGGCGGCGGCGGCAACAGCGGCGCGGTCTACACGAATGATTTCATCGAGCTGTTCAACGCCAGCAGCAGTACGGTGGACCTGAGCGGCTGGTCGGTGCAGTACGCCTCGGCCACTGGCACAAACTGGATGGTGACGCCGCTGTCCGGCTCGATCGCCCCCGGCCAGTACTACCTGATCCAGCAGGCTGCTGGATCGGGCGGCACGACCCCGCTGCCGGCGCCGGACGCGACCGGCAGCATTGCGATGAGCGCCACGGAGGGCAAGGTCGCGCTGGTGAGCAGCACGGCCGCGCTGAGCGGCACGTGCCCGGCGGGGCCGACGATCGTCGATCTCGTCGGCTACGGCGACGCACCCTCCTGCTATGAGGGCAGCGGCCCGGCCCCGAGGCTGGGCAACACGACTGCGGCGCTCCGGCAGGGCGGCGGCGCGCAGGACACCGACAACAACGCCAACGACTTCGTCGCTGGCGCGCCGAACCCGCGCAACAACCAGCCTCCGTTCATCACCGTCACCGCTCCGGCCAACAACGCGGCGAATGTCGCTGTCGATACCGACATCCAGATCACGTTCAGCGAAGACGTCGATGTCACCGGGGCCTGGTTCACGATCGCGTGCCAGATCAGCGGATCGCACACGGCGGCGGTCAGCGGCGGCCCGAGGATCTTCACGCTGAACCCGGACGTCGATTTCAGCGACGCCGAGACCTGCACCGTCACGATCGCCGCCTCGCAGGTGTCCGACAGGGATGGCACGCCGGACCCGATGGCGTCCGACTATAGCTGGAGCTTCACCACCGTCGGCGGCGACCCCTGCGCCCTAGACTACACGCCGATCTACGAGATCCAGGGCTCGGGCGCCAACGCCGCGATCACCGGCAACGTCACGACGCAGGGCGTGGTGGTCGGCGACTTCGAGGGGAGCGACGAGCTCCAGGGCTTCTACCTGCAGGACCCGACGGGTGACGGGGACGAGGCCACCTCGGACGGGATCTTCGTCTACACCGGCGGCGCCGACATGGTGAGCGTCGGCGAGGTGGTGCGCGTCACCGGCTTCGCCCGCGAGCGCTTCGACCAGACCGCGCTGAACGGCTCCAACAACAACAACGCCCCGGTGACGGACATCGTCTCCTGCGGCACCGGCAGCGTGACGCCCGTGGACGTGACCCTGCCGTTCGAGAGCGCGGATGCGCCCGAGCGCTACGAGGGCATGCTGGTGCGCCTCCCGCAGGAGCTGGTGATCGCGGAGTACTTCAACTACGACCGCTTCGGCGAGCTGGTGCTGGCCCTGCCGCTCGACGGCGAGGCGCGGCCGTTCACGCCCACGGCGATCGAGCAGCCCGGCCCGGCGGCGCTCGCCCGCGCGGAGGCCAACAGCCTGCGGCGCATCACGCTCGACGACGGGCTGGGCGTCCAGAACCCGGACGTGGTGCGCCACCCGAACGGCGAGCCGTTTAGCCTGACCAATCGCTTCCGCGGCGGCGACACGGTGAAGAACGTCGTCGGCGTGCTCGGCTTCGACTTCAGCGTCTACCGCATCCAGCCGACCGCCCCGGCCGAGTATGTCGCCTCCAACCCGCGCCCGGCTGAGCCGGAGCCGGTGGGCGGCCGCCTGCGGGTTGCGGCGATGAACACGCTCAACTTCTTCCTGACGCTCGACTACCCGACCGGCAGCTCGCTCGACAACGCGTGCGGCCCGCTCGAGAACGTGGAGTGCCGCGGCGCCGACTCCGACCAGCCGGACGAGTTCAACCGCCAGCGCGACAAGCTCCTGGCCGCGCTCGCCGGCCTCGACGCCGACATCATCGGCCTGAACGAGCTCGAGAACACCCCTGGCGTCGACCCGCTCGGTGACCCGGTCCGCGGCATCGTGGCCGGACTCAACGCCATGCCCGGCGTCGGCCCCTACGCGAGCATCGACACCGGGGTGATCGGCAGCGACGCCATCCGCGTCGGCCTGATCTACCGGCCCGATGTGGTCCGGCCGGTCGGCGACTTCAAAGTGCTCACGTCGGCCGTCGACCCGGAGTTCCTGGACACCAAGAACCGCCCGTCGCTCGCCCAGACCTTCGAGGAGCTCGCCACCGGCGAGCGGTTCACGGTGGTGGTCAACCACTTCAAGTCGAAGGGCTCGGACTGCAACGACGTTGGCGACCCGGATATCGGCGACGGGCAGGGGAACTGCAACCAGACCCGCGTCAAGGCGGCGCGCGCGCTGGTGAGGTGGCTGGCGACCGACCCGACCGGCAGCGGCGACCCGGACTTCCTGATCATCGGCGACCTGAACTCGTATGCCCAGGAGGACCCGATCGCCGCGATCCGCGCCGGCGCAGACGGGACGCTGGGCACGGGCGATGACTACACCAACCTGATCGCCGCGTACCAGGGGACCTACGCCTACTCCTACGTCTTCGACGGCCAGGCCGGCTACCTGGACCACGCGCTCGCCAGCGCCAGCCTGACCTCCCAGGTGACCGGCGCCGCGGACTGGCACATCAACGCCGATGAGCCGGACCTGCTGGACTACGACACGAGCTTCAAGCCCCCGGCGCAGGACGCGCTCTACGAGCCGGACGCCTACCGCGCGTCGGACCACGACCCGGTGATCGTCGGGCTGAACCTGGGGTCGCCCAACAGAGCCCCGGAGGCGAACGACGACTCGTACACGACGGACGAGGACACGCCGCTGGTGGTGAGCGCGGAGGACGGCGTGCTGGCGAACGACTTCGACGCGGACGGCGACACGCTGGTCGCCGAGCTGGTGAGCGGGCCGAGCATGGGCACGCTGACGCTGAACGCCGACGGGAGCTTCAGCTACACGCCGGACGCCGACGCCAACGGCATCGACACCTTCACCTACAGGGCGCGCGACGGCGCGGTCGAATCGAACGTCGCGACAGTGACGATCACGGTGACGCCGGTGAACGACGCGCCGACGATCGAGCGCGTTGCCCAGTCTGGCTTCTGTGCGGCTGACGGTGCGTCCGGCGGCTTCGCCATCGCCATCGCCGACGTCGACGACGCGACGCTGAGCGTGTCGGTCAGCAGCACGAACCCGCAGATCAGCGGCAGCGCGAGCTCCAGCGGCGAGGTGACCACCGTCACGTTCACCGCAGCTCCGGGCCAGTCGGGCACGGCGACGGTGACGGTGAGCGACGGGAACGGCGGAGAGGCCGCGCTGACGGTCGCCGTGCGCGCTGGCACGTCGGGGAACGACGTGCTGCAGGGCACCGCCGGGGACGACGTGATCTTCGCGCTGGGCGGCAACGACATTGTGGTGGCCCAGGGCGGCGCCGATGTCGTCTGCGGCGGGGCGGGGAACGACACCCTATCCGGCGGGAGCGGCGACGACGCGCTCTTCGGCGGGGCGGGGAACGACACGCTGTCCGGCGAGAGCGGCGACGACGTGCTCTTCGGCGAGGCTGGGAACGACACGCTGTCCGGAGGCGACGGCAACGACGTGCTCTTCGGCGGGGCGGGGAATGACTCCCTGTCCGGAGGCGATGGCGACGACGCGCTCTTCGGCGAGGCGGGGAACGACACCCTATCCGGCGGGAGCGGCGACGACATCCTCGACGGAGGTGACAATAACGACCGGCTCACCGGCGATGCCGGCGACGATACGCTGCGCGGCGGCGCCGGCAACGACCAGATGACCGGCGGAGAGGGCACCGACAGCTTCGACGGCGGGCCGGGCAACGACAGCATCTCCGACCTCCAGCCGGGCGAGACGTCGGTGAACGTGCCGTAGGGCGCTCCGGAAGGGCGCCATTCCTGGTGGGTGGTCGGGGACGCTTCGCTGCCCCGACTACCCACATCTGTGCTACACTCTGCGTATGCCGCCCGACCTGCTCGCCGATGTCGCTGTGCGCGCCGCCTTCGCCGGCGCCGACCCGGTCTTCACCTATCGTGTGCCGCCGCGCCTGCGGACCCTCGTGCAGCCAGGCCAGCTGGTGTGGGCGCCGCTGCGCCGCCAGCGCGTGCAGGGCGTGATCCTCGACCTGTACGAGGACGGCGCGGCCGAGGCGCCTCCCGAGCTGCGGCCGGACCCCGACGCGCCGCGCGATGCGGAGGCGCTCGTCCTGCGCGACCTGGCCGATATCGCCGACCCCGAGGCGGCGCTCACGCCGGCCCAGATCCGCCTGGCGCGCTGGATCGCCGAGCGCTACCGGGCGCCGCTGTACGAGGCCCTGGCGCTGATGCTGCCCCCCGGCGTCTCCCAGGAGGCCGAGCCGACCTGGCGCTGCACGCCCGCCGGATTGCGTGTCGACCTGGCGCGCCTGCCGGAGAGCGAGCGGGCGGTGCTGTACTACCTCCGGCGCCACGGCGAGCAGCGCGAGCGGGAGCTGCGCAAGCAGCTGCGCGGCAGCGACGCCGAGCTGCGCGCGACCTACGCCGCCCTGCTGGAGCGCGGCCTGGTGACCCGCGGCGTGACCTTCTCGCCGCAGCGCGCCCGCCCCCGCCAGGAGCGCATGGCGCGCCTCGTGCCCCGCGACGAGCGGCTGGAGGCCGCGCTGGGCGAGCTCGGGCGGGCGCCGAAGCAGCGTGCGGTGGTCGAGTTCCTGAGATCCTACTCGGCGGACGATCAGCAGCGGGCGCCGGCCGACGGCGGGCTGCCCGAGCCTGGCGAAGATGCCGGCGGCCAGCGGCCGGTCCCGGTGGCGGAGATCTACGCGGCGACCGGCGCAGACATGGCGACGCTGCGGGCGCTGGAGCGGCGCGGCGTGCTGGAGCTGACTACGCGCGAGGTGCGGCGCGACCCGCTCTCGGGCGACTCGGTGCCGCCCGATGTGCCGCCGCCGCTCACCGCGGCCCAGGAGGCGGTGTGGCGGCGCATCGCGGCCGCCCTGGACGCCGCGAGCGCCGAGCCAACGGGGCCTTCGAGTAGGGCGCAGCGCGCGGCCGCCAGGGTGTTCCTGCTCCACGGCGTGACCGGCAGCGGCAAGACCGAGGTCTACCTGCGGGCGATCGCGCGGGCCATGCGGCGCGGCCGCCAGGCGCTGGTGCTGGTGCCGGAGATCGCGCTCACCGCCCAGCTCGTGCGCCGCTTCGCCGCCCGCTTCGGCGGGAAGCTGGCCGTGCTGCACAGCGGCCTGAGCCTGGGCGAGCGCTACGACGAGTGGCGCCGGCTGCGGAGCGGCGAGGCGCTGCTGGCGATCGGCTCGCGCTCGGCGGTGTTCGCGCCGCTGCCCCACCTCGGCCTGATCATCGTCGACGAGGAGCACGAGCCGTCCTACAAGCACGATGGCCCGCCGCGCTACCACGCCCGCGACGCGGCGCGGCGGCTGGCCGAGATCACCGGCGCGGTCCTGATCCTCGGCAGCGCGACGCCCTCGGTGGAGACGTACGCCGCGGCGCGGGCCGGCGCGGCCGAGCTGCTCGAGCTGCACGAGCGGGTCGGCATGCAGCGCGGCCCGGACGGCCTCCCGCGCTCGCAGGCGCTGCCGCTGCCGGAGGTGCGGATCGTGGATATGCGGCGCGAGCTGCAGAGCGGCAACCGCTCGATCTTCAGCCGGCCGCTGCAGGAGGCGCTGGCGGACGCCCTAAGCCGCGGCGAGCAGGCGGTGCTGTTCCTCAACCGGCGCGGCGCCGCGTCCTTCGTGATGTGCCGCGACTGCGGCCACGTGGTCAGCTGCCTGAACTGCTCCTCGCCGCTCACTGTGCACTACGACGAGGCGGCGGGCGGGCGGGCGCAGCAGGCAACGTCCCTGCTCGTCTGCCACACCTGCAACCACCGCGAGCTGGTGCCGGCCATCTGCCCGCAGTGCTGGAGCCCGCGCATCAAGTCGTTCGGCGTCGGCACGCAGCGGGTGGTCGAGGAGGTGCTGAGCCTCTTCCCGGAGGCGCGGCCGCTGCGCTGGGACCGCGACACCGTGACGCGCAAGGGCGACCACAGCCGGATGCTGGACAAGTTCCTGGCGCACGAGGCCGACGTGCTGGTGGGGACGCAGATGATCGCCAAGGGCCTCGACCTGCCGCTGGTGTCGGTGGTCGGCGTGGTCGCGGCGGACACGGGGCTGCACCTGCCGGACTTCCGCGCCGGCGAGCGGACGTTTCAGCTGCTGACACAGGTGGCGGGCCGGGCCGGGCGGCGCAGCGCCGGAGCGCGCGTGGTGATCCAGACCTACGTGCCGGAGCACTACGCGCTGCTGGCGGCGCAGGAGCACGACTACCGGGCGTTCTACGAGCAGGAGATCGCCTTCCGCCGGCAGACCGGCTACCCGCCCTTCGCCCGGCTGGTGCGGTTCGTGTACGCCGGGACGAACGACGAGCGCAGCCGGCGGGCGGCCGAGGCGCTCGCGGCCGAGGTGCGCAGCCTCGGCGCGCAGCTCGACGCCCAGGCCCCGCCCGGCCAGGGCCTGGGCGACTGGAGCGTGATCGGGCCGGCGCCGGCCTTCTTCCACCGGCAGCGCAACCGCTTCCGCTGGCACCTGCTGCTGCGCGCCGAGAACCCCGAGCCGCTGCTCGAGCGCCTGCGCCTGACGCCGGGCTGGTCGATCGACGTCGACCCGGTGCACGTGCTGTGACGCGGCGGCTCCCCGTCAGCTGTGGCCGAGGTGGTCGAGCGTGAGCTGGAACAGCCGCGTGACGTGCTCGTCGTCCAGGGCGTAGAACATCAGCTTGCCCTCGCGCCGGGCGCGGACGATGCGCAGGCTGCGCAGCAGGCGCAGCTGGTGCGACACGGCCGACTCGGTCATGCCCAGCACGGCGGCGATGTCGCCGACGCACAGCTCGGCGTGCGAGAGCGCGTGGAGGATCCGCACCCGCGTCGGGTCGGCGAGCGCCTTGAAGGTCTCCGCGAGCTGGGTCGTCGTCTGCTCGGCGAGCTGGTGCTCGCGCAGCATCCGCACCATCTCGGCGTTTACGATCGTGCTGTGGGGCGTCGTCATCCGGCAGGCTCCGTCTCGATCGCCAGCGCCACCGCCTCGCCGCCGCCCAGGCACAGCGCCGCCAGCCCGCGGCCCCCGCCGCGCCGCCGCAGCGCGCTGATCAGCGTGACGAGCACGCGCGCTCCGCTGGCGCCGATCGGGTGGCCGAGGGCGATGGCGCCGCCGTGGACGTTGAGCCGGTCCCAGTCGAGCTGCAGCTCGCGCCCGTTCTGGACCACCTGCGCCGCGAAGGCCTCGTTGATCTCGAACAGGTCGTAGTCGTCCAGCGTCGTCCCCGTCCGCTCCAGCAGGCGGCGCACGGCGAACACAGGCGCGGTGAACAGCTCCAGCGGCGGCACGGCGGCCTGTGCCGAGCCGATGATGCGCGCGATCGGGCGCAGCCCCAGGTCGGCCGCGGCCTGCGCCGATGTGACCACCAGCGCCGCGGCCCCGTCGGTGATGCCGGGGGCGTTGCCGGCGGTCACGGTGCCGTCGCTCTTGAACACGGGCCGCAGCGCGGCGAGCTGGCGGGCATCGGTGTCGCGGCGCGGCGGCTCGTCGGCGGTGATGGTGGTGGTCTTCCCCTTCCCGGCCGGAACCTCGACCGGCACGATCTCCTCGTCGAACGCGCCCGCGTCCTGGGCGGCGATGGCGCGGGCGTGCGACTCGAGCGCGAAGGCGTCCTGCATCTCGCGGCTGATGCCGAATGTCTCAGCGATCCACTCCGCCGCGTTGCCCATGTGATGCTGCTCGAAGGCGCACCACAGGCCGTCGTGGACGGTCGCGTCCAGCAGCTCGGCGTGCCCGAGGCGGTAGCCGGCGCGCGCCTCCGGCAGCAGGTAGGGCGCGCGGGTCATGTTCTCCATGCCGCCGGCGACGACCAGCCGGGCCTCGCCGCTGCGGATGAGGGCCGCGGCGAGCATGACCGCCTTGAGGCCGCTGCCGCAGACCTTGTTGATCGTCAGCGCGCCGACCGAGGTCGGCAGGCCGGCTCGCAGCGCGGCCTGGCGGGCGGGGGCCTGGCCGAGCCCGGCGCTGATCACATTGCCCATGATGCACTCGTCGATGAGCGCCGGGTCGGCCCCGGACCGGGCCACGGCGGCGCGCACCGCGGCGGCGCCGAGGTCGGGCGCCGGAATGCCCTTGTAGGCGCCCTGGAATCTGCCGATCGGCGTGCGCGCCGCGCCGACGATAACGATCTCGCTGTCGGTCATCATCTCCTCCGCAGCAATGCTCTCGATTGCCGCGACTCGCGTAGCGGCTTCGCCCCACACCCGCGCGGGGGCCAGGGATGATGTGGTCCCCGGGCCCCTTCCGCCGCTCTGCGGTAGAGCCCACGAGCAGGCGGGGAAGACAGCATCCTCAGACGACGAGGACGAGAGGCTCCTGATGGGATAGTGTACCGCGAATGTGCGCGCCGCGCCACCGCGCCAGTCCGCCGCCCGGCTGACATCGACGTCACACGTGGTAGTACAATGGGCCCCGATAGTCGTGTAGCGGCGGGTCTCCCGCCGGCGAGGAGGAGGATCATGGAGTATCGGACGCTGGGTCGCACGGGAGTGCGCGTCTCGCCCCTCTGTCTCGGGGCGATGAACTTCGGCGGGCCGACGAGCGAGGCCGACTCGATCCGCATCATCGACGAGGCGCTCGACGCTGGGATCAACTTCATCGACACGGCGAATGTCTACAACGGCGGCGAGAGCGAGCGCATTGTCGGCCGCGCGCTGGCGCGCGACGGCAAGCGCCAGCAGGTCGTGCTGGCGACGAAGGTGCACGGCGAGATGGGGCCTGGCCCGAACGACCGCGGCAACTCCCGCTACCACATCATTCGCGCCTGCGAGGACTCGCTGCGGCGCCTCCAGACTGACCACATCGACCTGTACCAGCTCCACCGGCCCGCGCTCGACATCCCCCAGGACGAGACGCTGCGCGCGCTCGACGACCTGGTGCGGTCGGGCAAGGTGCGCTATATCGGCTGCTCGACCTTCCCGGCCTGGATGGTGATGGAGGCGCTGGCGATCAGCGAGCGCATGAACCTGGCGCGCTTCATCTCCGAGCAGCCGCCGTACAACCTGCTCGACCGGCGCATCGAGAACGAGCTGGTGCCGCTCGCCCAGCGCTACGGCCTGGGGCTCATCCCGTGGTCGCCGCTGGCGGGCGGGATCCTCGCCGGGCGCTACGCCGGCGGTCAGGTCCCGCCCGACTCGCGCGCGGCGCGGAGCGGCGCGGGGAGCGCGTTCGACCAGCGCAAGACCCCCAAGGCGCTGGAGGCGGCGCAGAAGGTGGCCGATCTGGCCGCGACGCGCGGCATCACCTCGAGCCAGCTGGCGCTGCTGTGGTGCAAGGATCAGCCGGGCATCACCGCGCCGATCATTGGCCCGCGCACCATCGAGCACCTGCGCGATAACCTGGCGGTGCTGAACATGACGCTGAGCGACGAGGACCGCGCCGCGCTCGATGCCATCAACGGCCCCGGCAACGCCATCAGCGACTTCCACAACTCGAACCCGTGGATGAAGCAGCGGGTGACGGCTTAGCGACAGAACGTACGCGCTGCGGAAAGGTGGAGGCGCGCCCTCCACCTTTCTCATTCCTCCGCATCCTGTCACTCGAGCCTGAGCAGATACTCCTCGGTCTCCGCGTTGCGCGCGTTGGCGTACCCTTTGTCCTCGCCGACGATGACGAAGCCGCACTTCTCCAAGACGCGCCGCGAGGCAATGTTATCCTTCGCCACACGCGCGTGGAGCGGGCGAGCTGTCTGCACGTTCGTGATGAACTCGGTGAGCGCGCGGGTCGCGATGCCCTGGCCCCAGTAGTCCTTCCCCAGCCAGTAGGTCACTTCCACCACGCCCGCCTCTTCATAGCTGGAGATGCTCCCAGCGACATGATCGTCGACCACAATTGTCTTATTCAGGGTGGTTGGGTCAGAGAGAATGTGGCGCCAGCGCGCCATAAACGCGGCGCGGTCGGCTGGGTCTTTTGCGGTAAACGCGGCCATGTAGTTGGCATCGGGGTCCAGCTGCTGCTGGAAAAAGACGGGCAGATCGTCGGAAACAACGTCCCGCAGCACAAGCGACCTCGCCATCGGAACTCCTCCAGTCTTTTCCTGAAGCGGCCAACTCCACGGCATGAGCTGTGCCACCGGCAGCCACGAAGCGGACGCTGTCGCCTCTTGACCGCGAATCGCCCGCATGCTATAGTGCGAAAAGATGGTGAAGCATATCACAAAGAGGTCGGTATGCAACTGACACGCAAGACGAGCACCTCGCTCTTTGTGGCGCCTTCGTCACGCTCTGCGCTGTCGAGCTCTGGGTTGCCTCCACGCCCGCCTTCTCGCAGGCCGAAGCCCTCTTCAGCTTCGCGATCATCGCCGATCTGCTTCTCGGCATCCCGCTGCTGTACTACTGGCTGATTGCGCGGCCGTACCGCCTCTCCCGGCACACAGTCGCGCCGCTCTTCCTGCTCGCAGTCGCGATCGTCTGGTACATCCTGCCGCCAGGCGGCCACCGGTACCTGCAGGCGGTGGCGGCGCCTATTGTACTGGTTGAGGTTGCGCTCTTCGGCGCCGTGGTTTGGAAGCTGCGGCGCGTCCACCAGCGCTACCGCCAGCTGAGACCAGCGGCGATATATGCGACCGATGCTGTGGCGGAGAGCCTCCGCTCAGTCTTCGGGAGCCACTTTCTCGTGCGCCTGCTCGTCACCGAGTGTCTCCTGACCGTTCTGGCTCTATTCGGGTGGTTCACGGAGTTTCGCACGCGGGACGCCCGCTGGAGGAGCTTCACCTACCATCAGAAGAGTCTCTACCCGGTGCTGCTGCTGGTGTTTGTGCTCCTCACCGGCCTCGAGACAGTTGCGCTGCATCTGCTCGTCCAGCGCTGGAGCCCGGCTGCCGCGTGGGTGCTGACGGCCCTGAGCGTCTACGGCATCCTCTGGATGCTCGGGGATTTTCACGCAGTGCGCCTGCACCCGATCGTTCTCGCCGGTGAGCGCCTCCACCTGCGGACCGGGCTTCGCTGGTTGGTGACGCTGCAGCTCCAGGACATCGAGGCGCTCCAGACACCGCGGCAGCAGGATGCGAGGAGTCCTGGCTACCTCAACATGGCGCCGATCGGCGAGCCGCATATCGTGCTGGCACTGAAGCGGCCGGCGCGCGCAACCGGCCTCTTCGGCAGGACGAAGGACGTGTCGCGTATCGGTCTCTTCCTCGATGATGTGGCGGCCTTCCGCGCGCAGCTAGACCTCCAGCGGCAGGCGAGCCAGTCGCGGGAGGCCTAGCTGGTGTCTTCGGCTGCTGTCCAGCGCCGAGCTGTCAGCCGCGCCGCTGGCAGGCGTGGAGAAGGCAGCTCATGCCGGACGCAACACAACTTACACCACGAACTTCTCTCGGTGGCCTGTCAGTGGCGCGTGTTTGTGTCGAGCAGCTCGTGCGATCCAAGGGGGCTGCTGTAGCCGCAGGATAGTCCAAAAATAGGCGATTCAGAGACCCGCGTGGAGTGCGATGCCATACACTCTGCGCTCAAGGCTTGTATATGCCGTCTGTTCTGGCCCATGCATCCATGTACTGATACTCCATCCAATACCGGTGAGGAGGATGTCGAGTATGGCGTACAAGAGATTGGCGCCGAGCACAATGCTCACTATCGCAAGCAGATCACGCTGGTGACGTATGCGATAGGAGGTTATCGCTATACTCGCACCGACAAACACAAGCGCAGGCAGTTGTTGGCCGAGCGGTGTTCGGAAGAGGTCACTAACGGTGCGGTCAGGTGTGCCATAGGCCGGCAGGTCCTGACTCGTGACACAACAGTAATAGCCGATCAAGTGCGACTCGGTGAACACTCCCTCGAGCCAGTTACAGCACCGCCTAGATACATAGGAGCAAACCTGCACCTATCAGGGCAAACCATCGGGAGAGATGCGGTCTCGTTGCTGGTATGGAGTGCACCGTTGCGAGAAAAGCGATGCTCGCAACGAAGAATGTGCCGACCACCAGGTTCGTCATCGTCGCTTCCCTCCATGTGTTATTCCGGGCGCGTGGCTCTGAGTGTAGCAGAGGAAAAGCGACGGTCAACGCGATTGACGTGACTTCTCCCTGATACACGCCTCATGTCTCTTATTCCCACACCTGAAGCGACCGCTGGCATTACACACGGCTGGTCGAACAGACACCGATGCACGTCTAGGCCCCCGCTGTTCACAGGAGCGAAGCGTGCATCGGTGTCTCTGTGGCCGCTTCCCGCGCCTACGCCGCAACCTGGGAGGCCTGGCGCAGGAAATCTTTGATCGCCTCTGACTGGTTTCCTAAGAAGTGGCGTTTCCCCGGAAGGACCTTCACTTCGGCCTGCGGGACGGAGCGCTTGAAGCGGCGCTCGATCGCACTCGCGTCCATCGTGACATCATCCGCCCCGAGCAGAACGAGGACTGGCATAGCCAGGGCGGCCAGCTCGTCGTCGGAGATCGTGCGCAGGCGCTCCGTTCGGGGCCGCATGCCTTCGAATATGGCCGCAGAGAGCGCCGCAAGCTGGGCTTGGTATTCCGCCTCAGGCGGAGGAACGCGGCCCACGATCCGCTCTTGCACTTTCTTGCTGCCCCACGGCCCCAGGAGCAGCAGCGGAAGCGCCCACACAAGGATGTTCTTGTCGGCGATGCCGCCGGGCGTGATCAGGGTGAGGCTGTCCACGTGCTCGGGGAACCGAGCGGCAAAGTCGAGCGCCAGCCAGCCGCCGAATGAGAGCCCAACCAGATGGGCGCGGTGCAGGCCAAGGGCTTCGAGCACCTCCTGCAGCCAGCGGGCGTGCTCGTCGGTGCCTGTGTGCGGCCGGACCGGCGCGCTGAAGCCGGCGTCCCCGATGATGTCGACCGCGAAGACGCGGTAGTCGTTCGCGAGCGCTGCCACCTCTTCTCGCCACATCGCCGCGGTCGCCATCGTCCCGTGAAGCAGAACGACCGCCGGCGCAGACTCCGGCCCGCTCTCGATCACAAACGTATCCCCCAGACGCGTCGATACGAACCTCTCCTGATAGGCGATCGGCCAGGCGCGAAGAATGTCCCGGTACAGCTCATGCGCTCGATGAGCGGCCCGCTCGGACTTGTAGACCGTGAGTGTCTTCATTCCTCTGAACCCTTCGATAGGCGCGGCGCCGGGCCATCCGCCAGAACTGAACTGATCAGCCGCAGCACCGCGCGCGTAAACTCGAGCTCTGCGTTGAGGACGACCCGCAGCAGCTCTTCTTCCCTGTAGTAGATGCACTCCAAGTGCGTGCCGGGTCGATCTGCGTTCGCGGTGAACGCCCCGGAGAGGGCCGCAATGACTCGGTCGCTCTCGTGCGGGCCGATCGCGTGAATGTCCGCCGTCGCAGAGACGATCACGCGGCGGCTCCGCGGGGCCGCTGTGCCGGCCGGCTGGTCCCGCGCGACGAACGCCTGGAAGTCGCTGGCCGCGATGCGGTACTGCTTCCCGATGCGAGTCGCTTTGAGCCGGCCCTCCCGGATGTAGCGCCGGATGGTCCTGACGTTGAGGCTCAGCCTCTCCGCAACGTCTTCGGGGGACAGGAACTGTGTAGGCTCTTCCATAGGACGCATCATACCCTAAAAGGCTCTATTTTGTCAATATCGGATGATTATAGGGTCATATGCGTAATAATGAAGTGAGGGTGTGGCGTTCTCTGGCAGTCGAGCGGCCAGCATCACCGGCGAGCGGGGGGAAAAGCTTTCCGGCGGGGAGGAGCGCCGCGTTCCGGCCGGCCCGAGGGTGCTTCGGGCTGCCTAGTAGTCCGTCAAGGCTCGATTGAAGGATAGCGGCTGTGCTGGTATGCTGCTCAGACCGTCAACGATTGATGTGTGATGTGCCAGCACACCAGGAGCGATGTGATGCCCAAGAAAGCCTACCAGGTCGTATTGTCCGCCGAGCAACGGGCGCAACTCGTTGCCCTCACCACCAGCGGGAGCTGCAGCGCGAATAGGCCTACCGCCGCGTGTCGAGCGGCGTCAGCGCGAGGACCTGGACCGTCAGGCGGCGGCGCGACGGGGCGCAGGCGGGCAGCTCCGCGTCCCTGAGCCAGCTGCGCCAGAAGTCCGCGCTGGTCCAGTTGTACTGCATCTCCGAGCGGGCCAGCAGGGTCGTCGGGTAGCCGAGGTCCTCGTCGTAGTACACGCCGCGCTCGGTGAACACCCGGTGGCAGGGGCAGGAGCGGGAGGCGGGCGCGCAGCGCGAGAAGGGAAGCTCCTGGATCTCCTCGCTCAGCTCGAACAGCTGGTCGATCGTCATCACGTCCAGCCAGAGCGAGTCGCAGGTGTTGCGCAGCGTGCGCCGCACCCACTCGCCGCTCACCTCGAGCTGCTGGTAGCAGATCTTGCCGAGCGCCTCCACCCGCAGGGCGACCCGGTAGCTGGTGAAGCCGCGCGCCTCCCAGCGGGCCCGCGCCGCCTCGCGCGCCGCGCGCTCGGGCGGCACCCAGGCCACCGCCGTGAGCATGAAGCACGTGGCGATGCTGGTCAGCGCGGTCAGCGCGAGCGTCAGCCGCACGAGCAGCCTCCGGAACCGCCCCATGGGGTGCCTCCCCTGTTCGCCGCGCCGGTCCACGGGCGGCCGCGCCCTACTTCGCGAGCTCGCGGGCGATCACGAGCCGCTGGATCTCGCTGGTCCCCTCGTAGATCTCGGTGATCTTCGCGTCGCGGAAGAAGCGCTCCACCGGGTACTCCTTGGAGTAGCCGTTCGAGCCGTGGATCTGGACCGCCTTGGTCGCCACCCACATGGCGGTCTCGGAGGCGAACAGCTTGGCCATCGACGCCGCGGCGATGTAGTCGAGCTGCTGGTCCTTGCGCCAGGCGGCCTCGTAGGTCAGCAGCCGGGCGGCCTTGATGCGCGTCGCCATATCGGCCAGGGTGAAGCCCACCGCCTGGAACTCGATGATCGGCTGGGAGAACTGCTCGCGGACCTTGGCGTACGCCAGCGCCGCCTCGTACGCGCCCTGGGCGATCCCCACCGCCTGAGCGGCGATCCCGATCCGGCCGGCGTTCAGGATCGTCATCGCGATCTTGAAGCCCTGCCCCTCCTCGCCGAGCCGCCGCCACGCCGGCAGGCGGTAGTTGTCGTAGGCCATCTGGCAGGAGTGGGCGCTGCGGATGCCGAGCTTGTGCTCGACCTTCACGACGCTGCAGCCCGGCGCGTGGGTGTCGACCAGGAAGGCGGTGATGCCGCGGTGCCCCTTGGCGGGGTCGGTCATCGCCATCAGGAGGATGGTGTCGGCGTGGTCCCCGTTCGTGACCCAGTTCTTCACGCCGTTGATGATGTAGTGGTCGCCGTCGCGGACGGCGGTGGTGCGCTGCGCGGCGGCGTCGGAGCCGGCGCCCGGCTCGGAGAGCGAGAAGGCGCCGAGGGCGCGCCCGGAGGCCAGCGGGGTCAGCAGCTCGCGCTTCTGCTGCTCGGTGCCGAACTGCTGCAGGCCGTAGCACACCAGCGAGTTGTTCACCGAGGCGATCACCCCCAGCGAGGCGTCCACCCGCGAGAGCTCCTCGATCACAATCGCGTAGGCGATGTAGTCCAGCCCGGCGCCGCCGTACTCCTCGGGCACGGCGACCCCCATGAGGCCGAGCTCGCCCATCTGCCGCACCAGGTCGGCCGGCCACACCATGGCCTCGTCGCGCGCCGCGGCCGTCGGCCGGGCCTCCTTCTCAGCCCACGAGCGCACGGTCTCGCGCAGCAGCTCGTGGTCCTTCGTCGGCGCGAAGTCCATCGGGCACCTCCTCGTCGCGATCGGCTCGCCCTTCGCCATGATAGCACACCGGGTTCCACCGGAGGCGAGCGGGCGGCCCGGAAACAGAGAGCCGGGGCTCGACTGGGCGAGGCGCTGCCTCGGTCGAACCCCGGCTCTGTTGTTGCGACTTGGGTGGCGCTAGTGCGCTGCCTCGGGTGCCCCGTGGCCGTGGTGGCCCTCGGCCTGCTGGCGGCGCAGCAGCTCCATGCGCCGGTCATTCGGCGGCAGCAGCGGCCGCCGCTTGAGGAAGAAGGCGTACACCCCCAGCCACAGCCCGCCGATCCCCACCAGCGCGGTCACGTCCGTCCAGCTGAAGTGGAAGCCCTCCGGGTAGAAGGCCGGGATGATCTTCCAGAAGAACCACACCACCTCGATCGCCACTACGTAGGCCGCGATGGCCGCTAGGACGCCGAGGTTGCGCTTGGTGAAGCGGCCGAGCAGCATGAAGAACGGCGCGAAGAAGTGGCCGAAGATCAGCGCCGTCGCCAGGATCTCCCAGCCGCCCTGCGTCCGGTGCGCGAACCAGGTCGTCTCCTCCGGGATGTTGCCCGACCAGACGATCAGGTACTCGGAGAAGTTGACATAGCTCCACAGCACGATGAAGGCGAACAGGAACTTGCCCAGGTCGTGCAGACGGTCGACCGGGATGGTGTACGGCAGCAGCCCGCGCGTGCGCAGGAAGTAGAGCACCAGCACGTTGAACGCGATGCCCATGATCAGCATGCTGGCGATGAACGTCACCGGGTACATCGAGGAGAACCAGGTCGACTCGAGCGACATGCCCCAGTCGGTGGCGGCGAGCGTCCAGCTGAGCACCAGCAGCACGATCCCCGGCCCGCTCAGGTTCTTGAAGCGCGCCAGCAGGCCCTCGCTCCGGCCGGCGCGGTCCTCCTCGTCGGACCAGCGGTTGAGCAGGTAGGCGGCGCCGATCCAGAGCACGAAGTAGATCACGGCGCGGCCGAGCCAGAACGGCACGTTCAGGTAGGGCGCCTTCAGCGCCACCACCCGATCCTCGGCCAGGACCTCCGCGTGCGTCCAGGGGTACAGGTCGCCCAGCCCGAGCAGCAGCGGCAGGAACAGCACCGCCATCAGCGGCAGCGTGAAGGCGGCCGCCTCGAGCGACCGGCGCAGCATCAGGCCCCAGACGCCCTCGGTCAGGTGGTCGACCATGAGCAGCAGCAGGCCGCTGAGGCTCAGGACGATCCAGAAGAAGTAGGCGAAAATGTATGAGTGGAAGAACTGCGCGCCGCTCAAGAAGTACCCGACGGCCGTCAGGATGAGCGCCACCGCGCCGACGATCAGCGCGATCCGCTGGGTACGCTCGAGCGCAGACCGCAGGCTGTCAGATTGATTGGCGATCACTGTCGTCCTCTTTCGCGAGTTGCCAGCACAGGTGGCAGACTACTCCTCTGCGGGCGGGTTCTGCTGCATCTGGCGGATGTAGGCGATGATCGCCCAGCGGTCCTCGACATTCTGGATGCGCGAGGCGTAGGGGAACATCGCGCCGCGGCCGTTGGTGATCACGTCGAAGTACTCGCCGTCCGGCAGCGCGACCACGCGCGGGTCGTACATCGACGCCGGGCGCGGGTTGAACTGCGGGTAGACGGCCGAGCCGCGCCCGTCGCCCTGTGCGCCGTGGCACACCGCGCAGTAGATCGTCCAGCGCTGCTCGCCGCGGGCGAGCAGCTCAGGTGTGACCGGGATGGGGATCTCGGCCACGTACTCGCCGTCGGCGGCCCCGCCGACCCGCCCGGTCGTGACCTCGTCGGTGCGCAGGCCATCGCGGGCGACGGTGTTCTCGACCAGCGGCCGGGCCGAGGCGCCGTCGGCGAAGAAGTCGCTCGACGTGAGCGGCCGGTGGTACGGCTGGTCGTACATCTCTAGATGGCACGCGGCGGTGAACAGCAGCAGAAAGCCGACCCAGCCCAGCTTAACCAGGCGGGTGAGCGAGACTCGGCGGGCGCCTTGTCGCGTGTGCAGCATCGCGGCTCCCCTAGTTATTGACGCTCGAGACCTGCTGCGCGCCCAGGCTCTCGAGAAACTGGCGCGTCTTTGTCAGGTCGAACTGCGGGTCGGAGGACTCGACCGCCAGAAAGAACAGGTCGGTGGTGGCGCGCTCGAAGTTCGGCGTGTTGAACACCGGGTGATACGGCATCGGCAGGCCGTTCAGCAAGATCATGCCGAACACGGCGGCGAACGACGCCAGCAGCACCATCCCCTCGAAGGTGATCGGGATGAACGCCGGCCAGCTGAAGAGCGGCCGGCCGCCGATGTTGATCGGATACGCGACGAGGTTCACCCAGGTCGCGAGCGCGAAGATCCCGGCCGCGCCGGCGAGGCCGCCGGCGAAGATCAGCCACGGCAGCCGGGTGCGCCTCAGGCCGAGCGCCTCCTCCAGCCCGTGGAGCGGGATGGGCGAGAAGGCGTCCAGCTTGGTGTAGCCGGCGCTCCGGGCCTGCGCGGCCGCCTGGATCAGCTTATCGGGGTCGTCGAACTGCGCCACGAGGCCGTACAGCGTGGGCTGCGCTGCAGCGCCGGCTGGGAGCTGACGTCTGGTTCTTCTCAGCATAACGTTCCCCTCGCGGTTCTCACTAGGCCAGCTCCGCCCTGCCCGTCTCGCCGACGTGCCCGTGCGCCGTCTCCTCGTGCGTCTTGTGGACCAGGTCGCGGACCTCGAAGATCGCGATCATGGGCAGCAGCCGGATGAACAGGAAGAACAGGAAGAAGAACAGCCCGAACGAGCCGATGTAGGTCGCCCAGTCCCAGACCGTCGGCGTGTAGAAGCCCCAGGAGGAGGGCAGGAAGTCGCGGTGCAGGCTGAGCACCACGATCACCCAGCGCTCGAACCACATGCCGATGTTGATACACACCGAGACGAAGAACAGCAGCGGCAGGTTGGTGCGCAGGCGCTTGAACCACAGCAGCTGCGGGATGGCGACGTTTAGCAAGATCAGCGCCCAGTAGCTCCAGGCGTACGGCCCGATCGTGCGCGTCAGGATCAGCTGGTACTCGAACAGGCTGGCCGAGTACCAGGCGTAGAAGATCTCGCAGAAGTAGCCGTAGGCGACGATCAGCCCCGAGGCCAGCATCACCTTGCCCATCAGGTCGAAGTGCTTGAGGGTGATCAGGTTGTGCAGGCCGTACCAGCGGCGGATCGGGATCAGCAGGCAGATCACCATCGCGAAGCCGCAGTAGACCGCGCCGGCCACGAAGTACGGCGGGAACACCGTCACGTGCCAGCCGGGGAGCTGCGAGATCGCGAAGTCGAAGCTGATGATCGAGTGCACCGAGAGCACCAGCGGCGTCGAGAGCCCGGCCAGGATGAGGCTGGCCACCTCGTAGCGCTGCCAGTGCTTGGCCGACCCGCGCCAGCCCAGCGACAGGGCGCCGTAGAACATCTTAACCAGCGGGTGGCGGGCGCGGTCGCGCAGCACGGCGATGTCGGGGATGAGGCCGACGAACCAGAACAGGATCGAGACCGTGGCGTAGGTCGAGACGGCGAAGACGTCCCACTCGAGCGGGCTGCGGAACTGCGGCCACATGCCCAGCGTGCCGGGGTAGGGCAGCAGCCAGTAGTCGAGCCACGGGCGGCCGGTGTGGATCAGCGGGTAGATCCCGGCGCAGACGACGGCGAAGATCGTCATGGCCTCGGCGGCGCGGTTGATCGAGGTGCGCCAGTCCTGGCGGAACAGCAGCAGGATGGCCGAGATCAGCGTTCCGGCGTGGCCGATGCCGATCCACCACACGAAGTTGATGATGTCGAAGCCCCAGGCGACCGGGATGTTGATGCCCCAGATACCGACGCCGACGGTGAAGAGCACGGCCAGCGAGTACAGGTACACCAGCAGGCCGAGCCCGGCGACGACGAAGCCGATCCGCCAGCCCCACGGCGTGCGCCGGAGGGGCGTCAGCACGATGTCGCTGATCGTCTCGGTGACCGTACGGTAGGTCTGCTTCGGGCCGAGGAGGGCGTCGGTCGTCTCGACCACCGTCGGCCTCACGCGTTGCGACTGCATGGCTTATCCCTCCGCCTCCGTCAAGCCGGGCAGGCCCGGGTTCAAGTTCTTCAGCGTCGCCATGTAGCTGACGCGCGGCCTGGTGTTGAGCGCGTCGAGCGAGGTGTAGGTAAGCGGCTCCTGCTTGAGCGCCGTCACCGCCGCGTTCGGGTCATTGATGTTGCCGAAGACGATCGCCTGGGTCGGGCAGACCTGCTGGCAGGCGGTCTGGATCATCCCGTCGGTGATCGTCGTGCCCTGGCGCTCGGTGTCGATGCGCGCCTCGTTGATGCGCTGCACGCAGAAGGTGCACTTCTCCATCACACCGCGGGCGCGCACGGTGACGTCCGGGTTGCGCCCGAGCTTCAGGCTGGGCGTGACCTCGTCGGAGTACTGGAGGAAGTTGAAGCGCCGCACCTTGTAGGGGCAGTTGTTCGAGCAGTACTTGGTGCCAACGCAGCGGTTGTACACCATCACGTTGAGCCCCTCGCTGTCGTGCACGGTGGCCGCCACCGGGCAGACGATCTCGCACGGCGCCTGCTCGCAGTGCTGGCAGAGCACGACCATGTTGTAGACCCGCGGCTCATCCAGGTTGTCGCTGTTGGACACGTAGTACTGGTCGATGCGCAGCCACTGCATCTCGCGCCCGCGCGCCACCTCGTCCTTGCCGACGATCGGGATGTTGTTCTCGGCCTGGCAGGCGACGGCGCACGCGCCGCAGGCGGTGCAGACGTTGGTGTCGATCGACATGCCCCAGGCGTAGCCGTGGTACTGGTACGCCGGCATGAGCGAGATCACCTCGTGGTGCCCGCCGTGGTGGATGAACTCCTCGTCCTGCTCGAACTGGGCCAGCGTGCCGTGGCGCACCAGGTCCTCGGGCCGGCCCTCCATCGCGAAGTGGCCCTGGGTGCTGACGAGCTGGTACGTGCGGCCGAGCGGGCGCACGGTGAGCCCGGCGCCGAACCAGGGCGTGTCGGTCGAGCGCAGGGTGTAGGCGTTGAAGCCGAGCGGCTGGCCGTCGGGCGTGGCGATGCGCCCGCCGCGCGTGCGGCCGTAGCCGAAGTGGACGGTCACGACGTCATCGGCCATGCCGGGCTGGATCCAGACCGGCGCCTCGACGCTGCGCCCCTGGTACTCGAGCGCCACCACATCGCCGTTGTTCACGCCGAGCCGCTGGGCGGTGGCCACCGACATCTGGGCGCTGTTGTCCCACACCAGCTTGGTGAAGGGCTTGGGCGTCTCCTGCAGCCAGCCGTTGTTGGCGAAGTACCCGTCGTGGACGATCGGGTCGGGCCGGAAGACGATCTCGAGCCCCTCGCCGGCGGGCGCCCCGGGCGCGCTGGCGAAGTCTTCGCGCAGGGTGACGCTGCGGGCGGCGACGGCGGTGTTCGGGATCAGGCCGTCGTGCAGGATCTGCTGCCAGGTCGTCGCGAAATCGCCGGGCAGGTTCTGGCTCTGCCAGTAGGCCTGCACGGTCTCGAAGCCGGTGCTGGGGTTGCCGGTGAGCATGTTGATCAGCTCGATCGGCGAGCGGCTGTCGTAGAGCGGCGCGATCAGCGGCTGCTGGATGGTCACCGTGCCGTCGAAGGCGCGCGTGTCGCCCCAGGCCTCCAGGTAGTACGACTGGGGCAGGTGCCAGGTGCTCGCCGCGCCGGTCTCGTCGGCGTAGAGGCCGAGGTGCACGCTGAGCGGCACGCGCCCGAGCAGCTCGGCGAAGTTCAGGTTGCCGGGCGCATCGTAGACCGGGTTGGCGTCGATGATCACCAGCAGCTGCACCGCCCCGGCGGCCATCTCCTCGGCCAGCGCCGCGAGCGGGGCGATCCCGGCGGTCGGGTCGAGGTTGACCAGCTCGGTGTAGACCACCGTCCGGCCGGCGGCGCCGAGGGTGGTGTTGATCGCGTGGGCGATGGCGTGGACCACCGGCGGCTGGTACTCGCCGGGGATCACCACGCAGGCGCCGCCGGCGGCCCGCAGGTCAGCGGCCGCGGCGTCCACCCAGCGCTGCTGCTCCTCGGTCAGCTGGGCGGTGGGGGCGGCGCCGGCGACCCCGACGGCGGTGGCGAGCGCGCGGGCGATCTGCTCGATCTGCCCGGCCCGCGCCCGCAGCCGGTGGTCGGCCATATTGCCGGTGTTGGTGAGGGTCGGCTCGACGGCGTAGAGGCGGTTCATCTGGGTCTGGCCGCGCCGGACGCGCCGCCGCTGAGCCCAGTCGCGCTGGTAGCGGGTGCCGGTGGCCGGGTCCATCATGAAGTCCGAGTCGAGCGCGACGATCACGTTCGCCTGGTCGAGGCGGTAGATAACCTCGACGTTCTCGCCGAAGGCCTGGCGCAGGCCGGCGCGGGAGTTGTCGCCGCCGGTGGGGCTGTACTGGTACCAGCGCGCCTGCGGCAGCTGCGCGAGCAGGTCGTTCATCTGGGCGACGAACGTCGGCGAGGTGACCGGGCCGGTGAGGAAGCGCAGGCCGGCGCCCTGGGCGGCGCGCTGCTGCTCGAACGCCGGGCGGATGGCGTTGAGGAAGGCGTTCCAGTCGCTCTCCTGGCCGGCGTTGAGCACCTGCTGCGACCGGTCCGGGTCGTACATCGTCAGGATGGAGGCCTGGGTGAGCACGTCGGTCGCGCCGAGGCTGGCCGGGTGATCGGGGTTGCCCTCGATCTTCGTCGGCCGGCCCTCGTGGCTCTCGACCAGCAGGCCGGTGCCGTAGCCGCGGTGGGTGATCGCCGTGGCGAAATAGAGCGCGCGGCCGGGGATCACCTGCTCGGGCTGCTTGACGTACGGGACGATCTTCTCCTGGGGCTGGCGCAGGTCGAACTGGCAGGCGGTGAGCCCGCCGAGCGCGAGCGAGGCGCCCATGAGCTTGAGAAAGGTGCGCCGGGTGACCGGGTCGCGCCACTCGGAGGCGCCGCGCGGGAACTCGCGGTCGAGGAGCTCCTGGAACCGCGGCGTCTGCGCCAGCTCCTCAAGGCTGCGCCAGAACGCGCGCCCGCCGCTGTTCAGCCGCTCGCGGATGACGTCCAGGTCAAGAGATTCGCTTGTCATTGGCGTCACTATTCTACGGACTGCAGATGGCAGATTGTAGATTGACACCGCTCGGCGCGCAACCTACTCCCCGCCACCTACAGCCCACATGGCTTCAGCGGTGGCAGATCGAACAGTCCGTCAGGCGGTTTATCCGCTGGCCGGAGCCAGTCTCAACCTTGTAGAGCTCGATGCCGTACTCCTCCATCAGGCGCTGGCCCTGCTGGAGCTGGTCGGGCGGCGGAGTCCACTCGGTGTTGTAGATCTGGTCGGGCGGCCGGATGTACTGGGCGGGGTTGCGGTGGCAGTCGATGCACCAGGACATAAACAGCGGCTGGGTCTTGTACACCACCGGCATCGCGCGCACGTTGCCGTGGCAGGTCGAGCAGCCGACCCCCTTGGAGACGTGGATGCTGTGGTTGAAGTACACGAACTTCGGCAGGTCGTGGACCCGGTTCCACTGAATGTTGATGTTGTTCGCCCAGCTATCGCGCACGAAGGCCAGCCGCTCGCTGCGGGTGAGGACCTGCGAGTGGCAGCCCATGCAGGTCTCAGTCGGCGGGATGTTGGCGCTCGCCGAGACCTCTACGGCCGTGTGGCAGTACCGGCAGTCCATGCGCAGCCCGCCGGCGTGAATCTGGTGGTTGAAGCCGGCGCCCGGCTGCTGCACGGGGACGCCGACCTGCCGGTGCCAGTCTGACCAGCCGAACAGGTACCAGACTACGCCAAGCAGGATGAGGACAAGCGGGACGCCCACAAAGATGCTGAGCTTGGCGAGCGTGTTTGCTCTTCGATCGAAGACCTGAGCTGCCATCTGGTGCCTTTCTAGAAGCAGATCCGGAAGCTCCCGTTGTCGGCGTTATCTCCACCGCTGCTGCGATGCTTTGGGTGACCCCACGATTATAGAGGATATTTCGCCGTTGCTCGCAGCGGCCGGCGCACAGGGCAGCCTGCCGCTGCCGGCGCCAGGTGGGCTCGCAAACAGGCGCTACTATACCACATTTTCGTCACTGTGTTACAGTTCTCACGAATTGAGCGCGAGCGCCGCCGGCGAGGCGTTTAGCCCTTCAGCATCACCTCCCGCCGCTCTGCACGACGGGATTCTCCGAAGGCCGCATCTCCTCGAACCTCCCGCCGGTGGCCGGAAGCCGCAGCCGGGCGAAGGGAAAGCAGGATTCGCCGGAGGCGCCATCGCTTCGAACCTCCCGCCGGACGGGGGAGCAGGATTCGCATCCGTCTCCAGCTGGTACAGCGATCACAGGATGCTCTTGCCGAGCGCCGAGAGGGCGAAGGCGACGGCGCGCTGGGCAGTGGCGTTGAATGTGTCGAGGATCGGGTTGACTTCCACAAGGTCGAGGCCGAGCAGGCGCCCGGAGGCGGCCACGAGCTCCATCGCCAGGTGCGCCTCGCGGTACGAGATGCCGCCGAGCACCGGGGTGCCGACGCCGGGCGCCTCGGTGGGGTCGAGCACGTCGAGGTCGAAGCTGACGTGGAAGCCGGCGGTGGCGGCGCTGACGCACATGATCGCCTCGTCCATGACCGCGGCCATGCCGCGCCGGTCGATGTCGTGCATCGTGAAGATGTGGATGCCGGAGGAGCGGATCGCCTCGCGCTCGAGCGGGTCGAGGTCGCGGACGCCGACCAGCGCCACATCCTCGGGCCTGAGCACCGGCGCCGCACCGTTCAGCTGCGTGAGCCCTGGCGCGCCGTGCCCGACGAGCGCGGCGAGCCCCATGCCGTGGATGTTGCCCGAAGGGGTCGTCTCGGGCGTGTTGAAGTCGCCGTGGGCGTCGACCCAGATCAGGCCGATGCGGCGGCCGCGCGCCACGCCGCCGACCGAGCCGATCGCCAGGCTGTGGTCGCCGCCGAGCACGACCGGCAGCGCGCCATCGGCGACGACGGCGGCGACGCGCTCGGCGAGCTTCCGGTTGACGGCGATGATCGGGTCGAGGTAGCGCAGGCGCTCGTCGAGGGCTGGCGGGGAGCACTCCTCGGCCAGCGGCACAGAGATATTCCCCAGGTCGCGCACGCGGTGGCCGAGCTGGGCCAGGCGCTCGTTGAGGCCGGCGTAGCGGATGGCGCTTGGCCCCATATCGACGCCGCGCCGGCCCGCGCCGAGGTCCAGCGGCACGCCAATGATCGCGATGTCGCGGGGTGCTAGCATCGTGGCCATTGTAGCATGACGCGGCTGACGCGGTCGCCCGCGCCAGCGCTCCACGGTCCTAAGGGGAATGTTTGGGGAGGCTGCGCCTCCCAACGGCCTTCAGCGGGGCGGGGTACCCCCTCGGCCCCGTCGCGCGTCCGGTAACACGCCGGGCGCGCCGGTCAGCTCGGCGGGTCGACCTGGCCCTCGCGGGCGATGCGCGTGCCCGCGCCGCCCTCCTCCTCGTCGGTGCCGATCTGCCAGTAGCCGGGCGAGAGCGCGGCCGGCACAGCGGGCACGCCGACGGTGCCTCCGGTGCCGGAGCCGAGCGGCGCGCCGCCCATCCCGGCGGCGGGGGCGCCGGGGATCACGCCGCCGAGCTCGCCCTCGATCTCCGCGCGCCGATAGCGCAGCTGGCCCGAGGCGATCAGCGCGTCGATCAGCTCGCCGGCCTGGGCGCGCTCGACGCCCAGCTCATCCTCCAGCACGCGCGCCAGCTCGTCGCGCCCGTCGACGTCGCTTCCGTCCCAACGCGTCCCGAGGCGGTTCTTAAGCGCCTGCACCGCGCGCTCGTAGCTCATGGCTGCCATAAGATATCTCCCTTCGTCTTCTACGTCTGGCTCCTTCCCTATCAAAAGGCATGCCAGCGTCGCGCGGCGGCGCCGCTCTCAGCCGGAGATGAGGGTGCTGTGCGGCGCCCAAGTGGGGCGGCGAGGCTTTCGCGCCTGGGATTGGGAGCGTGGGGGGAGAGGAAGGGCGGATGGCGGCCGGCCTAGGAGTGCCACAGGCGGAGGCCGGACTCGGCGCGCCACGACGCGACCTGGTCCGCGCCGGCGCCGCGCACCCAGACCCCGGCGCCGCCAGCGGCCCGCCAGGCGCCGAGCGGAGGCTCCTCCCCATCGTCCAGGGTGTAGGCCCAGATCACCTCGGCGGCGCCCTGGTACTCGTCCGGCTCGACCTGGGCGCTCCAGGGGAGCACCACGAAGATACGCGGGCTGACGCGGTCGTAGGGCGGCTCGGGCGCGGCGCGGCGGTACACCGCGACCCGGTCGAGGTAGCCGGGCTGGAAGGGGAGCGACTGGCGCCAGGCGCGCAGCTCGTCCGGCGCGGGCGGGTCGCCCAGCAGGTACAGGTCGAACAGCGTCGTCGGGTTGGACTCGATCGCGCGCGCCAGCCAGCGGGTGCCGTGCCCGGCGACCGCCGGCCAGGTGCCGACGACATCGACGTGCGCGGCGAGGCACGCCGCCTCTTCCGCGCGCAGAGGATCGGCGTCCAGGCGCACGCGGGCGATCGGGGGCCGGGCCGGCGCCGGGGTGCCGAGCGCCGCGAGCGCGTCGGGCCTCGGCTCCGGGCAGCCGTCGACGCCGTCGGGGTCGAGCCCGGCGCCCTGCTTCAGCTCCCGGCGCAGCCGCCGCAGCTCGGCGTAGGGCATGCGCCCGGTGCCGAGGACGTAGTAGGGCGGGCGGTCCTGGTAGGTGATGCCGTACTCGCCCGCCTGATGGCGCACGGCCACGCCGGGGAGCACCTGGAGGGTGAAGACATCGTAGGGGCCAAGCTGCTCGCGGCGGATGAACTCGAGCGTCGCCTCGACGCCGGCCGCGTCGTCCTCGGGGAGACCGAGGATCACGTCCAGCAGCACCTCGACGCCGCGCTCGTAGAGGCGGCGGGTGCCGGCGGCCCACTTCGCCAGGTCGGTGCGGCGCTGTGACGCGCGCAGCGCCGCGGGGTTGGCGGTCTGCAGGCCGACCTCGGCGACGCGCAGGCCGGCGCGTGCCAGCGCCTCCGCGGCCTCGTCGGTCAGGTGCTCGCCGCGCAGCTCGGCGTAGAGCGAGAGCCGCCGGTCGGCGTTGAGCTCGGCCAGCGCGCGCATGAGCGGGCGGAAGACCGGCACCAGGTTCAGGTTGGCCTCGATGAAGTGGACGCGGGTGAGGCCGCGCTCCAGACCCCAGCGGATCTCGGCCAGCAGGCGCTCGAGGCCGAAGTAGCGCCCGCCGAGCTTCGGCCCCATGTTGCGGCCGTACAGGCAGAAGCTGCAGGAGTAGGGGCACCAGCGCGAGACTTCGACCATCAGCATCTCGCCGGGCTCGGCCTCCAAATAGCCGAGCAGGTACGGCGACGGAACCACCGCGAGGTCCGGCAGCGGCGCGCGCTGGGGGGTGAGGACGAGGCGCCCCTGCGCGTCGCGGAAGGCGAGGCCAGCGACCGACTGCAGCTCGCGCAGGGGCAGAGCGCACTCCGCCCGCTCGAGGACCTGCAGGAGCTCGGCGAAGGTCTGCTCGCCCTCGCCGATCACGCCGATGTCCAGGGCGGGGTGGCGCAGGACCCACTCGTTGTCCGGCTGCACCTCGGGCCCGCCGCCGACGACGATCAGGCCGGGGAGCTGGGCCTTGGCGCGCCGGGCGATCTCCAGGCTGCGCTCGCTGTTCCAGGTGTAGAGCGACAGGCCGAGGACGCGGGGCCTGCGGGCGACGATCGCGTCCACCAGCAGCGCGTCCCCGGCGCGGTCGGCCAGCGAGCGCGGCAGGATGTCGATGTTGATACGCTCCAGCAGCCCTTGCGCGTGGGCGTAGGCCTTGAGGTAGCCGGCGGCCAGCGGGACGTTGGTGGCCGGGTTGTTCGGCACCGGGAGCTGGAGCAGCAGGACGTCGAGGGCTCTCATACTTCGCGCAGTAGCCGGGGCGGCCAGCGCGGCCGCCGTGCCAGCGCAGATGCAGATATTGTGCCACATTGCGAGCACAGCGGCCACACCGTGCTATACTCCGCTGTACCAGCTTCGGCCAGCATCTGGCTCCACTGCCCTTCGAAGACGCGTGGTGGCTTCGCCCTCGCAGCACCTGGATGGATTGTGCAGCAGCGCCTCCCGAAGGGCTCGGGTGCCGCAGCGCACCGAGCGCCCTTCCTCGGCGGACGCGGAAAATTCTCCTTCTTCCCCGTCATATATTTACAGGAGTCATGCGGTGACCTCATCCCCGCACCCCGTGGAGGGTTTAGGGAGGCGAAGCCTCCCCGAAATTCTCCTGCCCGCCGCAGAGCGGCGGGGAAATAGAGATTCTCGGAGGGCCACAGGCCCTCCGAACCTCCCGGTAGGGAAGAGGGCCGTGGAGAGCCACAGGCCCTCTATACCTCTCCGCGGGAGGTTCCGCAGCACCGCACCGCGTAAGTCCTGATATTGTAGATAAAGAGCGTGTTCCTAACCCGCCCGCCCGATCAGCATGAACGGCGCCCAGAAGTACGGGTCCGCGTACAGCCGGGTATCATAGTGCTCGGGCGGGACCACCGGCGGCGCCTCGAGCGCCGCGATCAGCTCGGGGTCCTCTGCGCGCCAGGACTCGATCGTGCGCTCGAGGTCGCGCCCGGTCATCTCCCGGACGGACACCTGCGCATCGCGGAGGGCGGCGGCGGGCGGGGAGCCGGCGAGCACGGCGCGGTAGAAGCGGTCCATCACCAGCAGCGCCACCAGGTCGGCGGCCTCCCAGAGCGTGCAGACCACCGTCGGCGCGCCGGCGTACAGGAAGGCGCGCTGCAGGCCCAGCAGCTCATCGCCGGGGACGACGTGGCTGAGGCCGCTGGTGCAGGCGCTGAGGGTGACGAGCTCCGCGCCGAGCTGCAGGCCGCCGATGATGTCGCGCGCGCTGAGCGCGTCGTCCGCGCCGAGGCGCAGCTCGGAGGCGAGCGGGTCGCGCGGGTTGTAGATCGCGTGGCCGGCGATGTGCAGCCGGCGCACTCGGCTTCCCGCCTCGAACAGCCGGCGGCCCTTTGGCTCCGGCCCGGCCCAGGCCG
The DNA here is from genome assembly GCA_937974195.1 of uncultured Roseiflexaceae bacterium. Taxonomy (GTDB): domain Bacteria; phylum Chloroflexota; class Chloroflexia; order Chloroflexales; family Roseiflexaceae; genus CALJIC01. Next base: position 12,243 of record CALJIC010000004.1, on the reverse strand, counting down.
TGCCGCCCACGAGCCTGGCGACGTGGCGCGCCTCGGCCTCGGCGTAGTGCAGCGCCTCGTGGCCGGCGTCGTTGTAGCCGATCGCCAGCAGCGGCTCGGCGTGCTCCGGCACTGCCGGGGTGGCGCCGAGGCAGTTGCGCACCAGCACGGTGGCGCTCGGCGCGATGGCGAGCGCCGGCCCGTCGCGCTCGAGGAGGTGGGCGCCCGCATCCGAGCGCAGCGCCATGAACGGGACGTAGTGCAGCGGGCCGTGCGGCACGAGGTAGACGAGGCTCCGGCCGGCGAGCAGGTGCGCGGCCGGCTGGATGAGCCGCTCGTACAGGTTGACGAGCAGCCGGTCGCGCAGGAGGCGCCGGCCCGGCCCCGGCTCGCCCGGCTGCGGGCGGAGCGTGTTCGGGTCCAGGCTCAGGCGCATGGCCTGGAGGCCGCCGCCGGTCACGGCGAAGAGCCAGGTCTGGGGCGGCAGCGCCAGGTGCTCGCGCAGGCGGACGTTCGCCGGCGGGATGCGGTTGATCAGGTGCTCGCCGCGCGGCAGGACGCCGACGGTGAAGTACTCGAGCAGCACGGCGCCGTCGGGCAGCGCCTCCTGCACCTCCTGCAGCGTCGCGACCGGCGCGTCGAAGCGCTGCGAGAGCTCGGGGTCGCGGGCGTTGAGCATGTCCAGGAAGGCGCGCGAGCGGGCGCGCTCGACATAGTGGAACGCTTCGGCGTGGCGGCCTGCCGCCAGCAGCAGCAGGACGGTCGCCTCGTAGATCTGCTGGGTGGTGCCGAGCAGCCCGAGCTTGATCTCCTCGATCTCGGTGGCGCCGCGCAGCTCCTCGACGGCGGCGATGGCCTGCTGGTAGGCCGCGAGGGCCTGGTCCGGGCGGTCGAGGCGCTCGAAGACCGTGCCGCGGCGGTAGTGGATCTGTGCCAGGGAGAGCTCCCGGCCGACCTGAACGGCGAGGGCTGCGGCGCGCTGGTACGCCTCCAGCGCCTCGTCCAGCCGGTCCTCGGTCTGATAGAGGAAGCCCAGGTACAGCCACAGGTCCATCTCGACCGAGCGGTATGCCTCGCGGATCGGCTCGGGGAGCGACAGGGCCTGGAGGAACGCCTGCTCGCTGCGGCGGACGTCGCCGGTGAGGTGGTACAGCAGGCCCTCGGCCCAGGCGAGCTCGATCGTGCGCGCCTCAACGCCGAGCGTGTGGTAGAGCTGCCGCGCCTGGTCGAGGTGGTGCCTGGCGAGATCCCACTGGCCGAGGAGCAGCGCGTTCTTGCCGATCTCGTACTGCACGTGCGCCGCGCGCAGGTCGTCGTGGAGGGCCTGGAAGGCCGGCAGGCTCTGCTGGAGCAGGTCGAGCGCGCGCCAGGGGTCGTCGAGGTCGCTGTAGATCTGGCTCATGTTCAGCAGCGCCACACCCTGGTAGTAGAGCAGGCCGGCCTGCTTGGCGAGGGCGTAGACCTGCTGGTAGCAGCTCAGCGCCCGGTCGTAGCGCGCCTGGTACCAGTGGACCTGGCCGAGCGCGTTGAGGGCGCGCGTGCGCAGGAACGGGCTCAGGTCGGGCTCGTCGTAGAGCGCTGAGAGAATGGCCGACGCTCGCTCATACTCTTGCAGGGAGATCGCGAGGTGGCCGTCGTAGAGCGCCAGCTGCTGGCGGTGCCGGGTCTGGCGCGGGCCGGCGGCGCGGGCCGCTTCGGCGTGGCGCGCGAGGGTCTGCCACTCGCCGCGCGGCACGAGCAGGAAGAACAGCTGGTCGAGGTGGTGGAAGCACTCGTCCTCGTCCGCCTCGCTGCGCTGGTCTGCGACAGCTAGACGCTGGAGGAGGTGCTGAAACGCGCGGGTGTGGAGGTCGAGCGCGGTGGAGGGCTGGTTCGCGCCGGAGCCCGGCGAGGCCGCCTCCTCGCGCAGCCGGTACCAGCCGCCGCCGAGCGGCTCGACGAGCGCGCTGGCGAGCAGCGCATCGGCGGCCGCGGGCTCGGCGCCGAGCGCCAGGAGCAGGGCGCGGTCCATGCGGCGCAGCAGCGCGGCTGTGGCGAGCAGCCGGGGGTTGCTGAGGAGCGATCGGTTGGACATGATGCGGTGTTAGACAGCTTACAGAACACGGAGGCGAGGATGATGAAACGGGCTCCGAAAAAACTGATCTTCCGGCGCTATCCGCCCGAGCTGCAGCAGCAGGAGCACCCGAAGGACCGCAAGACCGCGACGGCGCGCTCCGAAGAGCGGCAGCTGGAGGACGTGGCCGAGATCTTCTCCGATGAGTCGATCGTCGAGCTCGAGCTGCTGCCCGGCTCGGAGGGGAGCCGCCACCGGCCGCTCCCGGACAAGCTGGCGACCGACGACGACAACCCGCTCTTCGGGCCGTCGCTGAACTGGACCTACCGCGGCTACATCGTCCGCTCCACGACCGCCCCGAGCGCTGGATTGGGGCACGCCGGGCCGCTGGGCAACACTCCCGTGCAGCCGATGCGCCGGAACGGCCGCGTGCGCCAGCGTGGCGGCGAGGAACGTACGCGTGAGCTGTGCCTGTTCAACGTCGTCGTCGCCTGCGAGTGGACGCCCGCGCCCGACTACCTGCGCCAGCTGTACTGGGCGTTCCGCCGCGCGTCGGACTTCCTGTACGACGTGACCGACGGCCGCATGGCCTTCGGGCAGGTGGTGTTCGGCGGGCCGGAGCTGCTCGGATGCGCCGACATCCAGATCCTGGCCTCCAGCCGGCTGCACCCGCGCGCGTGGGTCGACGGGCTCCACCGTCCTGAGAAGTATACCCCCATCCGGCTCGGCCGTGGCGTATGGCCCTCGCGCAATGGCGTGGTCATCCCGTGGGATGAGCCGGAGGGCTACCGGACGATCATCCACGAGTGGGGGCACTACGCGCTCGGCCTGCGCGACCAGTACTTCGAGCGGCGGCCGGTCGTTTCGGCGCGGACGGCGGGGCTGAGCCAGGTGAGCAGCGAGGTGCTGGTGTCGGCGCGCAACGGGGAGCTGCCGTCGCACGTCGTGATGCTCGGGCGCCAGGCGACCAGCAGCGAGTCGATCATGGCGACGCTGGAGGGCACGAGCGAGCTCGTCCCGCGGACCTCGGGCAACGCGAGCGCGCGCAAGAGGAAGGAGTGGGAGGAGATCAAGGCCCGCTTCCAGTGGATCGACATCCCCGAGCGCACGCTCGAGGGGCCCGGCCGGCTCCCGCTGCCGCTGCCGCAGTTCCGCCGGGTCGGGTCGCTGGCGGGCGACCGCTCGGAGGAGACAGAGAGGCCGATTGAGCTGCGTCTGGCCCACCTGCCGGATGAGATGCTTGCCGAGCGGTTCAGCGCGTATGTTCTGCGCCCGCAGGAGGGCGAGAACGGGGCGTACCAGCACATGATCGCCCAGGGCGGCCCAGACGCGCGCTTCGCCGACGACGGCCTCGAACTGCTCGGCGCCCGCGCCGGCGATGAGATCGTGCTAGTTGGGGTTCTCCCCGACCAGCAGCCGGCGGTGTTCCACGGCATCCTTGCTGCCCCGGAGCAGCAGAAGAAGGAGCAGAGGCGGTCGGTGAAAGAGCGGGTCGGCGCCACCTCGGAGCTGCCGCTGGTGGAAGAGTGGATCGACGCCACCCCAATCCCGCCGCCGGCGATCGACGTCGAGCCGGATAAGCAGGTGCCGGAGCCGGGGAAGAACCCCGACGTGATGGCGCGCGTGCGGGTGCGGGTTCGCTTCCACGGCCGCCTGCCGGAGCAGGGCCAGGTCACGCTGTTCGCGACCGGGATGCGCGAGCCGCAGCGGTGGCAGATCAGCCAGGGGGAGGCGCTGGAAGATGGGCGGACCTGGCTTAGCCCGGTGTGCCCGGTCCCCTCGCTCGACGGCCAGGTGCTGGTGTCCTGGGGGCGGCACAGAATGGTCGTCAGCTACTCGCACGGCGGGAACCCGCCGAGCAGCACCCCGGCCAGCGCGCCGCCGATCACCGCTGGCTCGTCCGACGGCTCGGTGATGCTGTTCTTCGACGAGGATGCGTCGGAGCGGCACAAGGACTACAGCACCATCAAGGTCGTGACAGCGGTGGAGACTGGGGTGCAGGGGCGCCTGCCGCACCCGGCGGCGCGGCCGTGGGGCCCGGCGGTGAGCCTGGCGGCGAACGCGGCGCTGCCGGGGCACCTGAGCCCGACGCTGCTGCTCCGCTGCGAGCTGCCGTCCGAGCGCGAGCAGCTGACCGGCGACCTGCTGATCTGCCGGCTGGACGGGGAGGCGTGGGCGCCGCAGCCGACCTACCTGCGGCCGGGGGCGCAGGTCGCGGCCATGCCGGTCACCGCCGACACCGCCCCGAGCCTGGTGGATGCGGGGGCCGATCCGCGCATCGAGCGCTTCCAGCTGTTCTGGGTGCCGCGCTCGTAGCTGCGCCGTCATGTGCGCGGGGGAGGGCGGTCCTCGGTGGGCCTTGGCCCTCCCCCGCGAGCGGCCCTCGGCGGCCGCGCCCCAGCCCTCAGATCTTCTCCCGGCATCCCCTCGGGTGCCAAAAATCTCCCAAATCTACCACTAGAACATCCTGTAACCATCGGCCCGCGGCGTGCGTCTTGATAGATGCTGCGCGCTTGTGCAGCCGGATGCCGTAAATTGTGCAGCTTGACACAAACAAACCGATCGACTATAGTTACGCAGACTTTGGAAGGTTTGATAGATTCTCGCGGGCCGCGGAGGCCGCGGGGGAAGACGCGATGACCGAGCTGCCAGCGCGCCAGGGCCTCGACGCCACATCACAGGACACGCCGCACATCGCGATCGTCGGGGGCGGCATCGCCGGCATGAGCGCCGCCTACTACCTGCAGCGCGCCGCCCACGCCGCCGGGCTGGAGGTGCGCACCACGCTGATCGAGCGCGACGTGCGCCTGGGCGGCAAGATCGTGACCGAGCGGCTGGGCGAGGGCGGCCAGTTCGTCGTCGAGGGCGGGCCGGACTCGTTCGTGGCCCAGAAGCCGTGGGCGGTCGAGCTGGCGCGCGAGCTCGGGCTGGGTGACGAGCTGATCGGCTCGAACCCGCTGCCGCGCACGACCTGCGTGCTGCACCGCGGGCGGCCGCACCCGCTGCCGGAGGGCACGCAGCTGATCGTGCCGACGCGCCTCCTGCCGTTCGCGCGCACGCCGCTGCTCTCGCCGCTCGGCAAGCTGCGCGTGGCGCTGGACCTGGTGATCCCGCCGCGCGCCGCCGACGGAGACGAGTCGCTGGCGGAGTTCATCCGCCGCCGGATGGGCGCCGAGGCGCTGGACCGGCTGGCCGAGCCGCTGCTGGCCGGCATCCACAACGCCGACTGCGAGCGCCAGAGCCTGCTCGCGACGTTCCCGCGCTTCCGCGACATGGAGCGCAGGCACGGCGGGCTCATCCGCGGGGCGCTGGCGGCGCGCCGGGAGCGCGAGCGCCGATCATCCCCGCAGTCGCCGCTGGCGGCCGCGCCATTCGTGACGCTGCGCGGCGGCGTCGGGGCGCTGGTGGAGGCGCTGGCGCCCAGGCTGGAGGGCGACGTGATCACCGGGTGCGGGGTCAGGCGGCTGGAGCACGACCCGACGGCGGCGCGGGCCTACCGGCTGCACCTGGACGACGGCCGGGCGATCGAGGCCGACGCGGTGGTCATGGCGGCGCCGGCGTCCGTCGCCGCGGGGCTGGTAGCGCCGTTCCAGCCGGAGCTGGCCGCCGCCCTGCGCGCGATCCGCTTCGTCTCCACCGCGACGATCTCGCTGGCGTACCCTCGCGAGGCGATCCGCCGCCCGCTGGACGGCTACGGGGTGGTGATCCCGCGCCGCGAGCGGCGGCGGATCAACGCGCTGACGGTCAGCTCGGACAAGTTCCGCCACCGGGCGCCGGAGGGGTACGCGCTGGTGCGGGCGTTCGTCGGCGGCTCGCGCACGCCTGAGGCGCTGGAGCTGGACGACGAGGGCCTGGTGGCGCTCGCGCGCGACGAGCTGCGCCAGATCCTCGGCGTGGAGGGCGAGCCAGTGCTGGCGCGGGTGTACCGCTGGCTGAACGCCAACCCGCAGTACGAGGTGGGGCACCTGGAGCGGGTGGACCGGCTGGAGGCGCTCTGCCCGCCGGGCCTGCACCTGGCCGGCTGCGCCTACCGCGGCGTCGGCATCCCCGACTGCGTGCGGCAGGGGCGGGAGGCGGCCGAGCGGGCGCTGGCGCTGGTGATGGGCCGGGCGGCTGTGTGAGGGCGCGGCACGCTGCGCCCCGACTGATATGAGCACTGAGTACACAAGCAACGACGGCGGCGAGTGGCTCTCGCTGCGGGAGGCGAGCGAGCTGCTCGGCGTGACCGCCTCGACGCTGCGGCGCTGGGGCGACGCGGGCCGGCTGCCGATGAAGCGCACGCTCGGCGGGCACCGGCGGTTCCAGCGGGCCGCGGTGCTGCGGCTGGCCGGGCGCGAGCCGGATGCCCTGCCCGCGCCGGCCCCGGAGGGCCCCCCGCACGCGTGGGGGCTGGACGAGCGCGAGCTGGCGCGCCAGGCGTGGCACGCGCGCCTGGCGGCGCGCCCGGGGACCCAGCGCATGCGCGGGCTGGGGCAGCGGCTGCTGGGCCTGCTCATCCAGCACATCAACCGGCGGCCGGCGGACGGCCGCTACCTCGAGGAGGCGCGGGCGGTCGGCAGGCACTACGGGCGCGAGATGCGCGCCGCCGGCGCCAGCATCCACGATACGGTCGAGGCGTTCCTGTTCTTCCGGCGCAGCTTCTCGCAGCTCGCCGCCCCGCTGCCGGGCATCGCGATCCCGCCCGACCTGCTGGAGGCCGCCGAGCTGCGGGCGCGGATCGACGACTTCATGGACGCCATCCTGCTCGGGACGATCGCCGGCTTTGAGGAGCAAGCGTAGCGCCTCGCGCTGAGGCGGCACGGGGTAGTGGTAGAGACTATGCAGCTTGTGCTCATCGGTGTTCACCAGCGGTCGGCGCCGCTCGCGGTGCGCGAGCGGCTGGCCTTCGGCGCGGCGGACCTCCCCGCGGCGCTGGCCGGCCTGCGCGAGCGCGTCGACGAGGGGTTCATCATCTCGACCTGCAACCGGGTGGAGATCTGCGCGCTGGTGGCCGACGCGGAGCAGGGGCGCGGGTCGCTCCTGCGCTACCTGGGGGAGTGGCACGGCCTCGACCCCGCCGATGTGGCGCGGTACGCATACAGCTACGCCGGCGAGGACGCCGTGCGCCACGTCCACCGGCTCGCGGCGGGCCTGGACTCGATGGTGCTCGGCGAGGACCAGATCGTAGCGCAGATCAAAGAGGCGCTCGGGGCGGCGCAGGCGGCCGGGGCGATCGGCGGGGCGATGCACCGGCTGCTGCACGGCGCGCTGGCGGCCGGCAAGGCGGTGCGGACGCAGACCGGGATCGCCAGCGGGCGGCTCTCGGTGGTCTCGGTGGCGATCGACCTGGCGCGCCGGACGCTCGGCGGCCTGGCGGGCCGGCGGGCCCTGGTGGTGGGCGCCGGGCGCATGGCCGAGCTGGCGCTCAAGCACCTGGCCGACGAGCCGGGTGTGGTGGTCACGGTGGCCAACCGGACCGCGGCGCGGGCGCAGGAGCTGGCCGGGCGCTACGGGGCCGCGGCCGTGCCGCTCGACTGGCTGGAGGAGGCGCTGCGGGCGAGCGACGTCGCGATCACCGCGACGGCGGCGCCGGGGGTGGTGATCGACGCGGAGATGGCGGCGCGCGCGGCGCGGGGGCGCGGCGGGCTGCTGCTGCTGGACCTCGCGGTGCCGCGCAACATCGAGCGGGCCGCGGGCGAGGCGCCGGGCGTGACGCTGTTCGACGTGGACGATATGCGCCCGGTGTGCGAGGAGAACCGCGCCGCGCGCGCCGCGGAGATCCAGCAGGCGGAGGCGATCGTCGACGAGGCGGTGGCCCGCTATATGGAGTGGTGGTCCGCGCAGCGGGCGGTGCCGATGATCCGGGCGCTCAGGGAGCGCGCGGAGGCCATCCGCCGCGCCGAGCTCGAGCGCACGCTGGCGCGCTGCCCGGAGCTCTCGGAGCGCGAGCGCGAGGCGATCCAGGCGCTCAGCGCGGCGATCGTGAACAAGCTGCTGCACGGCCCGATCACGACGATCAAGGCCACTGGGGCGAACCGCGAGCTGCTGCAGGCGGCGCGCGAGCTGTTCGACCTGCCGGCGGACGTGGCCTGAGGCGCGCGGCCGCCGGGGGCACACGGGGGCCCCCGCAGGTTGGAGTCGCGATCGGGGCGCCGGCCGGCAGGGCGTGCGCCGCAGCGGGAAGGCGCGCGGGCGCCGCCAGCATCGCTTTTCTTCATGGAGGCTTCGATGTCGAACGAGACGGAGACCGGGGCGGCGCAGGCGCCCTACATTGTCCAGTTCACCGCCTTCAGCGTCGACCCGGCCTGGCGCCGGCTCTCGCAGGGGGCGCGGGCCGAGGGGCGCGAGGCGTTCGCGCGCGCGGTCGAGGAGTGGGCGCCGCAGATCACGACCTGGGCCTACAGCACGATCGGCCTGAAGATCGGCGCCGACCTGCTGCTGTGGCGGCGCGGGCGGGACGTGCGGGCGATGCAGGAGATGACCGCGCGCCTGCTGCAGAGCGGCCTGGGCCTGTACAGCCAGATCAGCTACCACCTGTGGGGCTTCACCCGGCCGTCGGTGTACACGCGCCGCCCGACGACCCAGGAGCAGGCGATCGACCTCGACGACCGGCAGACCTACCTGGTGGTCTACCCCTTCAGCAAGACCACCGAGTGGTACCTGATGAGCCGCGACGCCCGCCAGGGCATGATGAACGAGCACATGCGCGTCGGGCACGAGTACGCCGACATCCGCCAGGTGCTGCTGTACAGCACCGGGCTGGACGACCAGGAGTTCGTGGTGGCCTACGAGACCGAGGACCTGCCGCGCTTCAGCCAGCTGGTGGTGGCCCTGCGGGACACCGAGGCGCGCCGCTACACGCTGCGCGACACGCCGATCATCACGGGGGTGCACCGGCCGCTGGCCGAGGCACTGGAGCTGATCGGGTAGCCGGGCGGCGCCGGGGCGATGGCCCGCCGTAGATGAAAGGGGGCGCCGTGGGAGCCAACGACCGTTTCCTCCGCGCGTGCCGGCGGGAGGACGTGGACTGCACCCCGGTCTGGTTCATGCGCCAGGCCGGCCGCTACATGCCCGAGTACCGCGCCCTGCGCGAGCGCCACGGCTTCCTGCAGATGGTCAAGACCCCCGAGCTGGCCGCCGAGGTGACGCTGCAGCCGGTCCGCGCCTTCGAGGTGGACGCGGCGATCATCTTCGCCGACATCCTGCCGCCGCTGGAGGGCATGGGGCTGCAGCTGACGTACGAGGCGGGCGAGGGGCCGGTGATCCACAACCCGGTCCGCTCCGAGGCGGACATCGCGGCGCTGCGCCAGCCGGACCCGCGCGAGGCGGCGGCCTACACGCTGGAGGCCATCCGGCTGGTGAAGCGCGAGCTGGCCGGGCGGCTGCCGCTGATCGGCTTCAGCGGCGCGCCGTTCACGCTGGCGAGCTACGCGATCGAGGGCGGCTCCTCGCGCGAGTTCCGCCGCACCAAGCGGCTGATGCACGCCAGCCCGGAGGCCTGGCACGCGCTGATGGGCAAGCTCGCCGAGCTGGTGGGCGCCTACCTGGCGGCGCAGGCCGAGGCCGGGGCCGACGCGCTGCAGCTGTTCGACAGCTGGGCCGGCGCGCTGGCCCCCGCGGACTACGCGGAGCACGTGCTGCCGTATGTGCGGCGGGCGATCGAGGCCGCGCGGCGCGGCGGCGCGGCGCCCCCGGTGATCTACTTCGGCACCAACACCGCCGGCATGCTCGGGCTGCTGCGCCAGACCGGGGCCGACGTGGTGGGCGTGGACTGGCGCATCGCGCTCGACGACGCCTGGGCGCAGCTCGGGCCGGGCGTCGCGCTGCAGGGCAACCTCGACCCGGCGACGCTGTTCGCCCCCTGGCCGGTGATCGAGCGCCGGGCGCGCGACATCCTGGACCGGGCGGCGGGGCGCGCGGGCCACATCTTCAACCTCGGCCACGGCATCCTGACCGAGACGCCGGTGGACCACGTGCGCCGCCTCGCCGAGTTCGTCCACGAGGCGACCGCGAGCCGGTGACGGGGCGGCTGGGTGACGGGGTGACGGGGTGACCTTTGGACGCCAGAAACCCGTGCGACAGCTCGAAACGACGTGGCCGCCCTGTCACCTTGTCACCTGGTCACCCTGTCACCTAGTCACCTAGTCACCCGGTCACCTAATCACTGGAGAGCGATATGTCCCACGAGCAGACCCCGACCGGCATCCTGATCCTGGCCTACGGCAGCCCGGACACGCTTGACGACGTGGAGCCGTACTTCACCCACATCCGCGGCGGCCGGAAGCCCTCGCCGGAGGCGGTGGAGCGCCTGCGCGAGCGCTACCGGCTGGTCGGCGGGCGCACCCCGCTGAAGGAGCTGACCTTCGCGGTCGCCGAGGGCGTGCAGGCGCGCCTGGACGCCGATGCGCCCGGCCGCTACCGGGTGTTCGTCGGGATGAAGCACTGGCACCCGTTCATCGCCGAGGCGGTGGCGCGCATCCTCGAGGCCGGGATCGGCGAGGTGACCGCGGTGGTGCTGGCGCCCCACTACTCGCGCTACAGCCTGGAGGGCTACCGCACGCACATCGAGCAGGCGCTGGCGGGCGCCGGGCGGGGCTTCGCGCTGCGCTTCGTGGAGAGCTGGCACGCGCACCCCGGCTTCCGCAGCCTGATCGCCCAGCGCATCCGCGAGACGCTCGGGCAGTTCCCGCCCGAGGCGCGCGATGACGTGCGGGTGGTGTTCAGCGCCCACAGCCTGCCGGAGAAGATCCTGGCCGCCGGCGACCCGTACCCCGAGCAGCTGCGCGAGAGCGCCGCGGGCATCGCGGCCCTGCTCGGCCTGCGCGACTGGCGCCTGTGCTACCAGAGCGCCGGGATGACCGGCGAGCCCTGGCTCGGCCCGGACATCCTAGAGTGCCTCGAGGAGCTGCGCGCTGAGGGGGCGCGCCACGTGCTGAGCGTGCCGTTCGGGTTCGTCGCCGACCACCTCGAGGTGCTGTGGGACATCGACGCCGAGGCGCAGCAGAAGGCCGCCGAGCTCGGCGTGGCCCTGCGCCGCATCCGCATGCCGAACGCCGACCCGGAGTTCGTCGATCTGATCACGGCGATCGCGAGAGAGAGCGCCGCGAGCTGATGGCGGACCTCGTTGGGGCGCAGCGCGCAGTGGCCGCACGCCGATCTGCTCCCGGTTCTCAATATCTTGGTTCTCGGTTCTCAATCTTGGTTCTCGGTTCTCAATCTTGGTTCTCGGTTCTCAATATCTTGGTTCTCGGTTCTCAATCTTGGTTCTCGGTTCTCAATCTTGGTTCTCGGTTCTCAATATCTTGGTGAGGGTGAGACAGTGAACAGCGGTCGCTCGGTGATCATCGGCACGCGGGGCAGCAGGCTCGCTCTGGCGCAGACCGGCATGGTGCGCGACGCGCTGCTGGCCGCCCACCCGGGCCTGCACGTCGCGCTCGAGCGCATCACCACCCGGGGCGACGTGATCCTCGACCGGCCGCTGAGCGCGATCGGCGACAAGGGGCTGTTCGTGGTGGAGATCGAGGAGGCGCTGCGTGCCGGCCGGATCGACGCCGCCGTGCACAGCGCCAAGGACCTCCCCTCCGATCTGCCGCCCGACATGGCGCTCGCGGCCCTGCCGCCCCGCGAGGACCCGCGCGACGCGCTCGTCTCGCGCGAGGGGCTCGGCCTGGACGCGCTGCCGGCCGGCGCGCGGGTGGGCACCAGCAGCCTGCGGCGCGCCTGCCAGCTGCGGGCGCTGCGGCCCGACCTGCGCGTCGAGGACCTGCGCGGCAACGTGGACACCCGGCTGCGCCGGCTGCGCGAGGGGGGCTACGACGCGATCGTGCTCGCCGCCGCCGGGCTCCGCCGCCTCGGGCTGGACCACGAGGTCACCGAGTACCTCGGCCCGGACGCGATGATCCCGGCGGCCGGCCAGGGCGTGCTGGCGGTCGAGACGCGCGCAGGCGACTCCGCCGTGGCCGCGCTGTTCGCGCCGCTCGATGACCCGGGCTCGCGCGCGGCGCTCGCGGCGGAGCGCGCCTTCCTGGCCCGGATCGGCGGCGGCTGCCAGGTGCCGGTCGGCGCCTACGCCCGCATCGCGGGCGGCTCGCTGCGGCTGGTGGCGATGATCGGCGCCCGCGACGGCCGCATGGTGCGTGGCGAGCTCGCCGGGGCCGCCGCGGACGCCGAGTCGCTCGGCGCGGCCCTCGTCGATGAGCTGCTCGGGCGCGCCGGGCGCGAGCTGCTCGGCT
>CALJIC010000003.1 GCA_937974195.1 uncultured Roseiflexaceae bacterium | reverse complement strand
CTGCGTCGCTTTGTCGGTGATGGTCGTCCCCATCAGCTCCTGCAGCAACTCCATCACCGGCGGCTCGTGCAGGAACCAGAGCCGGTGCAGCACACACCACAGTCGGAAGGCCGGGTGGCTCACCTGGCGGTCGGTGATCAGGACATGCGAGGCCGGGACGAAGAGCTCGTCGCCGCTGACCCTCGGAGGTGATTGCGGATCGCCTGCCTGGGCGCGTGGTTGATCACGTGATGTCATTGGGTGCCTCTATTTCGAGCCGTGGATGGATGCCATCACACGGCATTGTGTCGAACGATCTTGGTCGTTTTCGGGCAAACCCCCACTTGCACCGTGCCATGAGCAGGTGGTATAATAGTGGTAGGTATGATGTTTCTGCGCGTTCCAAAGCGCAGTACGGCTTCAGATCAAAGGCTCCTCGACGAAAGCTTGGCGGCGACTGTCGAAGGGCTTTTTGATTCCCGAAACCATCGGGCACACCAACTTACGGCGGCATCGCGTCCCCCTTTCCCAAATGGGCGGCAACACAAAACGGCGCGTCACACCACAGCGCAGCAGCGAGCGCACAGCTATCAATGGACAGCTGCGATCGCGGCGACGTGTGGGTTACAGCGCCAGGGAAAGACGCGATGCGTCAGGATATAAATGTGTCAGGGGGTGCTGCTGTGGTGCGCCGCTTCGTGCAGGAATCGGCGCGGACGCGCAGCCCGGTGGGTGGACGCGCCAGCGTGACTGATGACGCCGGAAACGGCGTCGCCTGGAGATCACCAGGGGGACAAGCGGGTGGGGAAACGCAAGCTCACTGCACACCAGCTCCGCTGCCCCGAAGCTTCCGTTCGTCGGTCGAGCGAAACCGCAGTGCAATGGGCTATGCTGCGACTTCTTGCCAGGGAACGTACCTACGAGGGATGGTCGTTTTCGTGAAAGAAATAGTGCACGTGCTCTCGTCCCCTGCTGGACAAATCCCCTTTTTTTGAACTTGAACCCTGCGGCCGCCCCGCGCCTTCTCGATGGCGCGGGGCGGCCGCGCGCTGGCGCCCCCTACGCGGGGCGCGCCGGGGTCAGCCGCGCCGCCGCCCGGCCGGGCGATGCCGCCTCGGGGCGCCCGTTGCCCAGCATCGGCAGGAAGAGCGTGAAGCGCTCCGGGACGACCGTCAGCTCCACGCGCGCCGTGGCGCAGAGCGGGCCGGGCGCCCCGCTGCTGCCGTCGTCGCACAGCTCGTAGACGAGGCTGTCCGCCCCGCGGTAGTCGGCCGCGGCGGTGTAGATGATCCCCGAGCCGTCGGGCGCGACCGCGGCGGTGCCGTGGAGCGGCGCCGTGATGATGCGCGTCACCCGCAGCGCCTCGCCCACGTCGGGGGCGATCCGGTCGTTCGCCAGCACATCGAGCGTGGCCGGCGCGCCCGCTACCACCTGCGCCCGGTCGTCCACGCCGGTCGGCGGGTCGTTCACCGAGACGATGGTGATGGTGAAGGTGACCGGGGCCGCGGAGGCGCCGCCGCTGTCGGTGAGCAGGACCGTGGCCGTCACCACGCCGTGCTGGTCCGGCGCCGGCGTGAAGCTGAGCGTCCCGTCGGCCGCGATCGCGGGCGGCGCGGCGAAGAGCGCGGGGTTCGTCACGCTCACGCTGAAGATCGGGGTCTGGTCGGCCTCGTCGGGCGGCCCGGCGCTGATGCCGGTCGCCCAGGGGGCCGAGTAGGCCCCGCTATCCTCGTCCACGGTCACGTCGCCGCCGGGGGTGAATGAGGGCGCGTCGTTCACCGCCGTGACGGTGATGCGGAAGGTGGCCGGCGCCGAGGTGTCGGCGCCGCCGTTCGCGGTGCCGCCGTCGTCCCGCAGCACGACGGTGATGTCGGCGAACCCGTTCGCGTCGGGGGCGGGCGTGAAGCTGAGGCGGCCGCTCGCGTCGATGGCGGGCCCGGCGCTGAAGAGATCGGGCTTGGTGTTGCCGGCGACGATGAAGCTCAGGCTCTGCCCCGCCTCGTCCGCCGGCCCGGCGCTGATGCCGGTCGCCCAGGGGGCCGAGTAGCTCCCGCTATCCTCGTCCACGGTCACGTCGCCGCCGGGCGTGAAGCGCGGCGCGTCGTTCACGGGCAGGATCGTCAGCGCGACCGTCGTCGTCAGGCACATGCTGGTCGTGGCCGGCGTGCCGCGGTCGCAGACCTCCAGCTGGAAGCTGTCGCTGCCGTAGGCGTCCGGGTCGGGCGTGTAGACCATGCTCCCCGCGCTCAGGTCGATGTCGGCGATCGAGCCCTTGGTCGGGGGCGTCAGGATGGTGAGCGACAGGACCGGCGGGAAGGCCGCACCGCCCGGCGCGGCCGGCAGGGCGAGGTCCTTCGCGTCGCTGATGCCCAGGTCCTCGACGACGCGGATGGTGCGCGGCGTGTCCTCGTAGACCGTCAGCGTGGGCGGGGTGGCCGGGCCGACCGGCGCATCGTTGACCGGGTCGATCGTGATGGGGATCGCGCCCGCGTCCATCTTCTCCCCGCCCGCGCCGCTGTTGCCTTGGTCGCTCACCAAGACGGTCAGCTGGATCGAGAAGGTGGGGTTGCCGGGGCCGGCGTGGGTGTTGAAGTCCGTCGCCCCGACGAAGATGAGCGTGTCCAGCGTGGCGTTCACAGCGGTGATCGGGCCGGTGATCCGCAGGGTGCTGCTGGCCGAGCCCGTCACCGTCGCGCCGTTGCGGGGTGTGGCGCCGAGCCACCCGCTGACGCCCGGCACGGACAGTATCACCTGGATCGGGCTGTCGCCCGCGTCCACGTCGGCCACGCTGATGCCGGGCAGCGCCACGGCGCCCTCCTCGAGGAGCGACACCGGGCCGGGGAGCGTCAGCTGGGGCGGGTCGTTGCTCGCCACCACATCGACCGTGCTGGCCGCCCACGGCTGGTTCTCGTCGACGCCGTCGCTGACGGCGACCACGATCCGGCGCGGGCCGGGCGTCGGTTTCTCGGAGAGGTTGTTGTAGGCCAGCGTGCGCAGCGTCGCCTCGTAGTCGGCGAGGGTGGCGCCGCCGGTGAGGCGCAGCGTGCCGCTGATCGGGTAGTAGGTGGCGATGATGCCGCCGGTCGGCGTGATGAGCAGCGTCTCGGCCAGGCCGTCGGGCGGGCTGATCGCCGCCTCGTCGGCGCCGCCAGCCGGATCGACGAAGCGCACCTCGGCGGCGGCCAGGGTCGTGGTGTAGGGGGCGGACACGGTCAGGCCGGCGCCGTTGACGATGGCGATGGGAGTGTTGGGCGTCCCGGCGGTGTCCGCCTCGATCCAGGTGACGGGGGCGTAGTCGACGCCGTTGGCGGGGTCGCCGTCGTTCAGGTCGACGAGCGGGATCGGGTGGGCGAGCTGCACCACGAAGCCATCGTAGCGGGCGCCGCCGTGCGTGGGCTGGAAGGCCGGCTGCGCCGCGGCGGGCGGGAAGTCCGCCGACTCTGTGTCGCCGACGATGACCGCCTTCACGCTCTGGGGGGTCTGGTGGACCGCCACGGCGTAGGGGTACTCGGTGTCCGCGCCGCCCAGCGCCTGCGTCTGGAAGCGGACCTGCGGGTCGGTCTGCCCCCGGTTCGGGACGAAGGCGAGCGGCGCGGCGGGCGAGTCTATCTGGGCGGGGGCGCCGGGCGCGCCCGCGCGGGCCGCCTCCGGCGCGGGGGCGGGCGGCGCAGGCGGCACCGCGCCGACGACCCGCGGCGTGGGGACGGGCAGCGCGGCCGCGACCAGGGCCAGGGCGAGCAGGAGCAGGACCGGTAGGCGGACGAGGTTCGACGAAGGGTGGGGTGAGAACGATGTGATCACGTTGGTTGGCCCTTGCGTTTCAAGCGCAAATGCTGGCTGGCGAATGGGCTGTGAAGCGAGGGACCCGTGATGTCGGCGGGCGGGGTCGGACAGGGGCTGCGGGCAGCGGGCGGGAGCGAGCCGCAGCGGGCGCCGCCCCCTGGTAACACTATAGCGTGTCAAGTTACCGACAGCGCCGCGCGCATCCCGCGGCGCTGCCGTGTAGCCGGGGCTTACATTTCTGGTCGGATTGCGCCGTGAGGTTCGCGTGTACCCCGCATCTCTCAGGCCTTAGAGATACGAGCCGGCGACCATCGGCGGCGCCGTGTCTCGCTAGCGGCGAGCGCCGGGGCGGCTGCCCGCGCTGAGCCGCCGCGGATGGCACCCTAAATATAGGCGTTCGGCAAAGCGCCAAATCAGATCAGGCGCTGTTGGAGTAGATGAGGCTTGGATCCAACTGCGACGGCGCCGGCTCTGTGCGGCCTGCCGCGCCCTACCCAGCACGCTGGTGCGCGAACCGCTCGATGGCCGCCGCCGCCGCGTCCGTCCCCCCGTAGGAGCGCAGCCGCTCGCTCGCGCGCCTGGCGCTCTCGCGGAAGGACGGCTCGGCGAGCACGCGCCGCACCGCCGCGCGCAGCGCCGCGACGTCCACGTGCTTCCTCCCGGCCACGTAGGTGACCGGGACCATCTCCGCCGCCCCGAGGGCCGCGACCCGCCGGGCGTTGCTCTCGCGCTCGGCGTAGGTCGGCACGATCACGGCCGGCCGCCCGCACAGCAGCCCGGTCTGGCAGGAGCCGTAGCCGCCGTGGTGGATCAGCAGGTCGCTCCGCTCGGCCATGGCCAGGCCGGGGAGGTACGCCGCGTGGCGGACGTGCGCCGGCAGCGGGAGCAGGTCGCGCGGCAGGGGGTGGTGCCCGGTGGTGATCACCAGGTGCACCCGCTCGTCGCGCAGGGCGGCGATGCTGGCGCGGAGCACGACGCCCGAGTCCAGGAGCTCGTCCGCCGAGCCGTAGCGCGGGTTGCCGGCGTACAGCCAGATCAGCGGCCGGTCGCGGCTCAGCTCGGCGACCCAGGCCGGGAGGCGCGCCTCGGGCTGCTGCCAGAGGATCGGCCCGACGTAGGTCACCGCCGCGTCGGCGGGCAGCGGGTCCGTCTCGGGCATGCCGACGCAGAGCGTCAGGTCGCCGACCGACAGCTCGCCCAGCGAGCGGATCGGGGGCAGGCCGTAGCTGGCGAGCACCCGGTTGAGCACCGGCACCGGCGTGGGCAGGCCGGCCGGGGGCCGCTTCCACCAGATGAACCCGGCGCTGCGCGGGTGCGCGTCGGCCTGGATCACCGTGACCACCGGCTTGCCGAGCGCGCGCGCCGCGAGCACGGCGAAGGGGTTCCAGAAGTCCACCACTACGTCGACGTCGGGGGCGGCGATCAGCTCGAGCATAGCCGCGCAGTTGGCCCGCACGAAGCCCTCGTTCAGCATCCCGAGCTGCGCCCCGGCGTGGTCGACGTTCCAGACCTCGGGGGTCCGCGGCGGCGAGCGCCAGGGCAGGGCCAGGGCGAGGTCGCGCAGCGCGCGCGGGAGCGAGCCGTAGCGCCGCAGGGCGCCCGAGCGGAGCAGGCGGAGCAGGCCGCGCGGCGTGGCGCCGTGGGCGATGAGCGCGTAGAGCGGGTGGGACGGGGTGCGGTTCTCGAAGCCGGCGTCGGCGATCAGCCGGCTGGGCGCGGGGGCGGGGCTGCAGAAGGCGACGCGGTGCACCCGGCCGGCCAGGGCGGCCGCGATCGGCAGCGAGCGCGTCAGCAGGCCGAGGTCGTTCGTGGGCAGGGTGGTGAACAGGAATCTGCGCATCAGCCGCCTCCTCCCTATCCGGCCTGGCGCTCGCCAGGCGCCCCCCCGCGCAGAGGTATACCCAAGCCGCGGCCGGCCCCCAAGCGGCGGCCTCGTTTCCCCATCGCCGTTGTCGATCGCGCGCGCCCTCGGACGACAACCTTGTGTGGATTCCGCGACGGCTCCGTCGCGGCGATACGGAGGAGCGCTAGATGGCGACGTACACGGTCAACCTGTTCACCACCCTCGATGGCTTTGGCACGGGCCCGGTCGCGTACTGGGGCAAGGACGGCCCCGAGCTGCGCGCGTGGCACGCGCGCGCCTTCTTCGGCGGGTCGGGTCAGATCCTCGTGTTCGGGGCGACCACCTACCGCATGATGGCGCGCTTCGCCGCGCAGCGCCAGGATGACCCGAACTTCGCCGCGCTGAGCGCGGCCCCGAAGATCGTGCTCTCGCGCACCC
Organism: uncultured Roseiflexaceae bacterium; assembly: GCA_937974195.1. GTDB lineage: Bacteria > Chloroflexota > Chloroflexia > Chloroflexales > Roseiflexaceae > CALJIC01. The sequence continues at coordinate 3,734 of CALJIC010000003.1, read as the reverse complement.
TGGAGGCGCCGCTGGCCTGGGCGAACTCGACCCTCATCGCCGAGGACGCGCTCGAGGCCATCCCGCGCCTGAAGCGCGAGTCGCCCGCCCCCTGTACTCCCACGGCAGCATCTCGATGAACCGCGCGCTGCTCGCCGCCGGCCTGGTGGACCGGCTGGAGGTGCTGGTGTTCCCCATCATCGGCGGGCCGACGGGGCAGGACCCCATCCTGGCCGGCATGCCCGAGATCGACCTGGAGCTGGTCGACTCCCGGCTGTTCGACGGGCGCATCCAGCAGCTCGTCTACATCCCGACCGTGCGCCGAGCAGGAGCGTGAGCCATGTCACTGGTCCGCGTGCAGAACTTCTCCATCTCGCTCGACGGCTTCGCCACCGGCGAGGGCCTCAGCCTGGAGGCGCCGTTCGGCCACGCCGGCGAGCGGCTGCACACGTGGATGTTCGCCACGCGCTGGGGCCGCGCGATGCTCGGCCAGCCCGGCGGCAGCGGCGGCGTCGACGATACCTTTGCGCGCGCGTTCGCCTCGGGGGTCGGCGCCGAGATTATGGGCGCCGGGAAGTTCGGCCCGCCGGGCTGGCAGGATGACCCGGCGTGGCGGGGCTGGTGGGGCGACAACCCGCCCTTCCACACTCCGGTCTTTGTGCTCACCCATCGCCCGCGCCCGCCGCTGGTGATGGAGGGCGGCACGACCTTCCACTTCCTCGACGCCCCGCCCGCCGAGGCGCTGCGGGCGGCCCGCGAGGCCGCGGGCGGCCTGGACGTGCGCATCGGCGGCGGCCCCACCGTCGTCCGCGCGTTCCTCGCCGCCGGGCTCATCGACCACCTGCACCTCGTCGTGGTCCCGATCGTCCTCGGCCGCGGCGTGCGCCTCTGGGACGGGCTGGAGGGCCTCGAGCGGGGCTACGCGGTGGAGGCCGTCTCCTCGCCCAGCGGGGTCACGCATGTGACCTTCACGCGCGCGGGCGGGTGATGCGCCGCGCGGAGCGACACGTCGCCGGAGTCGGCGCGGCCGCTGCTGGGCGAGGAGCAGCGGCCGCGTCGTCAGCCCCGGGCGCGGCTCACCCGCGAGAGGCGAAGCCCTGCGTCGCGTCGGCCAGGGCCGACTGCAGGTTGGCGTACAGGTGGACGCCGTCCAGGTTGATGTTCAGGTCCACGATGGTGCGGGCGACATCGGGGCGCAGGCCGACCAGCCCCACATCGGCGCCGACCAGGCGCACGGCGTCCACCGTCCGCAGCAGGACCTGGATGACCTCGTCGTCCACGGCGCGCACGCCGGTGAGGTCGAGCAGCGCCAGGTTGGCCCGCCGGGCGACGACGCCCGCCAGCAGCGTCTGCATGATCTGGTTGGCCCGGCGCTCGTCGACGGTGCCGATCACGGGCAGCAGCAGCATATGGTCGCTGAGGGGGATGACGGGGGCCGCCATCTCCTCGATCCGCCGCTCCTGGGCCGCGATCATCTCCTGCTGCAGCGCCAGCCGCTCGGCCTGGGCCGACTGCTCGGCGGCGATGCGCTCCTTCAGGGCGTCGGCCATCTGGTTGAAGCTCGTCGCCAGCCGGCCGAGCTCGTCGTGCGAGCCCAGGGCGAGGCGCCGGTCCAGGTCGCCGGCGGCGATGCTCTCCGCCGCGACCGTGACCTCCTCGATTGGCCTGACGATCCGCTGGGCCATGGCCAGGGCCACCGCCGCGGCGCCGACCAGCACCGCCAGGGCGGTGAGGATGGCGCTGGAGCGCGCGACGCCGATCGGGGCCAGGGCCTCGCTCTCGTCCTGGATCAGCAGCAGCTCCCAGCCCAGGGACGCGATCTCGGGCGTGCTCTCCACCGGCGCCGCCGCCATGATCGCCCTGGTGTCGCCGATCGAGCCCGTGGCGTAATCGGCGCCGCGGGCCCGGGTGATCAGCTCCCGCTCGGCCTCGTCGATGCTGCGCTCGCCGCCCTTGTCCACAGCCACGCCGACGTCGCCCATCAGCAGCTCTGCCCGCCCGGTGGCGCCGAAGCTCGCCGCGTCCAGCTGCTCGATGATCGCGCCGAGGCGGTAGGTTGAGCGCAGCACGCCCACCAGCTCGTCGCTGGTCGGGTCGCGCATGGCCACGGCGATGATCAGGCCGGGGGCGTCGACGCTCTCGTCGTAGACGGGCGCGCCGATATAGAAGCCCTGCTCGACCGCCTGGCGCCACCACGCCTCGCCGGACTGGTCGTAGGTGACGGGGCGGCTGGTGGCGGCCACGAGACCCCCGTAGCGGTCGGTGAGCACCAGCGCGAGCATGTCCGGGTTCAGGCCGGCCGAGGCCCGCAGATCGTTGGCCGCCGAGCTCCTGATGACGGCGATCACCTGGGTGTCGGTATTGCTGGCCGTGGCCCAGCGGGCATCGTTCGCGGCGATCGTCGCCGCGGGGTCGGCGGTGTACCCCTGGTTCTGCACCTCCGTCAGGGCGCGCAGCGTGCGGCCGAGGGCCAGGGCGCGCAGGTGCACGAGCTGGCTATCGAGGGCTGCGCCGATCGCGCTCGCCTCCGACTCGGCGCGAGCGCGCAGCACGCGGCCGGTGTCGACGAGCAGCGACTCGCTGGAGCGCAGCACGGAGATCCCGCTGACCGCGGCTACCGATAGGCCGGTGACGACGAGGAAGGCTATCAGCAGCCGGAGGCGGAGCGGCATCGAGAAACGACGAATCATCACAATACCCTGTGTTAAGTTTTCCGCCTCTAGTATAGTCCGCGGCTGTAACTATTCTGCGAGACCGGCGCGAATCCCGCATACGGACGCGCCATCCGCCGCTGCCGCGGCGCTCAGCAGGGGCGGTCATCCGCCAGGGCGCGATGTTCGCGCCCTGGCGCAACCCTGCGCGAGGAGCTCGACCCGAATGAGGTGCCGCCGGCCCACCATGGCACCGGCGGCGCACCACGCGGCAGCCAGGCTCGAGCCTGCCGCCTGCGCAGCGCGAGCGGTATGCGCCTTGGCGAGGCGCTCAGGAGCCCGCCGGCTCGCCCATAGGCGTTGAGCAATCGCGCGTCGCGAGGTCGAGCTGAAGCGGCAGGGCGGAGGCGTCATAGCATCCTGCAGGCGCGTGTCAGCCGAGCTCTGGGCCGCAGAGTCTTGGATCTATTGATTGGCCAGCGGTGGCAAAAAGTATAGCACGCCCGGGCCCGCTCACAGAGCCAAGACTCTCTCGCTTATCTCGTCCCGCCCGGCGGGCCGTCATTCGGCGTCTCTCTCGGCGCCCGGCCCGCCGAGCCTCGGCAGGAGCCGCCCGGTGCGCGCGCAGTAGTCCCGGTAGGCTTCGCCGAAGTGGTCGAGCATCATCCGCTCCTCGTTGGGGATGCGGCTGAGGGAGATGGGCAGGAAGGTGAGGAGCCCGGCCAGGCCGGCGACCCAGTTCTGCAGGAGCAGCGCCTGGGCCATGCACCAGAGGGCGTGGGAGGCGTACATCGGGTGGCGGATGTGGCGGTACACGCCCTCCGTCACCAGGGCGTGCCGCTCGCCGATCTCGAGCGACGGGGACCAGTTGGCGCCCAGGTCGCGGTGGGCGCGCCAGAAGAGCCAGATGGCGGCCCCCTGCAGCCCGGCGCCCGCCGCCCCCGCGAGGGCCCGCGCCCGCGGCGGCAGCCGGTAGTCGGCGCCGTCGAGCCAGCGCGTCAGGGCGTAGACCAGCGGCAGCGCGAACATGCCGAGGAAGAGCCCGCCGAGCAGACCCCGCTCGGCGCCGGTCACGCGCCGGTCGACCTTGGCGATCTGGCGCCG
>CALJIC010000002.1 GCA_937974195.1 uncultured Roseiflexaceae bacterium | reverse complement strand
CCGCCGCAGCGCGCTGATCAGCATCGGCGGCTTCGACGAATTCTTCGTGTACTACCACGACGAGACCGATGTCTGCTTCCGCCTGGCGCGCGCCGGCTATTCGATCCTCCATCTTCCGGATAACCCGGTGCGCCACTACTCCGGCGCCTCCGATGTCCGCGGAAGCAGCTCGGGGCGCAACTGGCGGCTCATCGCCCGCAGCGACACGTACTACGCGCTGAAGAACAGCAGCGGGCCGCTGCCGCTACGCCTGGCGCGCACGCTCGCCGCCGCGCCGCGCAAGCACTTCGTCGCCGATATCGACGGCCACCGGCGGCGCGGCGAGATGACGCGGGGCCAGTGGGCCGCTGCGCGCCGCGCCTGGCTCCAGGGCGTCGCGGACGGGGTCCGGGCCGGCATCTCGTCGCCGCGGCTGGTGCGGCGGTTCGAAGAGCAGCCGCCCCCGTTCCTGCCGTTCGAGCCCGCCCACCGCCAGCCGCGGCTGCGTGTCGCCCTGCTCACCAAGACGATCCCACTCCACCCAAGCTACGGCGGCGTCGGGCGCTACACCTTCGACCTGGCTTTGGGGCTGCACGAGCGCGGCCACGAGGTCCACATCATCTGTCAGGATGAGCAGCCGCTCCAGATGTACAGCCTCGGCTTCCTTATCCACGGAATCTCAACCCACGCCGCCGCGGGAGCGCTCGATCCCGAGCGGCCAGTGCTCAACAAGAACCTGGCCTACAGCGTCGCCGTGGCCCGCCGGCTGGCCGAGCTACACGCCGAGGGCACCTCCTTCGACATCATCCACGCCTCTAACTGGGACCTCGAGGCGCTGGCGCTGATCCGCGCCAAGGTCTACCCCGTCGCGCTGATGCTCGTCTCCCCGCTCGCCCAGATCATCCACACCGAGGGCTGGAAGGTCAACGACGACCTGCGCGCCTCGGTGGCGATGGACCGCTGGCAGATCGAGCACGCCGACGCAGTCTGCGTGCCATCGGACGGCGTGCTCAGCACCTACCGCTCGCTGATGGGGATCGCGCCGGAGCGCCTGCCGAGCCTGCACCGGACGCCGCTCGGCATTGTGCCGGACACGGCGCCCATGCCCAACCACCCCCCGCGCGCCCGGCGCAAGCTCCTGTTCGTCGGCCGCTGCGAGCGCCGCAAGGGCGCCCACGTACTCCTGGCCGTCCTCCCGAAGCTCCTCGCCGCACATCCGCAGTGGGAGTGCCATCTGGTCGGGAATGACAACGTGCCGCTGGTGGAGGGCGGCACGCTCAAGCAGCGCTTCCTGGCGCAGCACCGCGATGCGCCCTGGCTCAGCCGCGTGTTCTTCCACGGCGAAGTGGACGAGGCGACGCTCCAGCACCACTACCAGACGTGCGATCTCTTCGTCGCGCCGTCGCTCTTCGAGTCATTCGGCCTGATCTACCACGAGGCGATGCAGTACGGCAAAGCCGTGGTCGGCTGCCGCACAGGCGGCGTCCCGGAGGTCGTGGCCGATGGCGTCGAGGGCCTGCTCGTCACGCCGGACAGCGAGGAGGAGCTCTTCACAGCGCTCAAGCGGCTCATGGACGACGATGAGCTGCGGCTGCGGATGGGCGAGGCGGGCAGGCAGCGCGTCCACGATCAGATGAACTACCGCACCATGGCGGCCGATCTCGAGGGCGTCTACCGCGAGGTCATCGAGCGTCATGGGGCGGAGGCCCGCCGCCGGCGCGAGTCGATGTGGGGGTACGACCTGCTCACCGGAGCGCACGGCGAGTGCGGCCGCCTCCTCGGCGACTGGACAACGGCTGAGGCGATACCGGGCGCGATCTATCGGCGCGGCGATCCGGACGCCACACTGCAGTTCGAGGCGCAGGGCGGCTCACTCCTTCAGATCATCGCGCTGCGCCATGAGTGGAGCGGCATCCTGGAGGTGCGCGCCGACGGACAGGTTGTCGCGTACATCGACCTCTACAAGCCGGGGCCGCTCGAGCCGGAGTATGGCGTGACCATCACCCTGCCCGAGAAGAGCGAGGGGCTGCTCACGGTGACGCTGCGCGTCCACCCTGAGCGCAACCCCGCCAGCTACGACTCGCAGGTGTGGTTACGTCGAGTTGTGCTTCGCCCGCCCCTCGAGGCGCGCCTGGCGCCCGACCCGGCCCATGCCGGCGCGCCGGCCTGAGAGCAAGCCGCGCATGGTCGACCCGCACGCGCCAGACTTTCAGAACACCCCCGGCTCACCACAGCGGCCGACCTTCGGCTACGCCCCGTCCGACGCCCACGCGCCGCCGGCCGTCACGATCGTCACGCCGTTCTACAACACCGGCCCGATCTTCCACGAGACGGCGCGCTCGGTCCTCGGCCAGTCGCTCCAGCAGTGGGAGTGGCTGATCGTCAACGACGGCTCGGACGACCCGCAGGCGCTGGCGGTGCTGGACGAGTACCGCCAGCGCGACCCGCGCATCCGCGTCGTCGACCTGGGGCAGAACCGCGGGCTGCCGGCCGCCCGCAACGCCGGCTTCTCACAGGCGCGCGCCCCCTACGTGCTCCAGCTCGACAGCGACGACCTGATCGAGCCCACGGCGGCCGAGGTCTGGGCCTGGTTTCTCGAGAGCCACCCCGAGGCCGCGTTCGTCACCGGCTACACCGTCGGCTTCGGCGCGGAGCAGTACCTCTGGACCGACGGGTTTCACAACCCGGGCGCCTTCCTCTCGCGCAACCCGGTCAGCCCCACGGCCATGGTCCGCGTCTCCGCCTTCCGCGCCGCAGGCGGCTACGATGAGCAGCGCCGCGGCGGCCTGGAGGACTGGGACTTCTGGCTGCGCTGCGCCGCCAGCGGCCTGTGGGGCGACACGGTGCCGCTGTACCTGGACTGGTACCGCCGCCGCGAGACTCACGGGGATCGCTGGGAGGCGCTGCGCGGCGACGGGATACGGCGGTTTGCGGCCGAGGCGCGGCAGCGCTACCCGCGGCTGTGGCGCGAAGGCATGCCTCACCTGCAGTACACGCACGCCGACCCTGCCGCGCCCGTGCCCGCGGAGCCGTCCTTCGCCAACCTGCTCGCCGCGCCGCGGCCGCGCCTGCTGATCGCGCTGCCGCAGTTCGGGGAGCCGCAGCGCCCTGTGCTCGAGCTGACGCGCGCGCTCGCCGGCCAGGGGTTTGAGATCACCGTCGCCGCCACGACCGGCTCCGACGTCACGCTGCTGCCGGCGTTCGCCCAGGTGACGCCCGATGTCTTCGTGCTGCCCGCCTTCCTGCGCCCACAAGACCGGCCGCGCTTCCTGGCGTACCTGGCCCGCTCGCGCCGCGCCGAAGGGCTGATCGTCGCCGGATCGGTCTTCGACGCGCTGCTCATCCCCTGGATGCGCACCCGGCTCCCCGGCGTCGCTGTGCTCGCCTACGCGTACGAGGAGGGCGGCCAGAGCGCGGGGAGCGCGAGTCTGCACGCCGCGCTCGGGATGCTTTCGCAGATCGACCTGACGCTCAGCGCGGGGCCTGCGCTGCGGGCGCGCGCCGTCGAGCGCGGCGCAGAGCAGGCGCGGGTCGCAGCCTGCGGCCCTGACGGCGACCCGGCGCACCTGGTCCGGCGTGCGCAGGAGCTCGCCCGCAGCCAGCCGCGCCCGATCCTCGAGCCGGGTCTCGCCGACTATCTCGCGCTCTGCGCCGTCGAGTACCACCGGGCGCGCGCCGAGGGCGAGCGGCTCGAGGCCAGGCTGGCCGCGCTGGCCCGCCGCGAGCCAGCGGCCATCGCGCTCCTGCGCCGCGCGTACTACTGGGGCCTCGACCACGGGATGGGCTGGCTGCGGCCGGCGCGCGATCGACTCCGGCGCTATCTCGTGCGCCGCCCGTAGGTGGCAAGCCGCCCGCCAGCAGATGCTATAATGGCGCGTACTATGGCCCTGGAAGACAGAGCGCTCACCATCCTCCGGCGTCTCCGGCACGCCATCGCCGGCCCCCGCCGCGACCTGCGCGACAGCTACATCGGCCGCGTGGTGCGCGGCAGGAGCTTCGCCGACGTCGGCGGGCTGTGGGGCACCGTCGCCGAGAAGGTCTCGGTCGCCCACCGCCACGGCGCATCCTCGGTCACGATGATCGACGTCTCGCCGCCCGAGAGCGAGCTGTGGCCGGCCTTCCACCGCCGCATGCGCCGCCTCGGCGTCGCCGGCTACCGCACCCTCAGCCGCGACGTCTGCGCCCTGCGCCCGGGCGACGTCCCAGAGCCGTTCGACGTGGTCCACTGCTCGGGCGTGCTCTACCACCACCCCAACCCGATGGCGCTGCTCGCCGCGCTGCGCTCGATCACCGCCGGGCACCTGATCCTCACCACCGCGATCACCCCCGAGACGGTCGTCAACCGCCGCGGGCGCTACCGCGTGCCCCCCTCGGGCGTGATCTTCGTCCCGGCGCTCAGCGAGGACGAGCGGGAGGTGCTCGCGGAACACTGGCGCCGCGTCGCCCCCGGCGCGCTCGGCATCGTCGCGCCCGCCAGCTACGATGTGGCCGACTTCGGGCCGTGGTGGTGGCTCCCGACGGCCAAGGCCGCCGCCGCGCTGTGCGAGTCCGCCGGCTTCTGCGTGCTGGACCAGGGCCTCACCTGGCGCGGGCACGCGCTCACGCTCATGCTGGAAGTCCGATGAGCGCCCAACGCCGCGTCGTGCTGCTGCTGCCCTTCCTGGAGGTGGGCGGCGCTGATAAGTTCAACCTCGACCTGGCGCAGCAGCTCGTCCGGCGCCTCGGCTGGCAGCTCACGATCGCGCTCACGCTGCCGAGCGCCAACCCCTGGCGCCCGCTCTTCGAGGCCGTCACGCCAGACATCGTCCCGCTCCACCCGCACGTCGCCCCGGCGGACCAGCCGGCCTTCCTGCGCGACCTGCTGCGCTCGCGCCAGGCCGACACGCTGATCGTCTCGCACAGCGAGCTCGGCTACACGCTGCTGCCCTACCTGCGCGCCCACTGCCCCGGCGTCGCCCTGCTCGACTACCTGCACATCGAGGAGGAGCACTGGCGCGCCGGCGGCTACCCGCGCTTCTCGCTCGAGGCCGCGCCCTTCCTCGACCTGAGCGTCACCTCCTCCGAGCACCTGCGCGGCTGGATGCTCGCCCGCGGCGCCGACCCGGCCCGCGTCGCCGTCTGCTACACGAACATCGACGCGGCCGACTGGGACCCGGCGCGCTACGACCGGGGGCGGCTGCGCCGGGATCTCGCCCTCGCGCCCGACGAGCCGGCGATCCTCTACGCCGCCCGCCTGGTGCCGCAGAAGCAGCCGCGCCTGCTCGCCGCAGTGGCGCGCCGCCTCGCGCGCAGCGGGGCGCGCTTCACCCTGCTCGTCGCCGGCGACGGGCCGGAGCGGGCCTGGCTCGAGCGCTTCGCCCGCCGCGAGCGCCTCGACTCGCTGCGCCTGCTCGGCGCGGTCTCCGGCGAGCGCATCCGCGAGCTCATGGCCGCCGCCGACATCTTCTTCCTGCCCTCGCAGCACGAGGGCATCTCGCTGGCGCTGTTCGAGGCGATGGCCATGGGCCTCGCGCCGGTCGCCGCGGACGTGGGCGGCCAGCGCGAGCTGCTCACCCCCGAGTGCGGCATCCTGGTGCGCCGCGGCCCGCGCGAGGAGCAGGACTACGCCGCGGCGCTGGCCGCGCTGATCGCCGACCCGCAGCGCCGCGCTGCCATGGGCGCGTGCGCCCGGCGCCGCGTCGCCGAGCACTTTCGCCTCGATCAGATGGGCGACCGCATGGCCGAGCTGATCGCCCAGGCCCACGGCCTGGCGGCGCGCTCGCCCAGGCCCGTTGCGCCGGAGGACGCCCGGCGCAGCGCCGCGCGGGCGGTCAAGCTGTCGAGCGAGCTGGCGCTCGCGCGGCGCATGTGGGGCTACGACCGGCCGGAGGGCGGCGAGGCCGACCCTGGCGGCCGGAGGCTCGCGCTGGCCGTGCTGCGCGGTGTCAAGCGCGCGCTGCAGCCCGCCTACCGCTGGGTGCTCGCCCGCGACCAGCGCTACATCCCGCAGCTCGCGCTGCGCGCCCGGGCGGCGCTGGTGCGCCTGCTCTACCGCTAGCATGGCTCTCGGAGAAGACGCCGCACGAAAATACGCCCCCTTCCGGGCCACACGCAGGGCGGAAGCGTACTACAATACCGTCCGTTCTGAGGCACGCCCTACAGCGGAGCAGCTCGCTGCCCTGACGGAAACAACCGCATGACCTCCTACCTCATCACCGGCGGAGCCGGCTTCATCGGCTCGCACCTGGCCGAGGCGCTCCTCGCCCGCGGCGACCGCGTCAGCGTGATCGACGACCTGTCGACCGGCGCGATCGCCAACATCCGCCACCTCAAGGGCCGCCCCGGCTTCAGCTACACGCTGGATGACATCACCAACGAGGGGGTGCTCGCCGAGCTGATCGACGAGTGCGACGCCGTGGTCCACCTCGCCGCCGCCGTCGGCGTCCAGCTCGTCGTCCGCAGCCCGGTGCGCACGATCGAGACCAACGTGGACGGCACGCAGGTGGTGCTGAAGTGGGCCGCGAAGAAGGGCAAGCTGGTGCTGATCGCCAGCACCTCCGAGGTGTACGGCAAGAGCAGCCGCGCGCCCTTCCGCGAGGACGACGACCTGACGCTCGGGCCGTCGTCGATCGGGCGCTGGAGCTACGCCTGCTCCAAGCTGCTCGACGAGTTCCTGGCGCTGGCGTACCACAAGGAGCGCGACCTGCCGGTGATCGTCGTGCGGCTGTTCAACACCGTCGGCCCGCGCCAGACCGGGCGCTACGGCATGGTGATCCCGCGCTTCGTCCGCGCCGCCCTGCACGGCGAGCCGCTGCGCGTCTACGGCGACGGCCAGCAGACGCGCAGCTTCTGCTACGTCGGCGACACGGTCGACGCGCTGATCCGGCTGCTGGACGAGCCGCGCGCCATCGGCCAGATCTTCAACGTCGGCAACCCCGAGGAGGTGACGATCGCCGAGCTGGCCGAGCGCGTCGTGCGGCTGTCCGGCAGCAGCTCGGAGATCGTCTACGTCCCGTACGAGCAGGCGTACGAGTCGGGCTTCGAGGACATGCGCCGGCGCGTGCCGAGCATCGAGAAGCTCGCGGCGCTCACCGGGTTCCAGCCGACGCTCGACCTGGACGGGATCCTGCGCCTGGTGATCGAGCACGAGCGCGCCAACCCCGGCTCGCTGCTGGGGTGAGAGCTATGGACCTGCGACACTCGCCCCTCGACCCGGCCCTCCCGGTCTACGGCTACCGGCCGGCCGACACGTCTGCCGCCCCGGCGGTGAGCATCATCACGCCCTACTACAACACCGGCCCGGTCTTCATGGACACGGTCCGCTCGGTGCTGCGCCAGTCGCTCCAGCAGTGGGAGTGGCTGGTCGTCAACGACGGCTCGGACGACCCGGAGGCGCTGCGCGCCCTGCTGCCGCTCCGCTCGGCGGACAGCCGCATCCGCGTGATCGACCAGCCGAACCGCGGGCTGCCGGCCGCCCGCAACGCCGGGGCCGCCGCCAGCCGCGCGCCGCTGCTGTTCTTCCTCGACAGCGACGACATGCTGGCGCCGACGGCGCTCGAGAAGCTCGCCTGGACGCTCGAGTCGCACCCCGGCAGCGCCTTCGCCGGCGCCTGGACGCGGGTCTTCGGCCACCAGAACACCGCCTGGCCGCGCGGGTTCGACACGCGCGCCGCCTTCCTGTACGAGAACATGGCCAACCCGGCGGCGATGGTCCGCCGCGCGGCGTTCGAGCGCGTGGGCGGCTTCGACGAGGCGCGCCGCGCCGGACTGGAGGACTACGAGTTCTGGCTGCGCTGCGCCGCCCACGGCATGTGGGGCCACGACATCCACGAGTACCTGATCTGGCTGCGCCGCAAGGCCCCCGCAGCCTACGCCCACTACCGCTGGGCGTTCCAGGACGACCCGCGCGCCGCCGATGAGTTCCGGCACGAGATGCGCGCCCGCTACCCCGAGCTCTTCCGCCGCGGCCTGCCGCGCCCGCAGCACGACGACGCGCCGCTCACGCCGCACGCGGTCATCCGCGACGAGCTGCCCTTCGACAACCGCCTGGCCCCCTCCGCCGGCCGCCGCGTCCTGATGATCCTGCCCTGGATGGTCACCGGCGGCGCCGAGCAGGTCGCCCTCGATGTCATCGCCGGGCTCGCCGAACGCGGCGCGCAGGTCAGCGTCTGCCTCACGAACCCGGCGCAGCACCCCTGGATGGAGCGCCTGCTCGCGCTCACCCAGGATGTGTTCGACCTGCCGGCCTTTCTCCGGCCGGGCGACTACCCGCGCTTCCTGCGCTACCTGACCGCCTCGCGCGGCGTCGATACGATCTGGATCTCGCAGAGCCAGCTCGCCTACCGGCTGCTGCCCTACCTGCGCGCCCACTGCCCCGGCGTCCGCATCGTGGACTACACCCACCTCGAGCAGCCCCACCGCCACGGCGGCATGCCGCGCTTCGCGCTCGAGCACACCGCGCTGATCGACCTGCACATGGTCGCCTCGGACCACCTGCGCCGCTGGATGGTCGAGCGCGGCGCCGAGCCGCAGCGCGTCGCCGTCTGCACCGCCGGGGTCGACGAGCGCCGCTGGTCGCCGGATGGCGCCCGCCGGGCCGCGGTGCGCGCCGAGCTCGGGGTGGACGAGGGGACCGCGCTCATCCTGTTCGCCGCGCGCCTCTCGGCCGAGAAGCGCGCCCGGCTGGCCGCGCGCGTGCTGCGCCGCCTGCGCGACGACGGCGCCCGCTTCGCCGCTGTGTTCGCCGGCGACGGCGAGGACATGCCCTGGCTGCGCATGTACCTGCGCCGCCACCGCCTCACCGGCCAGGTGCGGCTGCTCGGGGGCGTGCCGCAGGAGCGCGTGCGCGACCTCATGCGCGCCGCGGACATCCTGCTGCTGCCCTCCGAGCGCGAGGGGATCGCGCTCGCGGTCTACCAGGCCATGGCCTGCGGCGCCGTCCCGGTGGCCTCGGACGTCGGCGGGCAGCGCGAGCTGGTCACGCCCGACTGCGGGGCGCTGGTGCCGCTCGGCGGGGACGAGGAGGCGGCCTACGCCCGCGAGCTGCGCGCCCTGATCGACGACCCGGCGCGCCGGGCGCGGATGGCGGCCGCGGGGCGGGAGCGCATCCTGGGCGGCTTCACGCTGGCGCGCATGGCCGGCCGGGTGGAGGAGCTGCTGCTGCTGGCGGACAGGCTGGCCGCGGAGGAGCCGCGCCCGGCGGTGGACCCGGGGGTGGC
>CALJIC010000001.1 GCA_937974195.1 uncultured Roseiflexaceae bacterium | reverse complement strand
CAGGGCCTGCGGCCCTGGACCCGCAAGGGAACGAGAACCGTGCCAGTCTGCCCGTCGTCATGCCCACCGACACCGATGCCCGTCCCCCAGGCACAGACTGATGCGCTGCACTGCCCCTTCCGGCGGGGGAGAGCGCGAGAGGGGCAGCGGCCACTCTCGCCCTCAAGGGCGCTCTGACCGCACCGCGTACCTCACTGTTATCACAGAGAAGGGCGGCGCCGGCTATGCCAGCGCCGCCCTCGTGTGTACGCGCGAGCTGCTACTTACCGTTGTACGTGACCGGGAAGTAGACCCGGAAGAGCGGCTCGGAGATCGTCGTCTCCGGGGCGCTCACAACGTTGTTATCGAGCCGGGACTCGGCGCTGCCGGTCGCGATCAGGACCTCGTTCGTCACCACCGTCCCTGGCTCGACATCGGCCTTGACCCTGAAGGTGATGTCGACACTCCCGCTCGCGCCGGACGGCACCGGCGGCAGGCTCAGCGTGACCTGGTTCGGCGCCGTGTTCGTGGCCGGCCACTGCTGCGAGTTGCTCTCGTACTCCAGGCTGGACGAGAAGGAGTTCACCAGTGTGACGTCGAAGGCGTCCCCCTGGCCGTTGTTGGCGTAGGTGACGGTGTACACGATGTAGCCGCCCGGCACAGCGTTCGAATCGTCCTTCACCTCCACCGACACAGCCAGGTCAGCCAGCTCAAGGGCCGTCGGGGGCTCGCCCAGCGTCAGCGCCGGCGTCGTCGCCGTGTTGTTGGCGGCGTTGATCTCCGGCGTCGTGACGGACGAGATGGTGACCGTGGTCGCCGGGATGGTCGAGCCGGCCGACAGGCCCGGGTTGATGGCAAAGACCAGGTCGACGGTTTCGGAGGCGCCCGGCGCAAGCGGTGTGGGCACCGTCAGCCTGATGTTGCCCGGCACCGCCGCGTCAGCCATGAAGTTGCGCGAGTTGCTGAGGTAGGTCAGGCCCGCGGGAAGAGTGTGCAGCAGCGTGACGCCGCTGGCCTCCTTCGTGCCGATGTTCGAGAAGACGATGCGGTAGACCACCTGGCCGCCGGGGTACAGCCGGCTCGGGTTGGCGCCGGTCGTCACCAGGCTCTTGGAGACGCTGACGTCGACCACCGGCTCCGTGCTGTAGGTGACCGGCAGGCTGAAGGTGTTGTTCGCGAGCGCCGGCGTCAGCTCGTCGGTCGTCGTGCTGATCGCCGCGTCGTGCGACGAGCTGCCCGATGTGTTGGCCGGGACCGAGGTCCGGAACGAGATCTGGCCGCTGCCGCCCGCCGCCACAGTGCCGACGTTCCACACCAGCCGGACGCGCCCGCCAACCATGCTCACCGCCGGCTCGCCGACGCCCGCCGGCGTGCTCTGGGTCGAGCCCGCGACGTACTGCATGCCGCTCGGCAGCATATCGGTGATCACCACATCCGACGCCTCCAGGGCGGCGTTGAAGTAGTTGATCACATACTCCTGCTGGACAGCGGTCGACGGGTTGACCACGATGCTCTGCGGGCCGCTCACCGTGACGGAGACGTCAGCCACTTGGCAGCCAGCCAACGGCGTCTCCTCCGCCTTGCTCGTCGTCACCAGCCAGTCTGGATTGGCCGGGTCATTGTTGTTGGTGTCGCGGGTGATCAGACAGCGCTGGATCGAGGTGTCCTTCGCGAGCTGGATCCGAGGGTTCCCCGAGCCGTCCACGCCGGGGACGAACGGCACCAGCACTGTCCCGTGGTTGGGGTACGGAGAGGTGAGCGTGCCGCTGCCGTACTCGACCATGTCGACAATCGTGTCGCTCTCGTCCAGCAGCACGACCTGGTCGGAGATCGTCCCGCCGTCGGGCGCCGTCGCGGTCAGGCTCAGATCAGCTGTAGTCGATCCCCAGTTAGCGTAAGGAGTAAGCCCGCTAGCGTCGTACACCTTGCTCGCATCCACGCCCGTGTACACACCTGTGAACGAGGCTTTGTTGCGGGCGATGATCAGCGACTCGCCGGGAGCCAGCGCCACGCTGGGCAGATGGCGCATGGCCTCGTTGCTGACGCGCTGCGGCGCGTCGCCGACCTTGTAGCTGCTCACCTGGGCCGCCGTGAGCGCGGTCTCCGACACGTTGGTGATCTCGATCCACTGCAGGATCGAGCTGCCGTCCGTCGCGGCGTCGCTCGTCGCCGGATACAGGCCGACCTCGGTCACCAGCAGCGGCGAGTAGACGTCACCGGCCGCCTGGCTGCTGACCGGCGGGTCCTGCTCGAAGTGCACGCTGAACGAGTAGTCGATGTCGTTGTCCTGCAGCTCGGCCAGCGTGTTGGTCACGTCGGTGGTGTCGCCGGGCGGGTAGGAGGGCGAGATCGTGTCGAGGATGTTGGATGCCACGCCGTCCGCGGGGGTTGCGCCGCTGGTGCGCAGCGTCACCACTGTGAAGCGCAGCGCCTCGGTCGGGAACCCGCCGATCGCCGACCAGGGCACCTTGATCTCCACCACGTTGGAGACATCGCTGATGATCGCATCCCCTATTACCTCTCTCGTCGACGCATCGGAGTACACGAGCGGCGCCGCCTTGTTAGCGGTGAGGCCGTTGGTCAGTGTAGGTGTGGAGGCCTCGCCCGCGAAGTCCGTCCGGATCAGGTACTCCCACGGCGCGGCGATGGTCACGGAAGAGCTGGCCGGCGAAACCAGCGTGGTCTCACCGCCCGGGGCCCGGTCGATCGCGATCTGGACCTGCGGCAGGTCCGCGGGAGCCGGGCTCTGCCGCGTGTGATTGACATTGGAGACCCCAGAAAGCTGGATGAAGAACGACAGATTTTCTGCGTCGCCGGTCACGCGCACCTGGGTCATATCGACCTCGACCACCTCGGTAATCGTGGTGGTCTGGACGATACGGTGGTCGCCCTTCGCGTCGCGCCAGAAGAACTGGCCCTGCCCGGCGCTATTGCGAGCGATGAAACCGACGTTATCCTTGTTCGGCGGCTGAGAGCTGACACTCTCCCACTCAGTGTTGTTGCTGTCAATCTCAACTGGGTGTGCGCGGGCCAGGCCTATGAGGCCGAAGAGACCCACGATGAGTGCGGTTAGCATTCCGGCTCTGAGTAGTCGTCCCATTGAGCGATCTCCTTTGTGTGTGCGTAGCCCGGTGCGAAGCGGGAAATCCCTCATCCAGCGCACCCGACACTGGGCGCGTGCGACCAGTATGCGCAGGATCCCAACCGCTCGATCACGGAGCGACCGCCAAAGCTAGCGGCGATCGTCCGGCGGCTTTTAGGGCGAGTGCTGTCCGGCACGAACCCCCTCCCCTCCAGCGTCCGCCAGCGTCCGGCTGTGGGCCCTATCGCACCTTGGAAAAAACCTTCAATGTATAATCGCTACAGAGAAGGATTAGGGTACGAAATTCATGGGGGGATCTGCCGATTCCTTCGTCGGCCGATCTTCGGCGAGCACATGGCGGCTCGCTCCGAGGTGTGGTGAGGGGAAGATTCGCGCCCCACGCTGCCTTCATCTGCCGCTTCGCAGCAGAGGAGAGAAGGGTGGGGCGGCGCTAGCGGCCGGCCTGCGTGTAGCCAGCAGGCGGAGGTCCCAGGGGATGGTGGGCAGGGCTACGGGCGGGCGAGCCAGCCTGCGGCGGCCTCGCGCGTCTCGAAGAGCCCGAACTGGCCGCCGCGCCGCTCCTCGGCCTCCATCTCGCGGAAGCGGGCGGTGGGGGCAGCCGCATCGCCGCCGACGACCGCGAGGCGGATGCCGTAGTTCCTCAGCTTCTGCAGTATCGTCCCCGCTTGCCCGGAGCTGAGGTCGAAGAAGGCCGGCGGCAGGTTCGCCGCGTAGAGGAGCGCGGCCGCGGCCCCCTCGGCGAAGCAGACCTCGATCACGCGGCTGACATCCTCGGCCGCGGCCATGAACGCCTCGCCGGGCACGCCCTCTACGAACGCCACGCCGCTCTCCTCGACCAGCCTCAGCTGCATTGGTGATTCCTTTCTTCTTTTACAGCGGTTACGCGGTGCGGTTACTGCGTGCTTGAGGGCGAGAGGGGTTGCGCCCCCTCTCACGCTCTCCCCCGCCGGAAGGGGCTGTGCAGCCCCTTCCGAACCATCCCCGCAAGGAGTGCCTCTTCCTCTCGCTCGCCCGTTGTCATGCCTCAGCACACTGGCCGCACGTCCTAACCGCACTGTCCGTCGGAACGGCCTGCGGCCTGCCGCAACATCTTCCCCGCCGTATCAATCGGAGCTGCGCGCCAGCCAGGCGCGGATCTGATCGTAGTGCTCCTGCTCGTGCTCGTAGGAGCTGCCGGCGATCAACTGCAGCAGGGGCCGCCCCTCGCGCCACGGGTAGCGGTCGGGGCTGTTGAGTTCCTCCGCCGAGAAGCCGGCCAGCTCCTCGATCAGCTCGTCCCTGGCCTCGTGCCAGCTGGCGAGCACGCGCGACCACGGCTGGAGGTAGTACTGGGCGACGACGCTCGCGTTGCGCACCTCGGTCTCATCCTCCGCCGCCGTATCGGGCGTCTCGCCGCGCCGGATCGCCTGGAGAATCCGCACCGCATAGCGCTCCCAGAACGCGATGTGGCTGATCACGTCTTTGACAGACCAGATGCCCACGGCGCCGGGCTGGTTCAGCCGCGCGACGCCCACCCCCAGCAGGAGCCGGTCGAGCTGGGCGTTCGTCATGCGGATACGTGCGATCACCTCGGCCGCATCCGGCCGGTCATCCGCCATGTGTCGCTCCTGTGTCTCTCGGTCAGCCCTCGAGCGCCGCGCGCACCTTCGGCCGGGCGAAGATCGCGGCGACGAGCGTGCCCTGTTTCAGGTCCGGCGAGGAGTCGAGCCGCCTGGTGTGCAGGGCAACGAGCTCGGCGCGCTCGTTCAGGACCGGGGCGCCACTCGAGCCGGGGCGCGTGTCGAGCCGGTAGGTGAGCCGCGCCTTCGGCTCGTCCACCGCGACGACGCTGTCGAGCTCGAAGGCGATCTTGAGCGGCCCGCCCTCCGGGTGCTGGATGCAGGCCAGCGGGCTCCCCGGCGCCGGCGGCGCGCCCACCACATTCACCAGCCAGCGGCGCGCGCCGCTCCCGCCGTCCGCCGGATCATCGCCGGGCGCGCCATCGACCCGCAGCAGCGCGAAGTCGAGCGCGTCGACCGGGCTGAAGTCCACCAGCCAGTCGGGCGCGAGCCGGTACGCGCTGCCCTGGGCCACCGCGCCGCTGCCCGACGAGCGGCGGTAGCCGAAGCGCAGCTGCACGTCGCCGCCCGCGTCCACGATCGCCGAGTGCGCGGTGAGCACCAGGTCCGGGCCGACGAGGAAGCCGGTGGCGAGACCCGTGCCGCCGCGGATCTCGACCCGGCAGACCGCCTGGGCCGCGACGTGCATGTGGGCCATCCAGGCATCGCCCGTCTGCAGGATCGCCTGGGCCGCCGCGGCGTCCGTCTCAGCGCCGAGCTCGACCGTCGCCAGGCCGGCCTCGGCCGCGAGCTCGCGGAGCTGCGCGCTATCCGGCCGCAGGTCGAGCGCGCCCAGGAGCAGCTCGTCGGCGCGGCCCTGCTCGGCGGCCCAGCGCACGAGGCCGGAGGCGAGATCGGCGAGCGAGGAGCCCTTCGCGGCCCCCA